>JANNLG010000234.1:0-9097 GCA_031396695.1 Deltaproteobacteria bacterium
GCCTCTCCGGCTACACCGAAGAGGAAAAGGTCGAGATCGCCAAGCGCCACATCGTTCCCAAGCAGCTCGAGGAGCACGGCATCACCCCCGAGAACCTGCTCCTCACCGACCAGGCGCTGCGCGTGATCCTCAACAGCTACACCCGCGAGGCGGGGCTGCGTAACGTGGAGCGCGAGATCGCCGCCATTTCGCGCAAGGTCGCGCGCAAGGTGGCGGGGGGCCTGGCCACCACGACCAAGGTGACGCCCGGCAACCTGCCGAAGTACCTGGGTGCGCCCAAGATCCTTCCCGAGGAGATCCTCAAGGAGGACGAGGTCGGCATCGCCACCGGCCTGGCCTGGACGGCGACCGGCGGCGACATCATGTTCATCGAGGCGCGCGCGATGTCCGGCAAGGGACGCCTCACCCTGACCGGATCGCTCGGCGACGTCATGAAGGAATCCGCCCAGGCCGCGCTCACCCACTCGCGGGCGCGCGCGCACTCCTACGGGATCAAGGAGGACTTCTTCGCCACCCACGACATCCACGTGCACGTGCCCGAGGGCGCGATCCCGAAGGACGGTCCGTCCGCGGGCATCACCATGGCCACCGCGCTGATCTCCGCGCTGACCGGCATGGCGGTGCGCTCGAACATCGCGATGACCGGCGAGATCACGCTGCGCGGTCGCGTGCTGCCGATCGGCGGTCTGAAAGAGAAGCTGATCGCGGCCGTCCGCGGCGGCATCGAGACGGTGCTGATCCCGAAGGAGAACGAGCGCGATCTCAAGGAGATCCCCGTCAAGGTGAAGCGCCGGCTCAAGATCGTGCTGGTCGAGAACATGGACGAGGTCCTGCGCCACGCGCTCAAGCTCGAGAAGCACGCTTCCCTCGACGAGGGCCTGCCCGAGTACCCGCTCGAGGAGATCTTCGAGTCGATCCCCGGCGAGGCCCCCGCGAACGTGAACTAGATCGGGCTGCCCGGCTGCGGGCCGGGACCGACGAACCTCGCGATCCGGCCGGTGCCGAAGCATCGTGCGCGCGCGCACTACCTCGATCGAGAGCTCTCGCGAATCCCTCGCGACGCGCAGATGATGGGCGCACACACGGGAAAGGGAGCCCTCCATGCCTCGCCTGAAGCAAGTCTCGCGCGACGAAGTCCACCCGGGCGGCCGAAAGCTCTACGAGCTGATCTTCGGCGACCGCGATCCGGTGAAGTCGCCCGGCACCGCCACCGGCACGCCGGGCAACTGGTGGACCGTCTTCGCGAACGTGCCCGACTGTTTCGACCACACGGTGTCGGGCTTCGCGTTCTACCGCAGCAAGAACCGGAAGATCTCCATCCAGCTCCGCGAGCTCGGCCAGCTCCGCGCCGGCTACGCGCGCGGCAGCCGCTTCGTGTTCTCGCAGCACTGCAAGGCGGCGCGATCCGTGGGCCTGGTCGAGGACAAGATCCGCGCGATCAAGGCCTGGTCGGTGGCCACCTGCTACTCGCCGATCGAGCGGGCGGTGCTGGCCTACACGGACTGCCTGGTGCTCGAAGGGGGGCGCGTGCCAGACGCGGTCTTCGACGCGCTGCGCGCCGAGCTCAGCGACGTCGAGATCCTCGAGTTCACCTACATCGTCTGCACCTACGACATGCACGCGATCATGAGCCGGGCGCTGCGGCTCGAGTACGACGACGTCGAAGACCCGATCACCGAAGTGCCGGCGCCCAGCGGCGCCTCAAACGACGTGATGGCGGCGGTCGACCGGGCGCGGAACGCCTGAGTGCGATTGCCAAACGCGAAGCGCCGCGGTACCCGACCATGAGCTCGGGCGGATAGCTCAGCGGTAGAGCGGCGCCTTTACACGGCGCGGGCCGGGGGTTCGAATCCCTCTCCGCCCAGGCCCGCCGGTCGTTTGCCAAAGACGTACGCCTTCGGTAACAAGAGCGCCGGTTTGGGGCGGTAGTTCAATTGGTTAGAGCACCGGCCTGTCACGTCGGAAGTTGCGGGTTCGAGTCCCGTCCGCCCCGCCAGACCATTCCGCGACGACGAGGTGTCGGTGGGTAGGGTCGTTCAGATCGCGCTCGGCGCGACGCTCGGATTCGCCGCCGCCTTCATGGTCGTGCGCTCGGGTTGGCTCTCGAACGCGCCCGCGCCGGCGCAGCCGCCGGCGGAGGTCGCCGAGGTCGAGCCGCCCGCGACGCCCGGACGCTTCTGGGCCGAGGGCCCGATCGAGGGCGAGCCCGGCGAGCAGCACTCGCGCATCGCCAAGCTCGCGCTCGAGGTCGCGCCCGGCATCGTGAACGTGCACACGTCGAAGACGGTCACGCGCCAGCCCTCTCAGTTCCCCGGGCTGCCACCGGGTTTCCGCGACTTCTTCGGCGGGCCGGGGGGGCGCGGGCTACCGCGTCAGCAGGCGCCGCAGCAGTTCCAGGTTCCGAGCATGGGCAGCGGCTTCGTGATCTCGGCGGACGGCTTCATCGTCACGAACGTGCACGTGGTCGCCGGCGTCGACCAGATCCGCGTGCACTTTTCCGACGGCACCGAGAGCGAGGCGCGGGTCGTCGGTCTCGACCCCAAGACCGACATCGCGCTGATCCGCGTCGAGGGGTCGACCGAGCGCCACGCGCTCCGGCTCGGCGACTCCGACGCGCTTCTCCCCGGCGACTTCGTGGTCGCGATCGGAAACCCGTTCGGCCTCGATCACACCGTGACCTTCGGAATCGTCTCTGCGAAGGGGCGCGAGCTCGGTCAGGGTCCGTACGACGACTACATCCAGACCGACGCCGCGATCAATCCCGGCAACTCGGGCGGTCCGTTGCTCGACCTGTCCGGCGCGGTGATCGGCATCAACACGGCCGTAAACCCGCAGGCGAACACGATCGGCTTCGCGGTCCCGATCAATCTGGCGAAGGACATCCTTCCGCAGCTCAAGGCGAACGGGAGCGTGACCCGCGGCTGGATCGGCGTGGCGGTGCAAGTCGTGACGCCGGAGCTCGCGAAGGCGCTCTCGCTCACGTCCACCGAGGGCGCGCTGATCGCGCAGGTGACGCCGGGTGGACCCGCCGAGAAGGCCGGCGTCGCGCGCGGCGTCGCGCGCGGCGACCTGATCCAGAGCTTCGACGGCAAGCCGGTCGGCAAGCTCAGCGACCTGTCGCGCGCGGTGGCCGCGACGGAGGTCGGCAAGCAGGTTCCGGTGGTGCTGCACCGCGACGGCGAGACCCGGACGGTCGAGATCCTCGTGGAGGCGCTCGATGCCGGACCCGAGGCGCGCGCGGGCGGCGCGCCCGGCGGTGGCGCGGGCTCGCTCGGTTTGCGCGTCCAGGATCTCGACGACGAGCTGCGCGAGAGGCTCGAGCTCGGGGATCTGTCCGGTGTGGCGGTCGTCGAGCTCGAACCCGACGGACCGGCCGCGCGCGCGGGCATCGAGCCCGGCGACGTGATTCTCGAGGCGGACCGCAAGCCCGTCGCGAGCGCGCGCGAGCTCGAGTCGCGCATCGCCGCGGCCGGCAAGAGCGTGCTCCTGCTGGTGCGCCGCGGCGGCTCGACGCTGTTCATCGCGGTCTCGCGAGGCGACTAGCGCTCGCCGCCCTCGTCCCCCGGTTCCGACCAGCGCGCGCGCTGTCGCTCGGCCGTCGTCGCTTCGTCGCCCTGGTCCGACGGCTCGTAGAAGTGAGTCCCCGAGAGCGCGTCCGGCAGATACTGCTCGCGCACGAAGTGACTCGGGCTGTCGTGCGGGTACCGATACGCCTTGCCGTAGCCGAGCTCGCGCAGCAGATCCGTGGGTGCGTTGCGCAGGTGCAGCGGGACGGGCAGGGCGCCGTGCTCTTTCACCGCCGCGCTGGCCGCGCCGATCGCGAGCATGCTGGCGTTGCTCTTCGGCGCGCAGGCGAGATAGGTCGTGGCCTGCGAGAGGATGAGCTTGCCCTCCGGCAGGCCGACGCGATCGAAGGCCTCGGCGGCGGCCACCGCGACCACCAGGCCGTTCGGATCCGCGTTGCCCACGTCCTCGGACGCGAAGATGAGCAGCCGTCGTGCGATGAAGCGCGGCTCTTCGCCGCCCTCGAGCATGCGCGCGAGCCAGTACACGGCCGCGTCGGGGTCGCTGCCGCGCAGGCTCTTGATGAAAGCCGAGATCACGTCGTAGTGCGCTTCTCCGCCCTTGTCGTAGTCGGGCAGACGCGACTCGAGCGCGGCCGCGACGTGCTCGCGCTCGATCACGCGCTCGGCGCGTTCCGCGGCGGATTCGAGCAGGCCGAGCGCGCGGCGCGCGTCACCCTCGGCGAGCCGCGCGATCAGCTCCAGCGCTTCGGCCGACAGCGAGAGTCCCCGCTCGCCGAGCCCGCGCTCGCGGTCGTCGAGCGCGCGCTGCACGATGCTCGCCAGCGCGACCGCATCGAGCGCCTTCAGCGTGAAGATGCGCGCGCGCGAGCGCAGCGCCGGGATCACCTCGAACGAGGGGTTCTCGGTCGTGGCGCCGAGCAGCACCACCGTTCCGCGCTCGACCCAGGGCAGCAGCGCATCCTGCTGCGCCTTGTTGAAGCGGTGGATCTCGTCGACGAACAGGGCGGTGCGCACGCCGCGCCGCCGCTCCTCGTCGGCGCGCGCGATCTCGTCGCGCAGGTCCTTCACGCCCGAGAGCACCGCCGAGACGGCGGCGAAGCGCAGGCCGGCGCGCTCGGCGAGCAGGCGCGCGAGCGTGGTCTTGCCGGAGCCCGGCGGCCCCCAGAAGATGCACGAGGGCAGCTTGCCCTTGGCCGCGAGCAGCGGTCCCAGAGGGCTGCCCGGAGCGAGCAGGTGCGCCTGGCCCTCGAACTCCTCGAGCGTGCGCGGGCGCATGCGCTCGGCGAGCGGAGCATCCCGTCGCGGGGCGTTGGTGACCGCGGGTTCACGCGGAAAGAGCTCCACGCGCGCAGTCTACCTTGCCCGACACTGGCGTGGGACGTATCGTCGGAAGCCGCATGGGGGGCTGGAAACGCATCGCGCTCACCGTGAAGGCCGGCCAGACCGCCGGCCCGACGGGACTCGACGCTCTCGTCGCGCGCCTGGTCGCGTTGATCCGCGCCGCCGGCGTCGAGGTCGTGCTCGACCAGGCCGCCGCGAGTCACGTCGGTGAGCGCAGCGCCCTGCGCCTCGAGCAGATCGTCGACGGCGCGGACCTGCTCGTGGTACTCGGCGGAGACGGCTCGGTGCTCGCGGCGGTGCGCGCGATCGGCACGCGCTCGCTGCCGGCGCTGTGCGTGAACCTCGGACACCTCGGCTTTCTCACGGCCGTGAATCCCGACGAGGCCGAAGCCGCGCTCGGCGCCGTGCTGCGCGGCGAGCACACGATCGTCGAGCGCACGCGCTTCGAGGTCACGCACGCGCGCGCAGGCCGCGAGCTCTTGCGCGAGCGGGTGTTGAACGACGCCGTGATCACCAAGGGCTCAGCGCTCGCGCGCTTGATCGAGCTCGAGGCGCTGGTCGACGGCGTGCTCGTGTCGAGCTACCGCTCGGACGGCTTGCTGGTCGCGACGCCGACGGGCTCGACCGCGTACAACCTGTCGGCCGGCGGACCGATCGTCGATCCACGCGTGCCGGCCGCAATCCTGAATCCGATCTGTCCGCACACGCTCAGCCTGCGGCCGCTGGTGCTGCCCGACGACCGCGAGATTCTGGTGCGCCTGCGTTCGCCCGAAGACGCCACGCTCACGCTCGACGGTCAGGTCGGAGCGACGCTCCGGCAGGGCGACGAGGTGCGCGTGGTGAAGGCACGCGAATCCGCGCGCTTCGTCGCCACGCCGCCGCACGACCACTTCGAGACGCTGCGCACGAAGCTCGGCTGGGGCTCGCGTTGATCGAGACCCTGCGCGTTCGAAACCTCGTCACGATCGACGAGCTCGAGCTCGAGCTGGGTCCGGGGCTCTCGGTCTTCACGGGCGAGACGGGCGCCGGCAAGTCCGTGCTGCTCGGTGCGATCGCGCTGCTCTCCGGCCAGCGCGTCGGCTCTGAGCTCGTGCGTGCCGGCGCGAGCGAGGCTTCGGTCGAAGCGACGCTGCGCTCGAGCTCGCTGCTCGCGCGCGCGCGCACGCTCGGACTCGCGGACGACGCCGACGAGCCGCTGCTGGTGTCGCGCACGCTCGCGCGCGAGGGACGGGGCCGTGTGTTCGTGAACGGCAAGCTCGCGACCGTCGCGCTGCTCGCGGAGCTGGTGGGCGAAGAGCTCGAGATCACCAGCCAGGGCGAGCACCAACGCCTGCTTCGGCCCGAGGCGCAGGCGGACCTGCTCGACGCCTACGGGACGCTGGGCGTTGCCACGCGCGAGGTCGCGGCGCTGTATCAGCAGTTCCGCGAGCGCGCGAGCGCGATCGCGGCACGGCGGCGCGATCGCGAGGCGCTGGCGCGGCGCGAGGACCAGCTCCGCTTCGAGATCGAGCAGATCGAGCGCGCCGCGCCGAGGATCGGAGAGCTCGAGCAGCTCGGCGCCGAGCACTCGCGGCTCGGCCACGTCGATCGACTCGCGCAGGCCACGGCCGCGGCTCTCGAACATCTCGACGGCGACGACGGCCTGCGCGAGAAGCTCGCCGCCGCACGCGGCGCGCTGCGGGGCCACAGCCACCTCGATCCCGAGCTCGCGGAACCCGAGGCCTCGCTCGAACGCGCGCGACTCGAGCTGGACGACGTGTCGCTCGCGCTCTCGCGCTACGCCGCGCGGCTCGAGGCCGATCCCGAACGGCTCGCGCAGGTCGAACAGCGACTCGGCGAGCTGCGCCGCCTGCAGACGCGCTACGGCGCGACGCTCGAGGACGTGATCGCGCACCGCGCGCGCGCGAGCGCGGAGCTCGACGGTCTCGCGGGCGGCGAGGAGCGCACCGCCGAACTCGAACGAGAGCTCGCGAACGTGGCCGAGCAGCTCGACGCCCGCAGCCGCGCGCTCTCCGATTCGCGTCGAGCCGCGGCCAAGGCGCTCGAACGCGACGTCGCGGTCGAGCTCGCCGCGCTCGAGCTCGGACGAGCGGCCCTGCACGTCGAGTTCGAAGCACTCCCGGCCAAGGGCCTGGACGGACTCGAGCCGCCCTCCGGGCCATCGGGCCGCGAGCGAGCGTCGTTCTGGCTCGCCGCGAATCCCGGCGAGACGCCCGGCCGGCTGCGCGACGCGGCCTCGGGCGGTGAGCTGTCGAGGCTCTTGCTCGCGCTTCGCAACGTGCTGCGCGAGGCCGACGCCGGGCGGCTGCTGCTCTTCGACGAGATCGACGCCGGCCTGGGCGGACGCACGGCGGTGCGCGTCGGCGAGCGCCTGCGCACGCTGGCGTCCCGTCATCAAGTGATCTGCATCACGCATTTGCCGCAGCTCGCCGCGCTCGGTGATGCGCATCACAGGGTCGTGAAGTCCGTTCGCGGCGGTCGAACACTCACCCGTGTCGAGCGCTTGGAAGGCGAGTCGCGCGTCGATGAGCTAGCGCGCATGAGCGGCGGACGTGTCACCGACGCTGCGCGCGCGCATGCGCGCGAGCTGCTGGGCGCGTCCCGGCCCGCGCGCGGTCGCGCGGTGTGATGCGCATCCTCAACTTTCCATAGGCCTCGCCGATGCCGTTTCTCGAGTGCAAAGGGCGGAAATCGCCCTGTCTGCACAGGAGGCGTCAGCGTGGCCGACTCGAAAGCCCAGAACGCGGATCAGGCAGTGCCGCCACCGGCGCAGCGCACGCGCTTGCGCATCAACAGCGGCTTCTACGAGGGCCTCGAGTGGGAGCTCGATCGCCCGAGCACCGTGATCGGCCGCGGTCGCAACGCGGACCTGGTGCTGAACGAGGCCACCATCTCGCGCGCGCACGCGCTGTTCGGCTACGACGGCATGGACGCGTTCGTGCAGGACCTGGGCAGCACGAACGGCACGCTCGTGAACGGCGCCCGCGAGCACCGCAGGACGCTCGCGCACGGCGACGAGCTGCGGATGGGAAAGCTGGTCCTGAAGGTGTCGCTCGATGCCGCCGCATCCGGGAGTAACGCGGGTGTCTAATCCCACCACGCCGCAGAAGGACGACGTCGTCACGTTCATGATCGTGCCCGGCGGCACCGGCTCGATCCGCCGCTTCCACGTGCCGCGTGTATCGATCAAGCGCGCGTCACTCGCCGGTGTCGGCGTCGCGATCGCGCTGCTGGTGCTGTCGGTCGACTACGTGCGCGTGCGCGTGAGCCTGTCGGAGCTCGAGCGCCTGCGCCGCGAGACCACCGCGCAGCGCCAGGAGCTGCACGCCTACGCGGAGCAGATGGAGACGATCTCCACCCGTCTCGGCAAGATCGACGGCTTCGAGCGCAAGCTGCGCGTGATCACCAATCTCGACCCGGCCGACCCGCTGCCGTTGCCCGGCATCGGCGGCACGGACGGACAGCTGCTCGACGCGGACGACGTGTCCTGGCTCTCGCGCGCGAAGCGCCACGAGATCATCCGCGAGGGCCTCGAAACTCTGGCCGACGCCGCGGACGCGCAAGAGCAGAGTCTGCAGGGCTTGATCACGCACCTCGAGGACCAGGCCGTGCGGCTGGTGCACACGCCGTCGATCTCGCCGACACACGGCTGGGTCACCTCGTCGTTCGGCTATCGCACCTCGCCGCAGACGGGCGGCCGCGAGTTCCACAAGGGCCTCGACATCGCCGGCCGTACGGGTACGCCGATCTACTCGCCCGCGGACGGGGAAGTCATCTACGCCACGTCCAAGCGCTCGCTCGGCAACGCCGTGAAGGTGCGCCACGGCTACGGCGTCGAGACCGTCTACGGCCACATGCAGGAGCTGCTCGTGAAGCCGGGCGAGACCGTGAAGCGCGGCCAGCAGATCGGCCTGATGGGCTCGACTGGCCGCAGCACCGGCCCGCACCTCCACTATGCCGTGCTCGTGAACGGCAAGGCCGTCAACCCCCGCAACTACATTCTGGATTGATTCCGGCTCGGTGGCGTGAACGTCCGTGGCTTGGGCGCAGGCCCTTCCTTATACTCCCGCCCGCCCCGGGAGACTCCCATTCGCGCGTTTGCCACGAAGCTTTTCGGTTCGGCCAATGAGCGGCTGATCAAGTCGCTGCGTCCCGCCGTGGCGCGCATCAACGAGCTCGAGTCGCGCTACGCGCCGCTCTCCCCCGACGACCTGCGCATCAAGGCGCGC
>JANNLG010000236.1:0-63883 GCA_031396695.1 Deltaproteobacteria bacterium
CGCTGCAGGCCCATGTCGAGCGTCGCGGGTCGACCTAGGCTCCGGTACACCGGGGCCGGGATCTTGCCGAACGGATCGAGCGCCGGATTGGTCAGCAGATTGGCGGCGGCCTCGTAGAAGCAAAAGGGTATGAATACCGCGCCCCGCGGCGTACCGTCATCGGCGCGCGCGTAGAGGGTGACCGCGCCGCGGCGCGATTTCACCGTGATCGTCTCTCCGGGCCGCACTCCCAGATGCTCCAGATCGAGCGGGTTGAGCGAGGCGGTCGCATCCGGCTCGATCGCATCCAGCACACCGGCCCGTCGCGTCATCGCACCCGTGTGCCAGTGCTCGAGCAGGCGCCCGGTGATGAGCACCATCGGGTACTCGGCATCGGGCCGCTCGTTGGCCGGGATGATGTCGGCGGGCACAAAACGCGCCCTGCCGCCTTCACGCGGGAAGTGATCGGTGAACACCACCGACTGGCCCGGGTCGCCTTCTTCATGGCAGGGGTAGGTCACCGCGTGCTCACGCTCCAGCCGCTCCCAGGTGATGCCGGCGATGCTCGGCATGGTGTGGCGCATCTCGTCGAACACCTCGCTGACATGGCCGTAGTTCCAGCCGCAGCCGAGCTTGTTGGCAATGTCCTGGATGATCCACAGGTCCTGCCGTGCATCGCCCGGCGGGTTGATCGCCTGGCGGCCCATCTGCACCAGGCGGTCGGTGTTGGTGAAGCTGCCGGTCTTCTCGGGAAACGCACCCGCGGGCAGGATCACGTCGGCGAGATACGCGGTCTCGGTCAGGAAGATGTCCTGCACCACCAGGTGTTCGAGCGCGGCGAGCGATTCGCGCGCGTGGTTCGCATCGGGGTCGGACATCGCCGGGTTTTCGCCCTGCACATACATGCCGCGGATGGTTCCCTTCTTGATCGCATGCATTACCTCGACCACGGTGAGCCCGACCTGGTCGTCGAGCGTGCCCGGCGCCAACTTCCACGCGCTCTCGAAGCGCGCACCTCCTCGAACGACAGGCTCTGACCGCCGCGAAGCTGCTGGCGGTTGCGCGCCTGGAACTCCTCGAGCGCGCGCACGTCGTCCATCTCCTCGACGAGCTCGCGCCAGGCGGCTTCCGCGTCGGCGTCGCCCCACTCGTGCGTCTCGAAGCGGCGCAGCGCTTCGGACAAGCGCTTCGGCAGCGGCTCACGTCGCGCGCGGAACTCGTTCAGGCGTTGTGACTCGTCTCCGTGTCGCTCGCGAAGCGCGCCCTCCTCGCGGTCGAGCGCCTGCGCGAGCTTCTGCCAGCGCTCGTCGAAGACGTGATCCAGGTTGCGGCCGGTCATCAGCTCGCGCGCCTTCTGGCGCAGCTGCTGCAGGAGCTCCTCGACGCCCATTACGCGGAAGTCCTGGCCGGCGAGCTCGAAGCCCTGGTAGCGCATCCAGGAGAGCGCCTCGTCGACGCTCATGCCTTCCATCAGATGGCGCGCGAGCTCGTCGAGCGCGGCCTCCGCCGCCAGCGAGAACGGTCGCTGCGTGCCGTCCCAGCGGCTGTAGCGCAGCAGCACGGCCTACCCGTAGACGACGCGGCTGCCCGTCGTTTCGCGGTTGAGCTTGTTCGCGAGGTGCAGGCCCTCGAGCACGAACTCGACCGCGGCCGCGATGCGCGGCGGGCTCGAGCCGCAGCCGAGCTGCTCGACCGCCTTGCGCAGGCCCGCGATGTTGTCGACGCCGTCGGCGTACTCGCTGGCCGACAGCTCGTCGCCGACCTCGACCTTCCAGCCGTCCTCGAACGCGCGCACGACCGAATCGAGGTCGAACGACGCGCACAGCTCGTTGAAGACCTCGATCACCGCGCGACGCACGAGATTGTCGAGGATCTCCGACTCGGTCTTGTCCGTGCCGGCGTACTCGAGCTCGATCTTGCCGCCCATCGACGCGCGCAGCCCCGGCAGATCGGTGAGGCGCGGCACGGCCTCGTCCTCGCCGAGCCGCAGCGAGCGGCGCTCGGCCGACGCGAGCAGGGTCTCGTAGTTCGCGATCGACGCGCGCACCGAGACGCCCGAGACCTGGCTGATGTCGGGGCTCTTGCGCGCCTGAATGGTGAGCTCGGCGACGATCTGCTCGATGAACGGCGGCACCCAGAGCGGCACGGCTAGCGTGTGCGGCTTGCGCCGCTCCTGCTTCATGACGTCGATCTCGAGCTGGCGCGTGGGCGGGTAGTGGGTGCGGATCTGCGACTGGTAGCGGTCCTTGAGCGGCGTGATGATGCGACCCCGGCGCGTGTAGTCCTCGGGGTTCGCGCTGGCGACCACCAGCACGTCGAGCGGCAGGCGGATCTTGAAGCCCTTCACCTGGAAGTCGCGCTCTTCCATCACGTTGAACAGCCCCACCTGCACCTTTTCCGCCAGGTCGGGCAGCTCGTTGATGCAGAACACGCCGCGGTTCGTGCGCGGGATCAGCCCGTAGTGGATGGTCGATTCGTCCGCGAGGTAGCGGCCCTCGGCCACGCGGATCGGGTCGATCTCACCGATCAGGTCCGCGATCGACACGTCGGGAGTGGCGAGCTTCTCGCCGTAGCGCGAAGCGCGCTCGATCCACTCGATCGGGGTCGCGTCGCCTTCCTTTTCGACCCGGTCGCGGCCGTAGCGGCTGATCGGCGCGCACGGATCGTCGTTGACTTCACTGCCCGCGATGATCGGCACGGCGTCGTCGAGCAGCTCGACCAGCTTGCGGATCATCTTGCTCTTCCCCTGGCCGCGCTCGCCGAGGAAGATCATGTCGTGCCCCGCCAGGATCGCGCTCTCGATCGCAGGCACGACCGAGTCCGAGTACCCGATCATTTCCGGGAACAGCGGCTGCTTGGCGCGGATGCGCGCGATCAGGTTCGCGCGCAGCTCCTCGCGCACGGTGCGCGGTCGGTAACCCGACGCCTTGAGCTCGCCGAGCCGGCTAGGTCGTCCCACTCTCTCGCGCCTCCGGCCGCAGTCCCGTGCAGCGGGCGCATTGTACGCCGGATCAGTCCTCGTCGTCCCCTTCACTCTCTTCGTCTTCGGCGGGCTGCTCGCGGTCGGTGCCGATGATCAGACGCAAGCGCTCCTGGATGATCGAAAGCTTGCCGTCGTCGTATTTCAGCTCCGTCGAGCCGGGATATTTCGCGATGTCGCGCTGCACGTTCTCGATCCGCTCGTCCGTCGCTGGATGGCTCGACATGAACTCGGGTCCGCTGAATCCGCCCGACTCTTTCTGGAGTGTCTCGAACATCGTGACCATGCCCTCGGGATTCCAACCCGCGTGCACCATGGTCTCGACCGAGAGCGCGTCGGCCTCGCGCTCGGCGTCGCGCGTGTACGTGCCCATGTAGGCCTGCCCGGCGACGGAGCCGGCGAGGCCGCCCGCGTTGGCCAGGTAGGGATTGCCCGTGAGAACCGCGACCAAGATGTAGAAGATGTTCGCGACGAAGCCGGTGTTGCGGCCGCGATTCGCGTTCTGCGCGACGTGGCGCGCGGTGACGTGCCCCATCTCGTGCGCGAGCACACCGGCGAGCTCGGCCGAGTTCGCGACCGCGAGCATCAGGCCCGTGTTCACGTACATCGCGCCGCCGGGAATCGCGAAGGCGTTCAGCGTCTCGTCTTCCACCACGTAGAAGCGGAACTCGAACGGCGACGGACGCGCGGCCTTCGCCAGGCTCTCGCCGAACTTGCGCACGTAGTTGACGGTGACCGGGTCGCGCACGAAGACGAGCTGCTTGCGGAGCTGGGCCTGCACCTGCGCGCCCATCTGCTTCTCTTCCTGCACGGACAGCGTTCCGCAGGCCGAGAGCGCGAGCGCCAGCCCACACAGCGCGAGCCGGATTGCGATTCGAGGCACTCTCACTCCTTCGAGCTCTGTTGCGCGGGAGGCAGCGTCGCGATCACCGAGCGGATCACCGACACGACCGCCGTGTCGAAGTGCACGTTGTCGACGATCGGCAATCCGTGGCGCTCGGCCTCGGACAGCAAGTAGTCCTGGATCTCCAGGATGTCGTCGAAGTGCTCCAGGTACCGATCGGCCGATCGGCCGCGCGCCTTGGCCGAACGCGTGGCGAAACGACTCTTGTACGCCTCGCGATCGAGCGTGCCGGTCATGATGAACGACACGTGCGCCCGGTTGGTGTAGCGCCCCAGATCGAGCATGCCGGGCACCAGGTTCGCGCCCTCGATCAGCATGCTCGTGTTCTCTTCGACCGCGCGGTCGAACAGCGCGTGCACGCCAACCGCGATCTTCTGCGCCTGTTCGCGGAAACCCACGACCACGGGCTCGCCCACCGGCGCCGCCGCGCGCGGCAGCGCGAGGTAGGCGTCGAAGGTCGAGCAGTGGATCTCGGGCATCAGGTCGGGCGAGAACATCAGCCGCATGATCTGGCGGATCGAGTCGGTGCCGATCACACGCGGGATCTCGAGCCGGCGCGCGACTTCGATCGCGATCGAGGTCTTGCCCGAGCCGGTGGCGCCGCCGAGCAGCACCAAGCTCGGCTTGCCGTCGTCGCGCGCCGCGCGCCAGATCCGGTAGCGGCTGGCGGGCCCGACGCCGTGCGTGCGCTCGAGCGTCTCGGCCACCAGATCGCGCAGCTCCGTGCGGTCGATCTTGGGCAGGGCCTGGCGCAGGAGTCGCGCCTCGATCTCGCGCGCCGCGTCGTGCGCTTCGTCGGGCTCCAGGCCCGCGCCCATCAGCGAGACGGCCAGGATCCCCTTCGAGAATGGGCTGCCCGAGCCCGTCTCTTCCAGCACGCGCGGCGGATCCAGACTGCCGAGCGGCGAGCGCGCGTCGAGGTCGTAGCGATCGTCGAGGATCTCATCGACGAGCCTCGAGAGCTCGCCTACGAGTACCTGCCGCTCGGCGGCAATGCGGTCGCGAATCGCCGTCGCGGTCTCCAGCGCCACATCGAAGGGCACGCCGCGCGAGACCAGCGACTGCACCAGGATTCCGCGCATGAAGGGCCGCGGCCCGTCCGGACCGACGACGACCAGAATGTGCTGTTCCACGGACGCTTGCACGTTATCAAATGACCATCTGACCAGCGAGCACGCGCAGCGCCACGCCGTGCCGGACGCCGCGGCCCGAGACCGTGAAACGGCGCACGCGCAGGCGCTCGAGCACGCCGCGCAGGATCTCGAGGCCCGCCACGATCACGTCGGCGCGGGCCGGCTCGAGGCCCGGGATCTGCCGACGCTCCGACACGCTGAGGCCCGCCAGGCGTTCGGCCCAGGCCCGAAGTGTGTCCGCGTCGACCTCGTGGCCCTCGACCCGCTCGGCGTCGAAGCGGGCGAGCGCGAGCTCGAGCGTCGCGAGCGTGGTCGCGGTGGCGGCGACCGCCACCACCGCCGCGTCGTCCGGCAGGCCGTGCGGCAGCGCGGCCTCGAGCGGCTCGCTCGCCCGACGAACCTCCTCGCGCAGGCGCAGAAGATCTTCGCTCGGAATCGGATGGCGAGGCAGCAGAGCCTCGGTCAGGCGCACGCTGCCGAGCGGGAGCGACAGGCCCGAGATCGGATCGCGCGCGCGCGCGCGCCAGGCGACCTCGGTGCTGCCGCCGCCCACATCGATCACCGCCAGCGCCTCGCGCGAGGCGCCGAGCCGCTGGCGTGTCGCCTCGACCGCGACCTCCGCCTCTTCCACTCCCGAGAGCAGTCGGGCGGCGTCCACACGACCCTCGCGCACGAGCCGCGCTAAAAAGCCCGCACCGTCGCGCGCGCGCCGCAGCGCCTCGGTTCCGACCGCGACCACGCGCTCTACACCGTCCGCGCGCGCGCGCGCAGCGAGCTCCGCGATCGCCGCGCGCGTGCGCTCGATCGCCGCCGGCGCGAGCACTCCGCTCGCGAACACGCCCTGCCCGAGACGCGTGATGTGCGCTTCGTCACGGATCACGCGGCCGTCCGCTTCGAGCACGAGCAACAGAACGGTGTTCGAGCCCACATCGAGCACGCCGATCCGCCGCGCTCGCGCGTTTTCTACATTGGCCATCGGTTTCTCCTGCTGCTACGCTTCGCGGCGTTCGAATGGGGGTGGAGAATGTGAGGGAGATCCCGCGATCTGCCTCTTCGGGATCAGGCGAAGCGACCGCGCGCATCCTGCGGGATGCTACGGCGCCCGCCACGCTGCTGCTCCTCCAGCCGTGCTCTCACGGCCCCGTTCGAATCTCTGTCTCGTAGTGGGGGAGGGACAGGAATGCGCTGCATCGCTGTGATGAACCAGAAAGGCGGTTGTGGAAAGACAACCACCGTGGTGAGTCTCGCCGGGTGTCTCGCAGCCGAAGGTCATGCGGTGCTCGTGATCGACATGGATCCTCAGGCGCACGCGACGCTCGGCCTCGGCGTCGACCCCGAAGAGGTCGACGAGAACCTGTACGAAGTGCTGGCCGAGCCCGAAGGCGCCGGCACCAATCTCGGCGAGGTGATCACGAACGCCTCGCAGAACCTCGACGTCGCGCCATCCGGCGTGATCCTGTCCGCGCTCGAGCAAAAGCTCAGCGCCGAAGGCGCGCGCGGCCGCACGGAGCGCCTGGCCACCGCGATCGCGAAGCTCGACAGGCGCTTCGACTTCATCCTGATCGACTGCCCGCCCAACGTGGGCATCCTGACCTTCAACGCCCTGCGCGCCGCGCAGGAGGTGATCATCCCGCTCGAGACCAGCTACTACTCCATGCACGGCGTGGGCAAGCTGCTCGAGACCATCGGCCTGCTCGAGGACCGGATCGGCCACTCGCTCAAGATCCGCATCCTGCCGACGCTGTTCGACGGCCGCACGCGCTTCGCCAAGCGCGCGCTCGCGGAGATCCGCGAAACCTACAAGGACCTCGTGTTCGACACGGTGATCCGCTCCAACGTGCGCCTGCGCGAAGCGGCGCAGCGCGGCGTCCCGATCGCCAAGCTCGATCGCCGCTCGTACGGCTTCGTCGACTACATGTCGCTCGCGCTGGAAGTCCTGTACGACCGCGAGGAAGAGCGCGCGCCGGCGCAGCCGAGCCGGCCCGAGCCGCCGGTCGAGCTGGCCTCGGCGGCGGCCAAGGGGGTGGTCTTCACCTTCAAGAACCCGAACGTGCGCGAAGTGCAGCTGGCGGGCGATTTCAACAACTGGATCCCCGACCAAGGCGTCGAAACGCGCCTGGGCCCGAACGGCACCTGGGAGAAGGTCGTGCGTCTCGGACCGGGCGTGTACCAGTACCGTTACTTCGTCGACGGCGAGTGGCAGCCCGATCCGAGCAACCCGCGCCGCGTCGAAGGACCCGCCGGCGGGGTAAACTCCGTGCTCATCATCAGCTAGCACGAGAGTCCGCTTTGGCGCGCAGGAACCTCGGAGACGTACTCCACTATTTCATCTCCGAGGAGGAGCAGCGCGAGGCCCGCAGCGCCGCGCAGTCGCGCGAGCGCCCCGCGACCGCGGTCGCGCGCGCCCCTCGCTACTGCCTGCCCGCGGATCCCGAGCGGCCGCTGGCTTGCTCGCTCGCGCTCGAGCTCGCGAGCGGCATGACGAGCGCCTCGGCCACGGCTTGCGTGCTGAGCTCGTTCGCGCCCTCCCCTCTGCTTCCGCGCGTCGCGGGCGTGCGCTGGTGCGAGAGCGAAGACCTGGCCGCCGCGCTGGCCGCCACTCCCCGCGACGAGCCGGCGATCGCGGTGGAGCGGCCGGCCCGGCTCGGCGCGCTGCTCGGCGGGATTCCCGTCGCGGACCTCGACGGAGTGGTCCTGCCCGTGGACACCGCGGCGTGGGGACTCGGCAAGACGCTCGGCCTGCTGCGCGAGCTAGCGCCCGCTCTCGCAGGCCGGCGCGTGCTCGGGCTGGTGGTCGGTGCGGCGAACACGGAAGCGGCCACGAGCCTGATCGCGCGGCTCGCCGCCGCGGCGCGCCGCCAGCACGGCGTCGAGATCGAGCTGCTCGGCGGTCTCGCGCGCGACGCCGAGAGCTACCGCTCGCTGCTGCGCGGCGAATCGCTGCACGCGCTCGGGGACGAGAGCGCCACCGCGCAAAGCCTGCGCGCGCTGTGTCAGCGACTCAAGCTACGGCTCGCCGCCTGATGGCCGGCGACGCGCCCGCACACGTGGCCGGACTGGCCGCGCAACGCCTCGGCCGCGAGACCGGCTGGAGCCTGCTCGCGCGTGGCGACCGCGTGCGCGGTCGAACGATCAAGCCGGCGCAAGGCACGCGCCACCCGGTGATCCTGCTGGCCGGCCCGGACGGCTGCGCGAACTCCGAGTTCTGCGCCAATGCGGCCGCGGCCTGGTGCGCACGCGCGGCGCTGGTCGTGTTCGATCTGCCGCTGTGCGGCTCGCGCAAGAGCGACAAGCTGACCGCGCTCGCGCTCGACGCGACGCTGCCGATCGCGCGCCGGCTGCGACCGGACGTCGAGGCGCAAGTCGAAGCCGACATCGCGGCGCTGCTGACGCTGATCGCGGCCGACCCCGAGCTCGACCCCGCGCGCGTTACATTCGTCGGTGTCGGCCTGGGCGCGGAGCTGGCGCGTTCGTTCGCCGCGAAGCCCGTCGGCGTCGCGCAGGTCGTGCTCAGCAAGGACGAGGCGCCGGCGACCAGCTGGCTGCGCGAGGTCGGCGAGCGCGCGACGCGCGGCTAGCCGCGCCTCACTCGGGCGCGCCGAGCTCGAGCACCAGCAACGTGGCCGACGTGACCAGCCAGGGCAGGCACAGGAACGAGAGGCCCGGCACGAAGAAGAGCGCGAGCCCGAAGCCGCCGAAGCCCAGCATCTGCGCGCTGTGCGCGAAGATCCAACGGCGCCGTGCGCGGAACGGCACGCGCCTGCGGTCCAGCGCGTAGGCCGTGTAGTCGAGCGGCAGGAACAAGGCGCTCCAGGCCAGGCTCGCGGCCACCGCGAGCGGCTGCAGACCCGGCACCAGTCCGACGCCCAGGATCAGGACCTGAACTGCGACGAAGAAGAACGTGCGCTTGCACTCTTCGACGACGCTGCGCGCCGCCGCGCCGAGCACCGCGCCGAAGCCCTCACTCGGGCGCGCGGGCTCACCCCGAACGATCCGCTCCACGCGCTCGGAGAGCACGTCGAGAAACGGCGCGGCGACGATTCCGCCGAGCACGGTGAACAGGAAGTAGACCGCGACCGCCAGCGCGGCGAGCAGGAACCAGCGCACCAGCACCGCGAGCAGCAGCAGCGGCCCGGCCCACGCCCAGCCCCACCACGCCGACGGCTCGCCCGGATCCAGCGCGCGCTCGAGCGGCCCCGCGATCGCGTCGAGGTTCGCGACGAAGGCCCAGATCGCGAGCGAGAACGCGGCCAGGCTGATCAGGAACGGCAGCGCCGCCCAGGGCCAGAGCGACGGGTTCGTGCTCAGCAGCGTGAAACCCCGGCGCAGCACGCCGAGCCCCGCGAAGACGCTCGCGCGCTGCGCGCGCGGCACCGACATCGCTAGCTCTCGATCAGCGCCAGCAGCGCGTCGCGCTTCGACGCGACCTCGGCGTCGTTCGCCGCCTCGAGGTTCAGACGCAGCAGCGGCTCCGTGTTCGACGGCCGCAGATTGAACCACCAGTCCGGGTAGGTGACGGTGAGGCCGTCGAGCTCGTCCGCGACGCCGTTCGGGTGCGCCGCGCGCACGCGCGCGAGCGCAGCGGGCACGTCGGCCACGCGCCGGTTGATCTCGCCGCTCTGCCGGTAGCGCCGGTACGGCCGCCACAGCTTGGAGAGCGGCGGTTTGCGCGCGTCGAGCGCCTCGAGCAGGAGCATCATCGCCGCGGCCGCGTCGTCACCGATGTAGCCCGACGGGAAGTGGAAGTAGTAGTGGCCCGAGAGCTCGCCGCCAAAGCAGGCGCCGCGCTCGCGCATGACGGCCTTCATGAACGCGTGGCCGACACGGCTGCGGATCGGCACCGCCCCGCGCGCGCGCATCGTCTCGGGCACGACGCGGCTCGAGCGCAGGTCGTAGAGCATCGACGCGCCGTCGCCCGCGCCGAGCAGCTTGCGATCGAGAATCACCTCGCAGAACAGCGCGGTCATCAGGTCCGCCGGAATCGGTTCGCCGGTCTCGTCGACGAACACGGCCCGATCGCCGTCGCCGTCGAAGGCGATGCCGAGGTCGGCGCGCTCGGCCAGCACCGCGCGCTGCAAGTCGACCAGGTTCTCGTGCTTGAGCGGATCCGCCTCGTGGTTCGGGAAGCGGCCGTCGGGCTCGAAGTAGAGCCGCGTCGTCTCGAGCGGCAGGCGATCGAGCAGTCCGCCGTACGCCTCGCCCGCGATGCCGTTGCCGGCGTCGATCACCGCGCGCAGCTTCGGCCGCGCGGGGAACAGCTCGAGCAGGCTGTCGTAGTAGCGCGTCTTCACGTCTTCGCTTCGCAGCGAGCCGCGCGCGGGCGGGGGCGTCTGCCCCTCGAGTGCGAGCGCGGCGTCGCGGATCTCGCGCAGCCCCGACTCGATCCCGATCGGCACGGCGTTTCGTCCGCACAGCTTGAAGCCGTTGTAAGCGCCCGGGTTGTGCGACGCGGTGATCATCGCGCCGCCGACCGCGCGCAACAGGGTCGTCGCGAAGTACAGGATCGGCGTCGAGACGCGTCCGATCTCGATCACGTCCGCGCCCTCCGCGCGCAGGCCCGTCACGAACGCCTCGCGCAGGGCGGCGGCGCTGGTGCGCATGTCGAAGCCCACGGCGATGGCGCCCGGGCCGAGCTTGCGCGCGAACGCGCGGCCGATCGCGAGCGCGCCGGGCGCGTCGAGCTCTTCGGGATAGAGACCGCGGATGTCGTAGGCCTTGAAGATCGCAGGCTTCATGTCCGCGCAGTGTCCCGACTCGATTGGTTGACTTCAACTCATGCGTCGCCGAATCTCCAGCCATGTTCGGCTTCGGCGCGACCGAGCTCCTGATCATCCTCGTGATCGTGATCGTGATCTTCGGGGCGACACGCTTGCCCCAGATCGGCCGCGGCCTCGGCGAGGGCATCAAGAACTTCCGCGGGGCGCTGAAGGACACCGCGATCGACGTCACGCCGAAGGACGGGGACGAGAAGAAGCGCGACTAGCGCGGGCGCTAGTCGGGTTCGGGCGCGGCGGGCACGATGTCGCCGGCCTCGGGCGCTAGCGGCAGCGCCGTCGGAGTCGGCGAGACGGTCTCGGTGCGCGGCTCGGCGCTCGGCGCCTCGGGCGTGTCGGCGGTAGCCGTGCCGTCGGGCAGCCGGTCGCGCGCTCGCAGGGAGACCTCGACGCGGCGCACACCGAGCGGTGGATCGGGAATCACCGCCGTGAAGCCCGTGACCATCTGACCGATCGCTCCGATCTCGCCGCCAGCCGCCGCGAGACGCAGTTCGAGGCGATCGGGGGCGACCTCGGCGTCGTCGATGCGCTCGAGCCAGGTCCTTTGCGCTTCGACCAGCGGCTGGCCGTCCGCGCCGAGCAGCCGCACCTCGACCGCGGGCGGCGGCGCCGCGCCCTCCGGGAACAGGTTCCCGCGCACGACGACCACGCGCTCGCCAGTGGCGTTGCGCGCGAGGAAGGTTTCGAGGTCGGCGGCGACCCAGCCCGCGGCTTGCACAATCTGGGGTGGCTCGGAGACGAGCGCGCGCTGCAGCCACAAGAGCCGACCGGCGGCGCCGACCAGCGCCATCCCGACGATCATCGCGGCGATGCGCAGGATCAGCGCCGCAGGGCCGGTGGCCTCGGGATCGAAGTCGGGCGCGTCGGCCGGGGCGCGCTTCCTGGCCTTGGCCCCGGGCTGCGTGGCCGGCGGGTCGGGGAACAGCTTCGCGGTGCGGACGGCCCCGACCGCCGTGGCGCCGAGCGGTGGCGCGGCCGGAGCGGACAGGCTGGACGGCGTCGCCAGCGGATCCCAGTCGGCGAACGAGCTGTCCTCGTCCTCGCCGAGCTCGGCGGCGATGTCGGCGAGTTCCGCGAAGGCGGGCTTGCCGGACGGGCTCGGAATGCTCGGCGCACTCGACTTCGGCGGGGCGCTCGGCTTGATCGGAACGCTCGGCTTGCTCGCGCCGCTCGGAATGCTCGACGTGGTGCCCTTTTTGGTCGAGCTCGGCTTGCTCGGCGGCGGCGGCGGCGCTTCGAGCGATTCGCCGGTGTCCTCGAGGTCGCGGCCGAGCAGCGCCCGCGCGGTCGCGCTGCTCACGACGTCCTCGCTGATGCCGATCTCGGAATCCGGCTCGCCGAGCGAGGCGCGGATGTCGAAGCGGCCGGTGCCGAGCTCGGGCGCCCCGTCGTC
Source organism: Deltaproteobacteria bacterium (assembly GCA_031396695.1). Classification (GTDB taxonomy): domain Bacteria; phylum Myxococcota_A; class UBA9160; order SZUA-336; family SZUA-336; genus VGRW01. Next base: position 12,164 of record JANNLG010000236.1, read on the forward strand.
GAGCAGCTCCTGCGCGGTCATCCCGCCGCTCTCGACGACGCGCGGCTCCGGTGGGGGCGGTGGCGCGATCGGATCGGGCGGCTGCGCAAGCGCCGGCTGGTCGAGCTGCGTCTCGGCCTCGCGCGGATCCGGGCGGCCGGAACGAGCAGGCTTCGCCGCCCCGGTGGCGCCGGAGTGCTCCGGCTTGTCGAACAGGAACTCCGGGTTGTCGAGCTGGTCCTCTTCGCGCGCGGCCTCGCCGCCGAGAACCGGTTCCGCCGCGCTACCCTGCGCCGAGGCCTTCTGCTGCTTGGGCGGAGCGTACGACGGCGTGATGTGGAAACGGTGGTGGCAGCGCGAGCAGCGAACGCGCGCACCCTTGGCGGGGATGCGCGCATCCGCGACATGGAAGCGCGTCTTGCAGTTCTCGCACTCGACGGTCATCGAAGGGCCTCATTCCCGAGTCGGCGCATGCGTCGCCCCGCTTGAGGCGCGCGCGTGACGGACCTGGTGGCGCAACTGCTCGCGCGTCGTCTCCTGCTCGTCACCGGCAAGGGTGGCACCGGCAAGACCAGCGTCGCGGCCGCGCTGGGCCGGCTCGCCGCGGACGCGGGCGTGCGCACGCTGGTCGTCGAGCTCGGGCACGCGGCCGTGCTGCCCGATCTTTTGGGCGCGCAGCGCGCGAGCGGCGACAGGCCGCGCGAGCCGCTCGCCGCCGGGCCGAACCTGTTCACGCTGCGCCTGATCCCCGAGGACGCGCTGCTCGAGTACCTGGAGCTGCAGCTGCGCGTGCGCAGGCTCGCGCGCGGGATCGTCGGCAACGCGGGCTTCCGCCGCTTCCTCGAGGCCGCGCCCGGTTGGCGCGAGCTGATCACGCTGGGGAAGCTCTGGCACATGGTCACGCGCGAGGACGCGCGCGGACGGCCCGTCTGGCCGCTGATCGTGATCGACGCGCCGGCGACCGGCCATGGGCTCTCGCTGCTCTCGACGCCGACCGTGATCCTCGACACCGTGCGGCTCGGTCCGCTGCGCCGCAACACCGATCTGGTTCAAGCGCTGCTCACCGACGCGTCGCGCACCTTGGTGCTGATCGTGTCGCTGCTCGAAGAGCTGCCCGTGAACGAGACGCTCGAGCTGCGCGCTCGCGTGCGCGAGCTCGGCCTCGGGCTCGGACCGGTGATCGCGAACGGGGTCGAGCCGCCGCTCGTGCTACCCGACGCCGAGCGCGTGCTCGAAGTCGTGGCCTCGCTCGACGGCGCGAACGCGCCCTCCCCGCTCGCGGATCCGCGCGCGATCTGCGCGTCGGCGCGGCACCGGCTCTCGCGCGCGCGCATGCACGCGGGCTTTCTCGAGCGACTCGCGCGCGAAACCGCGAGCGCTCCGCTCGTGCTGCCCTGGCTCGAGCAAGGCGTCGACGGTCCCGACGGAGTCGCGCAGCTCGCGCGGCACCTGCGCCGCGCGCTCGAGCAGAGCACCGACGAGGTGCGCGCGTGAAGCCGGAGCGCTGGCTCGACTGCCGGGTGCTCGTCACCGTCGGAACCGGCGGCGTCGGCAAGACCACGGTCGCGGCTGCGCTCGGCCTGGCCGCGGCGCGCGCCGGCAAGTCGGTGCTGGTGATGACGATCGATCCGGCGCGACGGCTGGCCGACGCGCTCGGCACCGGCCCGCTCGGTCATGAACCGAGGGCGGTGCCCGTCGAGCGGCTGCGCGCAGCGGGCGTCACGGGCGGAGGCACGCTGTCCGCGCTCATGCTCGACACCAAGCGCACCTTCGATGAGTTGGTGCTGCGCTTCGCGCCCGATCCGGCCGCGCGCGAGCGCATCTTCTCGAATCCGATCTACCGCAATCTGACCGATGCGCTGGGCGGCAGCCGCGAGTACTCGGCGATGGAGAAGCTGCGGCAGATGCACGTCGAGGGGCGGTACGATCTGATCGTGCTCGACACCCCTCCCGCCTCGCACGCGCTCGATTTCCTGGACGCGCCGCGGCGGCTCGCGGGCTTCCTCGAGAGTCAGTTCCTGACCGTGCTGCTGCACCCCGCCGCGGTGGTCGGACGCGCGAGCTTGCGACTGTTCCGCTCCGGATCCGAGCTGGTGCTGAAAGGGCTCGAGCGGATCACCGGACTCGAGTTCCTGACTTCGATCTCGGAGTTCCTGCTGGCCTTCGAGGAAATGCTCGGCGGCTTCTCCGAGCGCGCGCGCGAGGTGTCGCGGTTGCTGCGCGATCCGGTCTGCGGCTTCGTGCTGGTGGCGGGACCGGATCTGCAGCAAGCCAGGAGCGCGGAGTCGTTCTGGCAGCGCTTGCAGAGCGAAGGCATCCAGCTCGCGGGGCTGGTGCTGAATCGAGTGCACGCGTGGCCCGGCGCGGGCGCCGCGCCGGCCGATGACGCGGCCGAGGCGGATCGCGCGGTCGAGTGGCTGGCAGGTGAGATCGCCTCGCGCGCACCGGAGCTCGACGCGCTCGGCAGCGCGCGGGCACTGGTCGCCGCCACGCGCGCGCAAGCGGCGCTCGCGCGCCGCGACTCGGGCGTGCGCGAGCGGCTCGAGCGAGCGCTGCCGCTCGAGCCCGAGGCCGTGCGCGCGATCCCGCTCTTCGCGGAAGACGTGCACGAGCTCGAAGCGCTCGCGCGCATGGCGAGGCTGATCTTCGACGAGCCCGAGCGTGTCTGAGCCGGGACGAACCGCGCTCGAGCACCTGCTGCGCGCTGCACAGGAGCTCGCGCTCGCGCTCGCCGACGGCGCCAACGCGCTGGGCGCGAACGACCACACGATCGCGCGCGTGCGCGACGCGCTGCGCGCCGAAGAGAAGCGCTGGGCCGAGCGCGCTGCGCACGATCCCGCCGCCGAGCGTGTGCGCGAGATCATCGCCGCGCTCGCCGATGTGCTAGAGCCGAGCGCGCGCCCGCCGTCGAGCGGCGAGCGCAGAGGGTTTGACCGACCCCGGAAGCGGTGGGATACTCGCGGCTGATGGCGATCCTGATCAAGCGCTACGCGAACCGGAAGCTCTACAACACCGAGTCGAGCCGGTACATCACGCTCAAGGGCATCTCCGAGCTGGTGCGCGAGGGTCACGACATCTGCGTGATCGACAACGAGACCGGCGAGGAGATCACGCCGATCGTGCTGTCTCAGATCCTGGTCGACGATCAGCGCGAGAACCGCGGCGAGCGCGAAGGCGCGGTCTCCGGCACGCTGCTCACGGAGCTGATCCAGCGCGGCGGCGATGCGCTCTACAGCCTGGTGCGCCGCGGTGTAGGGGACGTCGAGACCAACCTGAACGAGATGCGCGACAACGTGCGGCGTTGGATCCGCACGCCGGCGGACGGCAGCGCGCGTTTCGACACCTCCGAGATCACCCAGACCGTGCACAGCGCGGTCGAGCGCGTGCTGCGTGTGGCGGACCTGCCGACGCGCGGTGACCTCGAGGCGCTGAACAAGAATCTCGAGCGCCTGGCCTCCGCGCTCGAGAGCTTCGAGGCGCGACTCGCGACCGTCGAGCGGCCGCGCGACCGCGCGCTCTAGAACCGCCGCGCGCGCAGCGCGACCGCAGCGAACAAGAGCGCGCCCAGGGTCAGCATTCCCGCGGGCGGCAGTAGCGGGATTTGCGGCAGCGGAACACCGGCCGCATGGGCCGCCGCCAGATCGGGCAACGGCCCGATCAGCTCCGACACCGGCGCCTGCGGCGTGCCCGTCTGCACCAGCAGCTCGCGCATCGCCAGCGGCTCGAGAGGCGCAGCGCCGTTCGCCAGCCGCATGCCCTGCACAGCGAGCACCACGCCGGCCACCATCGCCGACGCGCCGGACGAGCCACCGAAGTTGGACTGGTAGTTCTGCAGCACGTCGCTGCCGCCGAACAGCGCGCCACCGCCGAGCGTCGTGATGCCCTCGGCGATGCCCTGCAGATCGACGCGGCCGCCATGGTTGGCGTACGACATCGGCCCGTGCGTCGCCGCCGAGCCCGCAGCGACGTAGATCGCGCCCGAATCGCCGAGCGCGCGATCGAACACGTCGTCGCAGACCGGGTCGTCGAGGTTCAAGCTGCCGTTGCCCGCCGCCAGGACCACCGTCACGCCGAGCGCGGTCGCGATCTCGATCGCGTCGCGCCACGCGGCGAAGTATTCGACCGGACCCGCGCCGAGCTGCGTTCCGCCGCCGCCCGCGTAGCCGCACACGTACATCTGCTGCTCGATCAGGATCAGGTCACCGGGGCCGGCCGGGTCGAAGGTCGTGAGGGCTTGCTCGATCGCGAGCCCGATGTCCCAGAAGTTCTCGACGGTGTAGCTCGGCGCGACGTAGACCTGCGCGGCGGGCACCATGCCCGTGACCCCGTAGCCGTTCGCGCGCGCGGACAGGATGCCGAGCACGGCGCTGCCGTGGCTGCCGAAGTCCATGAACGGATTCACAGGGCTGCCGGTCGGGAGCTGCGCGCTCGGCGGCAGCTCGAGGTCCTCGTGTCCGAGCTGCCACCAGTACTCGATGTCGACGTAGCGCGTGCCGGCGCCATCCGCGCCGTCGACGCTCGCGAAGTTCGCGGAGCCGATGCCCGCGGGCGCCGCAGCGGTGTAGGTCTGCAAGGCCGTGAAGTCCGGCGTCGGCGGGTCGATGTCGACCGGCGGTGGCGCGGGCTCGGGCCACGGCTGCGCGCTCTCGACCAGCGGCAGCGCGCGCAGAGAGGCGGCCAGCGCCGCGAGGTCGGTTCCCGCCGGCACCTCGACCGTGAAGAACTGCGCGAGATCCGCGAGCCGGCGGCCGCTTCGGCGTTCGCCGCGCAGCCGCTCGGCGCGCAGCCGCTCGGGGGCGCGCGCGAACGTGCGCGAGAACCCGCTGCGCCCCACGCCGTGCTGCGCGAGCGCTCGCCGGAGCGGCGCGAGGTCGGAGCGCCGTGCGACCAGATCGCCGCGCTCGAGCGTCGCGTCGCTGCCGTCACGGAGCTTCAGCACGATCCGCTCGGCGCGGCTCTGCGCTCGCGCGGGCAGCGCCGCCAGGAGCGGCAGAGCACACAGCAGAACAGCAGCAAACCCGCGAGCTAGATTCGACAAGTATCCGCCAGGCAAGGAAATGTGAATCGGATCCGGATGGTATCAGAGCCTTTCGGAGCTACGAGAAGATCGATCGGCGCCGAGGCAGCTCTTCTTCAAGCAATGCTTGGATCACGCCTCGCACCTGCTCGCGCGTGCGGTTGACGTAGAGCGGATCCGCGCTGCGCTCCGGCGCCACGTCGTCGAACCAGATCGGCGCGCCGAAGCGGATCCGCCATTGGCTGGGCAGCGGGATGATGCCGAGCGGACCGAGCAGCGGGAACGTCGGCGTGATCGGCACGGGCACGCCCAGCAGCCTGCGCAGCGCGCGCGGCTCGAACAGCACCGGGTACGTCTCCTCCGCGCCGACGATCGCGACCGGCACGATCGCGGCGCGCAGGCGCGCGGCCAGGGGAACGAACCCGCCGCGCGCGAATCGCTGCAGGCGATAGCGCTCGCGGAACGGCTTCAGCGAGCCCTTCTGTCCCTCGGGAAACGCGATCACCCACTGGTTTCCGAGCAGCAAGCGCTCCGCGTTCTCGGCGCAGGCGCGCACCGCGCCCATGCGCGCGAGCCGCGACTGCGAGAACGGCAGCGTCGCCAGCCAGTCCGCGACCAGCGGCCGAGGACGGCGCCGCGACGGATGCAGCCGCTCGACCGCGTGCGCGACCATCAGCGCGTCCCACGGCAGGATGCCCGCGGTGTTGGCGACGAACAGCACGCGCTCGGTGTCGGGGATCAGATCGACGCCCGTGACCTGCACGCGCCACCACGAATCGAACAGCCAGTCGAGCCACCCGCGCGCCCGAGTCAGGTAGCGCTGGTCGAGTCCGAACTCGTCGACCTCGGCCGAGACGTCCGCCGCGCCGGGGATCGAGACGCGCGCGCGCACGGCTTCATAGAGCTTCACCACGTCGACGTCCTCGAACTGCGCGCGCAGGCGCTGGCCGAGGCCCTCGAGAAATCCCACGCTCGGCTCGTCGCGCGCTGCGTCGAGCTCGGGCTCGAAGTCCGCGCCGTCGTCGGGCTCGCGCGCGTTCGAATCGCGAATGCCGAAGCGCTGCTCGAGCTCGCCACGCAGCGCGCGCACCGAGGCGCGCAGCTCGGAAAGCAGCTCGGGGGGGATCGCGCCGCCGCCGGATCGATCGCTCACCGGTAGCCTCGCAGCTTGCGCGCCACGACGAAGCTCATCCAAGCCTCCTTCGTGGTGTAGACCGGATCGAAGCCGAGCTCTTCGCGCGCGCGCTTGGTGTCGACGACCCACAGGAAGCGCAGGTAGTCGAGGAACGCCGCGGGTGGATCGCCGGTGCGCGCGATCGCGTCGAGATAGGTGGCGCGCTGCAGCAGCGGGTGCGGCAGCGCGAGGCTGCGCTTGCCGGCCAGCCGCAGCAGCGTCGAGAGCGGCAGCACGCCTTCGCCGGCCAGGTTGAACGCGCCCGGCGCGTCGCGTTCGAGCGCGAGCTCGACGGCATCGAGCCAGTCGGTCTCGTGCAGGAACTGCAGCAGCGGGTCGTAGCCGAGCAGCGTCACCACGCGCGCGGACTCGAAGCGACGCGTGACGGCCGACTCGTAGCTCGGACCGACGATCCAGCACGGGCGCAGCGAGGTGACTACGATCGCGCGGTGGCGCTGCGCGAAGATGCGCAACAGTCCCTCGACCTCGGCGCGGTCGCGCAGCGAGTGCGCCTGGCGCTGCGGCCGCAGCGGGTGCTCCTCGGAGAGGAAGTTCGGGTTGTCGGGGTGGGGCCCGTAGATCTGCGCGGTGCTGGTGACCACCAGCTTGCGCACGCCCGCGGCCGCCGAGGCGTTGATCACGTGCAGCGAGCCGACCACTTCGAGCTCGTGCGAGTACTCGAGGTCGGCGTGTGCGTCGCTGAAGAAGGCCGCGTGCAGCACCGTCTCGCAGCGCTCCTTCTCGAGGATCTCGGCGACGATGCTGTCGGCGGTCGGCTCGGTCAGGTCGACGCGGTGGTAGCGCAGGCGACCCTCGAGACGGCGCGGCAGGCGCAGGTCGATCCCGACGATGCGCGGCGGCGGCTTCTGCTCGAGCAAACGCTCGGCAATACGCGCACCGGTGAAGGTGCCGAGTCCCGTGATCGCGACCGTAGGCCGCGGTTCGACGCTGCGCGGCGCTCGCCTGGCGCTCACGCGCCCTGTATCGGCCATGGGTCCGGGGGTGTCAATCGCCGCTATCCTCTCGCCATGCAGGATCTTCGCCCGCTGGTCGTCCGCGACCCGCTTTTCCGCGAGCACGTCCCCCTGCGCGAGCATCCCGAGCGGCCCGAGCGCCTGGTTGCGATCGATCGGGCGCTCGACGCGCTGGGGGACGCGCTGCGCCTGCTGGCGCCGCGCGAGGCCACCGACGAGGAATTGCTCGGCGCGCACGAGCGCGACTACCTCGACGCGATCAACGCCTGCGTCGGCAGCTCGCGCCGGCTCGATCCGGACACCTACTGCTCGCCGCGCTCGGTCGAAACGGCGCGGCTCGCGGCCGGCTCGCTGGTCGAAGCCGCGCAACGCGTGGCGCGTGGCGAGGCCCGGCGCGCCTTCGCGGCCGTACGACCGCCTGGCCACCACGCCGAGCGCGACGCGCCGATGGGCTTCTGTCTGTTCAACAACGTGGCGGTCGCCGCGCGCGCGCTGCGCGCCAGCACCGGCATCGAGCGGATCGCGATCGTCGACTGGGACGTGCACCACGGCAATGGCACCCAGCACGCGTTCGAGGGCGAGCGCGACGTGCTGTTCGCCTCGCTGCACCAGTTCCCGTTCTACCCCGGCACCGGCGCGCTCGACGAGCAGGGTCACGAACAGGGCCTGGGTGCGACGCTCAACCTGCCGCTGCCCGCTGGCTGCGGCGACGCCGAGTACGGGCTGCTCTTCGACCGCGTGCTCGCCCCGGTGCTGCTCGCGTTCAAGCCCGAGATCATCCTGGTCTCGGCCGGCTTCGATGCGCACGAACGCGATCCGCTGGGTGGCATGAACGTGACGACGTCCGGGTTCGGGCTTTTCGCGCAGCGCCTGTGTGCGGTCGCGGACGAGGCCTGCGGCGGGCGCATCGTGCTCGCGCTCGAGGGCGGGTATGACCTCGAGGCGCTGGCCGAATCGGTGGCCGAGACCGTGCGCGTGCTGGCAGAGCCCGCGCCACGCGCGCGCGAGTACCCCGCGGAGGGCGCGCGTGCCAACTCGCTCGCGCGGATTTTTCGCGAGGCGCACGCGCCTTTCTGGCCGACGCTCGAGCGGCGCATCCAGGCCTGACTCGATGCGCCCCCAGATGTTGAGCCTGTCACTCGAGTCACCTCAACATGCAGGGGTGTGCGAGTCACGGGTGGCCGGAGGGTACAGACCGCCGATTTCTTTCAGTTTTTTTGTCGATTGGGTGTTGACGGGCGGGATTGAATGGATGTATGGTGGGTTTCAGTGGGATAGGATCCCGAAGACCCAAGCGCTGTTCAGGGGGGGAGCGCCAGGTCTTCGGGATCCCCTTCCCACCGGTGCGTGCGGGGGCCGGTGGAAGCATGTTCTGGGGGTGCCACGAGCACGTTCTCGATGAGAAGGGACGCACCTCGCTTCCCAAGGAATTCCGCGACCTTCTGACGCGCGGAACCGAGCTGCCCTGGCTCACGCTGCGCTCGCGCTGTCTGGCCATCTACCCGGCCGAGAAGTTCGACAAGATCCGCCAGCGGCTGTCCGAGGACGTGTTGAACGACGCGGCCGAAGCGCTGGAGCGAACGATCATCGGCCACGCGACACCGTGCAGTGTCGACCGCGCCGGCCGCATCCTGATTCCCGCGACGCTGCGCCGCCGCGCGCAGCTCGATCGCGCGATCATGTTCATGGGTCTCACCGACCGCGTCGAGATCTGGGACCTCGCCCGCTACGAAGCGGAGATCGCGAACACGCTCGAGAACGAGGCCGAGAATTCCCGCTATCTGCGGGGCGCAACTCGGTGAAGCCGGCGCACGCTCCGGTGATGGTCGCCGAAGTGCTCGAGCTCCTGGCGCCGCGGCCCGACGCGCACATCGTCGACGCGACCACCGGCCACGGCGGCCACGCCGAGGCGATTCTCGAGCGGCTCGGCCCGGACGGCCTGCTGGTCGGGCTCGATCGCGACCCGGAGATGCTCGAAGTCGCCGAGGAGCGCCTGCGCGGCTTCGGCTCGCGCGCGAAGCTCTTCCACGCCCGCTTCTCGTTCCTGCGCGAGGTGGCGGCTGCGGCCGGCGCGCTGCCGGTCGACGGCGTGCTGCTCGACCTGGGCGTGTGCTCGGCGCACCTCGATCGGATCGAGCGCGGCATGAGCTTCCGCGCCGGTGACGCGCCCGTGCCGCTCGACATGCGCATGGATCGCTCGAGCGGCGAGACCGCTGCGGAATTGCTCGCGCGAGTCAGCCGCGACGAGCTCACGGAGCTGCTGCGCGACGGCGGCGTGCCCACGCCCGGCCGGATCGCGCGCGCGCTCGACGAAAAGCGGCCGATCCGCACCGTGCAGGAGCTAGTCGCCGCGCTCGCCGGGATCCGGCTGCCCGCGCGCCGACACCATCCGGCGACGCTGGTGTTCCAGGCGCTGCGCATGGCCGTGAACGACGAGCTCGCCGAGCTCGACGCCGGACTCGAATGCGCGCTCGACGTGCTCGCGGAATCCGGCCGGTTGGCGGTGCTCTCGTACCACTCCGGCGAGGATCGGCGCGTCAAGCAGTTCATGGCACGCGAAGCCAAGGGCTGCATCTGCCCGCCCGACCTGCCCGTGTGCGGCTGCGGTCGCGTGCCTCGCTTGCGCATTCTCGCTCGCGGCGACGGGCCCTCCCCCGCCGAGCTGCGCCGCAACCCGCGCGCGCGCAGCGCGCGCCTGCGCGGAGGCGAGCGATGCTGAATTCGCGCCTGCGCAAGCAGAGTCCCTGGTTTGGCGCGCTGGTCGCGCTCGCGCTCGGCGCGATCGCGGCCTCGGGCGTGCTGGTCTACGTGCGCACGCACGTCACGTCGCTGCGCTACGAGCTCGGCCGGCGCGTCTCGCACGAGCACGAGCTGTCGCTCGAAGTCGAGCGCTTGCGTGTCGAGGCCGCGGCGCTGGCCGCGCCCGAGCGCATCGAGCCGCGCGCGTTCGACCTCGGCCTGATCTACCCCGCGCCCACGTCGGTGCTGACGCTCCCCGACCAGCACCTCGCGGCGCTGCACGACGTCGCCGCAGGGGAGCCGCGTTGAGCGCCGTCCGACGAACGCGTCGGCGGCGGAGCGCTGGCCTGCAACCCGGCCGCCTCAGCTTCGTCGCGTGCGTCGGACTGCTCGGTTTCGCGGCGCTGCTCGTGCGCGCGGTGCAGCTGCAGACGCTCGACGCGGAATGGCTCGCTACGCGCGCGGAGCGCCAGGGCGAGACGATCGTCGACTTCGATCCGCTGCGCGCGGAGCTGCGCGACCGCAGCGGCCGGCCGCTCGCGGTTTCCGCCAGCGTCGAATCCGTCGCCGCCTCGCCGCGCTTGATCGAGAATCGCAAGGAAGCCGCGCGCGCGCTCGCGAAGGCGCTGCGGCTGCCGGCGAAGGAAGTGGAGAAGCGCCTCACCCAGGCCGGGAGCTTCGTGTGGCTGCAGCGCTGGGTCACCCCCGACGCCGCGGGGCGCGTGCGTGCTCTCGCGCTGCCCGGCATCCACCTGCACAGCGAGCGCCGCCGCTTCTACCCGAACGGATCTCTCGGCGGGCCGATCCTCGGCTTCGCGGATCGCGACGGGCGCGGCCTGTCGGGCGTCGAGCTGCTGTTCGACCGCGAGCTGCGCGGCGCGGCCGCGGAGCTTTCGACCAAACGCGACGGCGGCGGGCGCATGCTGCCCAACGGCACCAAGTCGGCCGACACGCGCGCGGGTCAGCCGATCACGCTCGCGCTCGATCTCGAGCTGCAGCACTTCGCCGAGAAGGCGCTCGCCGAGTCCCTGCGCAAGACCGGCGCGCGCCACGCGACGCTGGTCGCGATCGATCCGCGCAACGGCGAGATCCTCGCGCTGGCGGAGTCGCCGAGCTTCGACCCCAACCGCTTCTGGCTGGAGGACTCCGCGGCGTACCGCGCGCGCGCCTTCGTCGACACGTTCGAGCCCGGCAGCACCTTCAAGCCGTTTTCGATCGCGGTCGCGCTCGAGGCGGGCGTGACGCACCCGAGCGAAGTGTTCGACTGCGAGAACGGCCGCTTCCGGATCGGCCGGCGCACGATCCGTGACTACCACCCGCACGAGCTGCTCACGGTCAGCGACATCCTGCGCGTGTCGAGCAACATCGGCACGGCCAAGCTCACGGCGCGGCTCGGTGCACGGCGGTTGGTCGACGGCGTGCGCAAGTTCGGCTTCGGCCGCACGACCGGCAGCGGTTTCCCCGGCGAAGTCAGCGGCAGCGTGCGCGAGATTCGCGAGAAGCAGGCGATCGAGCGCGCGAATCTGTCCTTCGGCCAGGGCGTCACGGTGACGCCGATCCAGCTCGTCACGGCGATGGCGGTGTTCGCGAACGAAGGCCGGCGCGTGACTCCGCGCATCACGCGCGCCAACCCCGAGACGCCCGACGTCGCCGGCGAGCGCGTGCTCTCGGAGCGCACCACGCGCGTCGTGCTCGAGATGATGCGGCTGGTCGTCGAGGACGGCACCGGCAAGGCGGCGGCGCTCCCACACGTGGACGTCGCCGGCAAGACCGGCACCGCGCAGAAGGTGAAGGACGGCATGTACTCGCAGAGCGACTACGTGGCGTCGTTCGTGGGGATCGTGCCGGTCGTGAATCCGCGGCTCGTGATCGGCGTCTTCATCGACGAGCCACGCGGGATCCGCACCGGCGGAGCGGTCGCCGCGCCGGTCTTCCGCGAGGTCGCGGGCTACGCGGTCGATCGGCTCGGGATCGGCCGGGGCGCGCCGCGCGCGGTGAAGGTGAAGGCGGCGCCCGCGCGCGCGCCACGCGTCGAGTCGCGCAAGAACCCCGCCGGAGAACGAGCGGGATGAATCCGACCGTGGCGGAGCTGTTCGAGGGACTCGACTCGGTCGTCGACGGCCCCGCGCTCGAGCCGGTCAGCGACGTGACCTACGACTCGCGCGCGGTGCGCCCGGGCGCGCTGTTCGTCGCGCTGCGCGGCGCGAAGACCGACGGCCACCGCTTTCTCGCGCAGGCGATCGATGCGGGTGCGAGCGCGCTCCTGGTCGAGGAAGCCCCGGCCACGCGGCCGCCGCAGCTCGCGATCGTGCGCGTGCCCGACACGCGCGCGGCGCTGGCGGTGGTGGCCGCGCGCTTCTTCGCGTTCCCTGCGCGCGCGCTGACACTGGTCGGCGTCACCGGCACGAACGGCAAGACCAGCACCGTGCGCATGCTCGAGTCGATCCTGCTCGCTTCGGGTCGATCCGCCGGCAGCCTCGGCACGATCTCGGTGCGCTACCCGGGCTTCGAGGAGAAAGCCTCGCTCACCACGCCCGAGTCGCTCGACCTGCAGCGCTGGCTCGCGCGCATGCGCGATGCGGGCGTGGGCTCGGTGGTGCTCGAGGTCTCCTCGCACAGCCTCGCGCTCGGACGCGTGCGCGGTCTGCGCTTCGCGGTGGGCGTGTTCACGCACCTTTCGCAGGACCATCTCGACTTCCACGGCGACATGGAGAGCTACGGCGCGGCGAAGTCACTGCTGTTCGGGGCGGAGTATCTCACCGGCACGGCGGTGCTGAACGCCGCCGATCCATGGTCGAAGCGCTATGCGCAGATCGCGCGCGAAGCGGGGCGCAGTGTCGTCACCTACGCGCGCGGCGCCGACGCGCAGGCGGACTTCCGCACCGTCAGCGAGCGCGTCGCGCTCGCGGGCTCACGGCTGCGCGTGCGCGGACCCGACGGCGAGATCGAATTCGACCTGCCGCTGCCGGGCGATTTCCAGATCGACAACGCGCTGGCCGCGCTCGCGGCGGGCCGCGCGCTCGGGCTCGCGTGGGACGCGATCCAGCGCGGGCTCGAGCGCTGTCCGGCGGTGCCGGGGCGGCTCGAGCGCGTGGGCGAGTTCCGTCCGATCGTGCTGGTCGACTACGCGCACACGCCCGACGCGCTCGATCGCGTGCTCGCGCGCGTGCGGCCGCTGGTCGCGGGCCGGCTGATCGCGGTCTTCGGCTGCGGCGGCGACCGCGATCGCAGCAAGCGCGCGCCGATGGCGCGCGCCGCCTGCGCGCACGCCGACCACGTGATCGCCACCAGCGACAACCCGCGCAGCGAGGACCCCGACGCGATCCTGCGCGATGTCGCGGTCGGGCTGTCCGGCTCGCACGAGGTGCTGCGCGATCGGCGCGCGGCGATCGAGCGCGCGATCGCGCTGGCGGGCGCGGACGACTGCGTCGTGATCGCCGGCAAGGGCCACGAGGACTACCAGATCGTCGGACGCGAGCGACTCGCGTTCGACGATCGCGAAGAGGCGCGCCGGGCGCTCGTCGCGCGCGGGGTGGCCGCGTGAGCTGGACACTCGGCGAGCTGACGGATTTCTGCGGCGGCCGCCTGAGCGGCTCGCGCGACCTCGTGATCGAGAGCGTCTCGACCGACACGCGCGCGATCGGACCGCGTGCGCTGTTCGTCGCCGTCCGCGGCGAGACCTTCGACGGTCACGACTACACCACCGAGGCGCTGGCGCGCGGCGCGTCGGCGCTGCTGGTCTCGCGCGCGAGCGCTGCGCCAACCGGCGCGGCTGCGATCGCCGTCGAGGACACCGTCGCCGCGCTCGGCGAGCTCGCGCGCGGTCATCGCGCGCGCTTCTCGGGACCGGTGATCGCGATCACGGGCTCGAACGGGAAAACCACGACAAAAGAGCTGTGCGCGCGCGTGCTCGAAGCCGCGGGCCGGCGCGTGCGCCGGACCCCGGGCAATCTGAACAACCACATCGGCCTGCCCCTCTCGGTGCTCGCCCTGGATCCCGCGGACGAAGTGCTGGTGGTCGAGATGGGCATGAACCACGAGGGTGAGATCGATCACCTCGCGCGCATCGCCGAGCCCACGGTCGGCGCGATCACGAACGTGGCTCCGGCCCACCTCGGTCCGCTCGGGTCGCTGGCGGCGATCGCGCGCGCGAAGGGCGAGCTGTACGCGCGCATCCGCCCCGACGGCGTCGCGGTGGTGAACGCCGACGATCCGAACTGCGTCGCGCAGAGCGCGCGCTTCGCGGGCCGGAAGCTTCGCTTCGCCGCTTCGGCCGAAGCCGACCTGCGCGCGCGTTCCGTTCGCTTCGAATCCGGCGCGGCGCTCTACACGCTCGAGTGTGGCGCCGGTAGCGCGCAGATCCGGATGAGCGCGCCCGGGCTGCACCTGGTCGAGGACGGTCTGTGTGCGGCGGCCGCGGCGCTCGCCAGCGGGGCGCTCGGCGCGGACGCGCTCGGCGCGATCCGGCGCGGACTCGAGAGCTTCACCGGGGTGCCCGGCCGGGCGGCGTTGCGCGAGACGCCCGACGGCCTGCGTTTGCTCGACGACACCTACAACGCGAATCCGCACTCGGTGGCAGGCGCGTTGGAGACGCTCGCACAGCTCCGCGCGGGCAAGCGCGCGGTCGCGGTGCTCGGCGACATGCTCGAGCTCGGCGAGCAGGCCGAGGCGCTGCACGCCGAAACGGGCCGCAAAGCCGCAACCGTCGGCGTCGACGTGCTGGTCGCGGTCGGCGCGCTCGCGCGGAACATCGCGCACGGCGCGCGCGCGGCCGGGCTCTCGACCGTGCTCGAGTGCGACGAGCCGGACACGGCCGCGGAGCTCGTGCGCAAACACGCGCGCGCGGGCGACGTGGTGTTGGTGAAAGCCTCTCGCGGCATGCGCCTCGAGCGCGTAGTGACGCGACTGATGGAGCCCCGCTGATGCTGTACCACCTGTTCTACGAGCTGCTCTCCGCCGAGATCTCCGGCCTGAACGTGTTCCGCTACCTGACCTTCCGCAGTGTAGGCGCGGCGCTCACGTCGCTGCTGATCGCGTTCATCGCCGGCCCGACCCTGATCCGCCTGCTCGAGAACCGCCAGATCGGCCAGACGATTCGCGAGGACACGCCGGACCGCCACCAGTCCAAGCGCGGCACTCCGACCATGGGAGGGGTGCTGATCCTATCAGCGGTGTTCGCGAGCACGCTGCTGTGGGCCGAGTGGACCAACCCGTTCGTGTGGATCGTGCTGTTCGTGACCTTCGGCTGCGGCGCGATCGGCTTCGTCGACGACTACAAGAAGGCGGTCCAGAAAAATCCCAAGGGCATCAGCGCGCGCGCGAAGCTGATCGGCCAGATCGCGGTCGCGAGCATCGCGGCGATCTGGCTGTTCTTCGTGCCCGGTTTCGACGCCGCGATCTCGGTGCCGCTTGTGAAAGGCTTCCACCCCGTGCTCGGCTGGCTGTACGTGCCGCTCGCGGTGATCTTCATCGTCGGCTTCTCGAACGCGGTGAACTTGACCGACGGCCTCGACGGCCTCGCGATCGGCCCGACCATGATCACGGCCGGCGTGATCGGCCTGTTCAGCTACGTGGTCGGCAACGCCGTGATCGCGAACTACCTGGAGCTCAAGCACGTGCCCGCGGCCGGCACGCTCGCGATCTTCTGCGCGTCGCTGATGGGCGCCGGGCTCGGCTTCCTCTGGTACAACACGTACCCCGCGTCGGTCTTCATGGGCGACACCGGCGCGCTCGCGCTCGGCGGCGCGCTCTCGACGGTCGCGATCATCATCCGCCAGGAAGTCGTGCTCGTAGTCGCGGGCGGACTTTTCCTGGTCGAGATGTTCTCGGTGATGATCCAGGTCGCGTCGTTCAAGACGCGCGGCAAGCGCGTGTTTCGAATGGCGCCGATCCATCACCACTACGAGCTCCGGGGCTGGCCCGAGCCGCAGATCATCGTCCGCTTCTGGATCATCTCGGTGATCCTGGGTCTGGTCGCGATTTCGTTGTTGAAGCTTCGATGAGTCACTCGGGAGAACACGTGCTCGTGCTCGGCATGGCCCGTTCGGGTCGCGCTGCGGTGGAGCTGTTGCTGCGCGACGGCGCGCGCGTGTGCGCCTACGACCGCACGCCGCAGGCGCTCGAAGGGCTGCCCGCTTCGGTCGAGACGATCTGTGCGCCGACGCCGCCCAGTTTCGCGCGCTTCGACACGGTGGTCCAAAGTCCGGGCGTGCGCGTCGATTCGAGCGCGAAGCTCGTGCCCGAGGTCGATCTCGCCGCGGAGTTTCTCGACGCGCCGCTGGTCGGCATCACCGGCTCGAACGGCAAGAGCACTACGACCGTGCTGATTGGCCAGATGCTCGCGAAGAGCGGCTTCGCCACGGGCGTGGGCGGAAATCTCGGCACGCCCTTGTGCGCGCTGGTCGGCCGCGGTCATGCGCGCATCGTCGCGGAGCTGTCGAGCTTCCAGCTCGAGCACGCGCGCGCCTTTCACGCGAGCGTCGCGGTGCTGCTGAACCTGGCGCCCGATCACCTCGATCGGCACGGGACGCTCGAGCGCTACGGCGCGGCGAAGGCGCGCCTGGCCGAGCTGCAGCGCGCCGAAGACGCGCTGGTCGTGAACCGTGACGACGCCTGGGCGCGCTCGGTCGCGGAGCACGCGCCCGCGCGCGTGTTCGAATTCTCGACCGAGCAGCGGCTCACGAACGGCGCGTACCTCGACGGCGAGGAGCTCGTGCTCGCGCTCGAAGGCCGCGTCGTGCTGCGCGTTCCACTCGACGCCCTCTCGGACGCATCGCGAAGGCCGGTGGCGAACGCGCTCGCCGCCGCGCTGGCCGCGCAGCTCGCGGGCGCCGCGCCCGACGCGATTCGCGCGACGCTCGCCGACTTCGAGGGTCTGCCGCACCGCGTGCGCGACGTGTGCGCGCGCGCGGGCGTGCGCTACGTGGACGACTCGAAGGCGACCAATCCCGCGGCGGCGATCGCGAGCCTGCTCGCGCAGACCGCGCCGATCGTCTGGCTCGCCGGCGGCCGCAACAAGGGCCTCGCGTTCGGAGAGCTCGCCGATGCCGCGCGCCGCGCGCGCGTGCGACAGGCCTTGGTGTACGGCGAGTCGGCCGCCGAGCTCGAGCGCGCGCTGGGCGACGCCTGCCCGGTCGAGCGCGTGGGCACGCTGGCGCAGGCCGTGACGCGCGCGGCCGCCTGCGCGCGCACGGGCGACGTCGTCCTGCTCGCGCCGGCTTGCGCGAGCTTCGATCAGTTCACGAGCTTCGAGGAGCGCGGCCGGCGCTTCGCGGAGCTGGCCTGCGCGCTGCCCGATGCGGACGCGCACGCCTGCGGAGGCGCTGGATGCTGAGTCGGTTCGGAATCTCGGAGCTGCTGGTCGCCGCGATCCTCTTGCTCGGCTTCGGGCTGGTGATGGTCTACAGCGCCAGCGCGGCGCGCGCCGAGGTCGTGTTCGGCAGCTCGTTCGCCTATCTGGGTAGGCAGACGCTTGCGCTGCTGATCGGCCTTTGCATCGGGGCACTCTGCTTCGCGACGCCGCTCCATTGGCTCGAGCGGATCGGCTATGCGGCCTGGGCGCTGTCGGTGCTCGCGCTAGTCGCCACCTTTACACCGGTCGGCGTCGGAGAGAACGGCGCGCGGCGCTGGATCATGGTCGGCAGCTTTCCGTTCCAGCCGCTCGAACCCGCCAAGCTCGGCGTGATCTTCGGCATCTCGCAGTGGCTGGCGTCGCACCAGGACCGCATGCAGGACTACCGCGTGAGCATCGGGGTGCCCGCGCTGCTCGCGGGAGTGCCGGCGCTTCTGCTCCTGCTCCAGCCCGATTTCGGCGGCGCAATGTTGATCGTGATGTTCACGGGCGTGTTGATCTTCGCGGGCGGCGCGCGCCTCGATCATCTGGCCTGCACGTTCGCCGTGGTGCTGCCGCTCGCGGGCGTCGCGATGGCGCTGCGCGAGTACCGCGTCTCGCGCCTGATCGGGTTCCTCGATCCGTGGGCCGATCCGCTCGGCCGCGGCTACCAGCTCGTGCAGTCGCAGCTCGCGTTCGGCGCGGGTGGACTGTTCGGCGCGGGCTTCGGCGCGGGTCAGCAGAAGCTGTTCTTCCTGCCCGAAGCGCACAACGACTTCATCCTGTCGGTGGTCGGCGAGGAAGTCGGTCTGCTCGGCGTGGCCGCGGTACTGATCGGCTTCGCGGTGCTGACGCTCTCCGCGCTCGGCATCGCGCAGCGCGCGAAGACGCCGTTCGCGACGCTGGTCGCGGTGGGCGCGAGCCTTCTGCTTTGGCTTCAGGCGCTGCTCAACTCGGGCGTCGCCATGGGTCTGCTGCCGACGAAGGGCAGCACGCTGCCGCTCGTGTCGTACGGCGGCACGTCGCTGATCGCGAGCCTGGCCGCGATCGGACTGATCTTGAACGCGGCGCGGCCGAGCAAGCGAGGGAGAGCGGGATGGCGCTAGTGGTGGTGCTCGCGGGCGGCGGAACGGGCGGACACATCTTTCCCGCGCTCGCGCTGGCCGAGGCGATCCGCAAGCGCGAGCCCGACGCGCACGTGCGCTTCGTCGGCACCGAGCGCGGACTCGAGACGCGCTACGTGCCGACCGCCGGCTACGCGCTCGACCTGGTGCCGAGTGCGCAGGTCACGGGCAAGGGCGTGGCGCGCGGACTGCTCGGGCTGCTCACGCTCGCGCGCGGCACGCTGCGCGCGCGGCGGCTTCTGCGCGACCTGCGCGCGGACCTGGTGATCGGCGTGGGCGGCTACGCGTCGGTGCCCGCGGTCGCGGCGGCGCTCACGCTCGGCATTCCCACCGCACTGCTCGAGCCGAACGCGCGGCCCGGCCGCTCGAACATCCTGCTCGGCCGCTTCGCGAAGCGCGTGTTCGTCGCCTTCGAGGACGCCATCCCGTTCTTTCCGCCCGGACGCGCGCTGCTCACCGGTCGGCCGGTGCGCGCCATGCCGCGCGCGCTCGGCCGCGGCAACGGCGGCAAGGTGCGCCTGGTCGTGACCGGCGGCAGCCAGGGCGCACGCGCGATCAACCGCGCGGTCTGCGCGACGCTGCCACAGCTGCGCGGGATCACCGGACTCGAGATCACCCACCAGACCGGAGCGCCGGACCTGGACGAGACGCGCGCGGCCTACGCCGCGGCGGGCGTCCCGGCGGACGTGGCCGCGTTCTTCGACGATCTGCCGGCGCGCTTCGCGCGCGCGCACCTGGTCGTGTCGCGCGCGGGCGGCACCGTCGCCGAGCTGTGTCACGTGGGCGTCGGTTCGATCCTGATCCCGCTGCCGAGCGCGGCCGACGATCACCAGCTCGCCAACGCGCGCGAGCTGGAACGCGCGGGCGCGGCGGTCGTGGTGCAGCAGAACGCCGAGCTCGAGGCGCGCCTCGAGAGCGAGCTGGTGGGCCTCTTGCAAGACGGCCCGCGTCGCACGCGCATGGGCGAAGCCGCGCTCGCGCGCGCGAAGCCGCAGGCGGCCGAGGAGATCTGGGCGCACTGCCGCCTGCTGCTGGGTCTCAACGGGAGCAGGCGATGAGGCGGCGGGTTCAGCGCGTTCACTTCGTCGGCATCGGCGGCGTGGGCATGTCGGGCATCGCCGAGATCCTGAACACGCAGGGCTACTCGGTGTCGGGCTCGGACCTGCGCGAGAGCCCGTCGACGCAGCGCATGCGCGGCCTGGGCATCCGCATCAGCATCGGTCACGACGCGGCGCTCGTCGCGGGCGCGAACGTGGTCGTGTACTCGTCCGCGGTCTCGCCTTCGAATCCGGAGCTGCGCGCGGCCGAGGCCGCGGGCATTCCCGTGATCCCGCGCGCGGAGATGCTCGCCGAGCTGATGCGCATGAAGTACGGCGTGGCGATCGGCGGCTCCGCCGGCAAGACCACCACCACCTCGATGACCGCCGAGGTGCTCTCGGCCGGCGGCCTCGATCCGACCACGATCGTGGGCGGACGCGTGATCAGCCTGGACGCGAACTCGCGGCTCGGCGCCGGCGAGGTGCTGGTGGCGGAGGCCGACGAGAGCGACGGCTCGTTCCTGCGGCTCGTGCCGACCGTGGTCGTGATCACGAACATCGACCGCGACCACGTCGACCACTACGGCAGCTTCGAGAAGCTGCACGAGGCCTTCGTCGAGTTCGCGAACCGTGTGCCCTTCTACGGCGCAGTGGTGCTCTGCATCGACGATCCGCACGTGCAGACGCTGCTGCCGCAGGTCACGCGTCGGGTCTGGACCTACGGGCTCTCGCCGCAGGCGGACGTCTCGGCGGAACGCGTCGAAGCGGCGGGACTCGGCATGCGCTTCAGCGCGCGCGTTAAGGGCACGTCGATCGGCGCGTTCAGCTTGCGCGTGCCCGGCCGCCACAACGTGCAGAACGCGCTCGCCGCGCTCACGGTCGGACTCGAGTTCGACGTGCCGGTCGAGCGCATCCGCGAGGCGCTCGCGGAGTTCCGCGGCGTCGAGCGCCGCTTCGAGATCCTCGGTGAGCGCGACGGTCTGATGGTGATCGACGACTACTCCCACCACCCCGCAAAAATTCGAGCCGCGCTCGCGGCCGCGCGCGAGGGTTTGGGCCGGCGGGTGGTGGTCGCCTTCCAGCCGCACCGCTACACGCGCACGCGCGACGTGTTCGACGAGCTGGCGCGCTGCTTCCACGACGCGGACGTGGTGCTGCTGACCGAGATCTACGCCGCGGGCGAGGAGAAGATCCCCGGCGTGACGGCGTCGGCCGTGGCCGAGGCGGTGCGCGCCTGCGGTCACCGCGGCGTCGAGTTCGTGGCCGAGAAGAGCCGGATCGTGCCGCGCCTGCGCGAGCTCACGCGCCCGGGCGATCTGGTGTTCTTCATGGGAGCGGGCGACATCGGCAAGCTCGCGCGCGAGTTCCTCGCGCCGGACGAAATTCGAACGACGGACGGAGGGGGCGCTGTCCATTGACCCGCGCATACGAGCCGAGCTCGAGGCGCTCCTGCCCGGGCGCGTGGCGCTCGACGAACCGCTCGCGCACTGGACCTCGCTGCGCGTCGGCGGTCCGGCGGACGCGCTCGTGCGCGTCGACACGCGCGACGAGCTCGTGCGCCTGCTCGCCCTCTGCCGCGCGCGCGCGCTGCCGGTCGCGATCCTGGGCGGCGGCTTCAACACGCTCGTCCGCGACGGCGGCCTGCGCGGCGTGGTCGTGCGGCTCGCGGGCCTGCGCGACGTGTCGCTCTCGGCCGACGGGCTCGTGCGCGCCGAAGCGGGCGTCACGCATTCGCAGCTCACGCGCTTCTGCGCCGAGCAGGGCCGCAGCGGTCTCGAGTTCGCCGTCGGCATTCCCGGCACGGTCGGAGGTTGGATCGCGATGAACGCCGGCGTGCGCGGTCGCGAGGTGAAGGACGTGCTGACGTCGCTCGAGCTGTACGACCCGGAAAGCTCCGCGATCGAGACGCGCGCGCGCGACGAGATCGTGTTCCGCTACCGCGCGAGCGAACTGCCGCCCGGCGCGGTGGTCGTGTCCGCGACCTTCCGCACCGAGCCGGCGCCGTCCGAAGAGATTCGCGAGCGCCAGAAGGCCCTGCTCGCGCAGCGTCGCGCGACGCAGCCGGTCGACCAGCCGTCCTGCGGCTCGGTGTTCGTGAACCCGCCCGGCGATCACGCCGGCCGCTTGATCGAGGCCGCGGGCCTGAAGTCCGCGCACGAGGGCTTCGCGATGATCTCGCCCCTGCACGCGAACTTCATCGTGAACCGCGGCGGCGCGCTGGCCGCCGACGTCCTGCGCCTGATCGAGCGCGCGCGCGCCGAGGTCTTGAAGCAGTTCGGTGTCGCGCTCGAAACCGAAGTGCGCGTGACCGGAGAGGCGCCGTGAAGAAGCAGCTCGATGGACGCGCCCTGCCCCGGCCGCTCTACTTCGTGCTCGGCCTGGTCGCGTTCACCTTCGCGGGACTCTGGGCGGAGCACCACGGCTACCTGGACGTGCGCGCGCTGCGCGAGGGCCTGCGCGGCGAGCGCTTCCTGCTTCGGCACGTCGACTTCGTGGGCGTGGACGCGCTCGAGCCCGACGAGCTGTGGCGCGCGCTCGAGATCCCGGCCGGAACGGCGCTGATCGACGTCGATCCCGAGGTCGTGGTGCTGATCCTCGCCAAGCACCCGCGCATCGAGCGCGTGCGCGCGTCGCGCCTGCCGCCGAACCGGCTTGTGGTCGCGGTCGCGGAGCGCGTGCCGGTGGCGCTCGAGATGTCGACCGGGCTCGGCATCGCCGAGAACGGTGCGGTCTTTCCGCTCAAGCCCGGCGAGGCCGCGCGCCTGCCGCAGGTCTCGGGCGAGGCCAAGCGCGCGCTGCCGATCATCCGCGCCGCGAGCGCGCTCGGCGTGACGCTCGCGACCGTGCACGCGCCGCGCGCCAAGAACGTCCGCGTGCGCGCGCTCGGCCGGCCCACGGTGCTCGTGGTCGGGCGCGACGAGGACGCGTCGCTGCTCGATTGGAAACAGCTCGCGGACTCGGGGCTCGTCGAGAGCACGGGCGCCCGTGAAGTGGATCTGCGGTTCCGGGGCAGTCCGGTGCTGCGGGATATTCCGAAAGCTACAGGGGGTGAAAATGGCGAGACACGATGAGCTGATCGTAGGGCTCGACGTCGGCACGACGAAGATCTGCGCGGTGGTCGCGGAACCAAACGGGGAATCGATCGACGTGATCGGGATCGGCACGCATCCGTCACGCGGCCTGCGCAAGGGCGTGGTGGTCGACATCGAGGCGACGGTCGACTCGATCCGCAAGGCCGTGGACGAGGCCGAGATGATGGCGGGCTGCGAGATCAGCTCGGTGTACGCGGGCATCGCCGGCGGCCACATCCAGGCGCACAACGAGATCGGCATGATCGCGATCAAGGACCGCGAGGTGCGCGCCGCCGACGTCACGCGCGTGATCGAGCAGGCGCAGGCGATCGCGATCCCGGCCGACCGCGAGGTCATTCACGTGATCCCGCAGGAGTTCGAGATCGACGGCCAGGACGGGATCAAGCACCCGATCGGGATGTCGGGCGTGCGGCTGATCGCGCGCGTGCACATCGTGACCGCGGCCGTCACCTCCGCGCAGAACGTGATCAAGTGCGCGAACAAGGCCGGCCTGAACGTGATCGACATCGTGCTCGAACCGCTGGCCTCGGCCGAGGCCACGCTCTCGCCGGACGAGAAGGAGCTCGGCGTGGCGCTGATCGACCTGGGCGGCGGCACGACCGACGTCGCGGTCTTCGCGGACGGCTCGATCAAGCACACCGCGGTGCTCTCGCTGGGCGGCTACCACCTGACCAACGACGCCGCGGTCGGCCTGCGCACGCCGTTCGACCAGGCCGAACGCATCAAGCGCCGCTACGGCTGCGCGGCGGCGCGCTACCTGCCGCGCGAGGAGCTCTTGACGGTGCCGAGCGTGGGCGGCCGCGCGCCGCGCGAGGTCTCGCGCAAGATCCTGGCCGAATTTCTCGAGCCGCGCGTGGAGGAGATCCTCTCGCTCGTGCGCGAGGAGCTCTCGCGCTCGGGCCACCTGGCCAACGTGCCGTCCGGGATCGTGGTCACGGGCGGATCGTCGGCGCTCGAGGGTCTGCCCGAGCTCGCGGAGGAGATCTTCGAGCTGCCCGTGCGGCGCGGTACACCGCGCGGCATCAGCGGGCTCGTCGATCGCGTGCAGGGTCCCGAGTTCGCGACCGCGGTCGGCCTCGCGCTGTACGGCGCGAAGCGCCGGGGCAAGCCGCGCTTCCGCGTCTACGACGGCTCGACGTTCCGCAAGGTTCGCACGCGCATGAAGGAATGGTTCTACGGAGAATTGCGCTAGAAAAGTTCGTTCCGCCTACACCGTATTTCGCGAAAGCGAGTTACAGTCAAAAGGCTCTCAGGGGGGTTTGAGATGATCGAGTTCGAGCATGAGGCAGATCTCCGCGCACGCATCAAAGTTGTGGGCGTCGGAGGCGGCGGCGGAAACGCCATCAACACGATGATTCGCGCGGGACTCTCCGGTGTCGAGTTCATCGCGACCAACACCGATGCACAGGCGCTGGCGATGAACCTCGCCGCGACCAAGATCCACCTCGGCGAGAGGGGGCTCGGCGCCGGTGCGGATCCGCGCGTCGGACGCACGGCGGCCGACGGCTCGCGCGAGCGGCTGGCCGAAGCGCTGGCCGGCGCCGACATGGTGTTCGTGACCGCGGGGCTCGGCGGCGGCACCGGCACCGGCGGCGCGCCGATCGTGGCCGAGGTCGCGAAGGAGCTCGGCGCGCTGACCGTCGCGGTCGTCACCAAGCCGTTCGTGTTCGAGGGCGCGGTGCGCAAGCGCCAGGCCGAACAGGGCATCGACAGCCTGCACGACGTGGTCGACACGCTGATCACGATCCCGAACGAGCGGCTCCTGCTCATGGCCGGTGAAGACACCACCATGACGGACGCGTTCCGGATCGCGGACGACGTGCTGCTGAACGCGGTGCAGGGGATCTCCGACCTGATCACCGTGCACGGCATCATCAACCTCGATTTCGCGGACGTGCGCACGATCATGAGCGAGATGGGCATGGCCCTGATGGGCACCGGCCGCGCGCGCGGCGAGAACCGCGCGATCCGAGCCGCGCAGGAGGCGATCTCGAACCCGCTGCTCGACGACGTCTCGATCAAGGGCGCGCGCGGCGTGCTCGTGAACATCACCGGCGGCCCGGACATGAAGCTGAAGGAAGCCCACGAGGCCGTCAGCCTGATCCACGAGGAAGCGCACGAAGAGGCGAACATCATCTTCGGCTCGGTCGTGCAGGAGAACCTGGGCGACGAGATCCGCGTGACCGTGATCGCGACGGGTCTGTCCGACGCGACACGCGCGCGACGCAACGTCTCGATCACCCAGGGCTTCGAGAACGTGACGCCGATCCGGCTGCCGCTGCGCGAGGCGCCGACCGCCGAGAGCCTCACAGAGGTGAGCATGGCGCCGCCGCAGCGCGGTCAGCAGGCCTTCGAAGCCAACGGCACCAACGACTTCGTCTCGCCCTTCGAAGAGGAATACGACGTGCCGGCCTTCATCCGCCGCACGCGCGACACGGACTGATCTTCCCATTGAGCGCCTCGCGCAACGCCTCGGAGCCGGCTCGGCTCCGCCCGGCCGCGTGCCTCGTCTCGCTGCTCGCGCTCGCCGCCTGCAGCTCGACGATCGGCCCGCCCGACGCCCCTCGGCCCGCGGCCGTGGGGCGTTCGCTGGTGCCCCCGGGCACGTTCGACTACAGGCCGCTCGACCCCGCCACCGTGAAGATCCAGCCCGAGGGGCTGACGGTGGAGCAGAGCTGGGTACTCGACCTCTACACGCTGTTCCATGCGAGGGACTACAAGGCGTTCCGGATCGTGTTCACCGACGAGGCCGGTGAGGAGCGGATCGCCCACCTGCTGCTGCCGCCTGGCCCGGGTCCCCACCCCACGATCGTCGCGTTCGAGATCCTGGCAGGCCCCCAAGACGTGTCGGAGGGCATGGCCAAGGCGTTCGTGAACCGCGGCTACGCGGTCGCACGGCTCGAGCGGCGCGCGCTCGACCTGGACAACCAGTCCGACCCCGACTTCGTGCGCAAGACCGTCCGCGAGGGTGTGATCGATGCACGGCGCATGCTGGACTGGCTGGTGACGCACCCGAAGGTCGATCCCACCCGTATCGCCGTGGCGGGCTTGAGTCTCGGCTCGATCCAGGCGCTCTTGCTCACGAGCTGCGACCCGCGGATCCGTGGCGGCTACTACGTGCTGACCGGGGGCGACCTGCCCGAGATCTTCTACGAGTCCACCGAAGGGGCGGTGCGCCGCTTCCGCGACCGCCTGATGGTCGAGCGCGGCTGGGCCACGCGCGAGCAGTTCGTCGCCGGGATCCGGCCCTACACCGAATCGGTCGACCCACTCACCTACGCCGAGTCACTCGATCCGGTCGATCTGGGCATGGCGACCGCGCGCTTCGACGCCGTGATCCCCTCCGCTAACGCGCAACAGCTCTGGGAAGCCCTCGGGCAACCTCGCTGGTACAAGCTCCCCTGCGGCCACTACACCGTGTTCCCGTTTTTCTGGTGGGCCATGTCGCGTGGCGCCGATCACTTCGATCGGCTGCTGGCGCCCGAAGAGTCGAAGGTGCGCGCCGCTCTATAGCCGGCGCGGGGAGTTTCCGAAGGAGATGGGGATGGAAGCCGCGGAACAGAAGAACGAGTCGAACGGCACTCTGCGACGGAACCTGCTCTTGGTCACGTCCTACCTGCTGGTCATGGCGCTGATCGCCATCGGGTACAAGTAGTTCGCAGTCTCGGGTAGGCTCGCGCGTCGGAGGTCTTCGATGGCCGAGACGCGCTGTGAGCTGCCCCCCCAAGGGTCCGACTGGACCACGCTGCGCAAGCGGCTCGTCGCCCTGGGCGAACGCGACGTCGACTGGCGCAGCGCCCGCGCCGCGGTCTACGTCTTCCACGCCGGCGACGACGTGCTCGAGGTCGCGAAGGACGCCTACGCGCTCTACCAGTCCGAGAACGCGCTGGGACCCGGCGCGTTCCCGAGTCTCAAGCGCATGGAAGAGGACGTGGTCGGGATGGGCTTCGGATTGCTGCAAGCGCCGGAAGGCGCACGCGGAAACCTGACCAGCGGCGGCACCGAGAGCATCATGCTCGCGGTGAAGACGTGTCGCGACGAGGCGCGCTCGCGCGGCGTCGACACGATCGGGGCCGAGATCGTGGCGCCCGCCTCCGTGCACCCGGCCTTCGACAAGGCGGCGCACTACCTGGACCTGCGCGTCGTGCGTGTGCCCGTCGCCCAGGACTTCGGCGCGGACGTCGGCGCGATGACCGACGCGATCACGCCGCGCACGCTGATGCTGGTGGGCTCCGCGCCCTGCTTCCCGTACGGCGTGATCGATCCGATCGGCGAGCTCTCCGACCTCGCGCTCGCGCGCAACCTCTGGCTGCATGTCGACGCCTGCGTGGGCGGCTACTTCGCGCCGTTCGCGCGCATGAACGGCGTGCCGGTGCCGCCGTTCTCGTTCGAGCTTCCGGGCGTGCGCAGCATGTCGGCCGACTTGCACAAGTACGGCTACGCGGCGAAGGGCGCGTCGACGATCTTCCAGCGCACGGAAGCGCAGTGGCAGCACCAGGTGTTCGCCTTCGACAACTGGCCCGCGGGCGGAATGCTGACGCCGACGGTCGCGGGCACGCGGCCGGGCGGCGCGATCGCGTCCGCCTGGGCGGTTTTGAACTACCTGGGTGTCGAGGGCTACCGCGAGAAGGCCCGCCAGGTGGTCGCGACGCGCGAGAAGCTGATGGCGGCGATCGACGCGACCGACGGCCTGTGCACGCGCGGCGCGCCGCTGCTCGGCTTGTTCACCTACGGCGCGACGGATGTCGACCCGTTCGCCATCTGGGCGCGCATGATGAAGCGCGGCTGGTTCAGCGGGCTTTGCACGGAGCCGCGCGGCATACACCTGATGCTGTCACCCGCGCACGCGGGGGTCGCGGATCAGTACCTCGCGGATCTGTTCGCGAGCCTGCGCGAAGTGCGCGAAACCTCCGCGAGCGGCGCGAACGTGAAGGCGAGCTACGCCTGAGCCGCTTCGAGTCCTGCGTCAACCGTCGTAGAGCGCGCGCCGCGCGATCTCGAGCTCGCGCGTTCCGAAGCTGAGCTCGTTCACGCAGGAATAGTCGAGCCCCTGCTCGATCACGAACGAGGGCAAACGACGCAAGGCTACCTCGATCTCCTCCCACGTCACTCCGAGCGCGTCGGGGTGGGCTCGCGTGCGTGCGGCCGCCAGGATGCGCTGGACGCGAGCGAGATCGTTCCCCTGCAGCGCGGACATCACCCGCACGCCGAGCGTGACGAGCTCGCCGTGCAGGAGGTTCCTGCCCGTCACCTCCTCGAACGCGTACGCGAAGAAGTGTTCCGAGCCCTCCTCGAAGCGCGCGTGCCCGAGTGCGTGGCAGCGCCAGCCGATGTCGCGCAGGCACTCCATCAGCCGCACGATCCCCTCGTCGCGTCCGTCGGCGAGCAGCGGCGCGAGCTGCTCGAGCTCGTCGAGGTACGCGCGCGCGGCGGCGGCGGCGGGCTCGTCGAACGAGGGTCCACGACCGCGGGAGGCGGCCAGCTCCCAGTCGTGCAGCGCGGTGTGACAAGACAGCACGTCGCCGATGCCGGCACGGAGCAGCTCGACCGGAGCGGAGGCGACGAGATCGAGATCCACCCAAACCTGTTCGGGCACCGCATCGCCCTCGTAGCGGACGCCGCCGCTCTCGCGCAGCGCCGTCGGGCGCGTGAAGCAGGCGTCGACCGAGGGCAGACTCGGCAGCTGATGAAGCGGCAGCCCGAGCCGCCACTGCAGCCACTTCGCGGTGTCCATCGCAGCGCCGCCGCCGATCCCGACCACGGCGTCGAGCGGCGGCAGCTCGGCGACCAGACGCTCGAGCGCTGCTCGCCGCAGGTCGCCGGCCATCACCACGCGCAGCGGCGGCCGATCGAGTCGCTTCGCGAGCCACGCCCAGGGCTCGGGTTGCGTGATCGCGACGTAGCGACCGAGCTTCGCCACGAGCGCGACGGCCAGGCCGCGCCCGTAGACGGTCGGGAAGCCCGAGGCCTCGATCACGCGCGGCGCCCCAGCGTGTGAAGCAGACTCTCGAGGCCTCCGAAGCGCACCACTCGGAACTCCTCGGCGGCGCCGAGCGCGTGGCGCCTGCCAACTCGCTCGGCGGCACCGCGCAGCAGGAGTTCGACCAGCGGCCCCGGGTCGCCGTCGCGCGCCTGTTCGAACAACGGCACGTGCCAGCCGCCGGTGTGCGCTTGCAGCCGCAGCTGCTCGGCGGCGTTGCGCAGCGGAGTCACGTGTGCGCGTGCGGCGGCGAGCTTGCGCGCAAGCGTCTCCGAGATGTCCACGACATCGGTCACTTCGCGCACCGGCCTTCCGAAATACCAGCGCTCGAACACGCCGTGCGGCGCGAGCCCCGCCGCGAGGTGTTCGGGGTGGTGCTTGTCGAACTGCGCGGTCCAGAACGACTCGTCGCTTTCGCGCGCCACCACCAGATGGTCCTGGTTGTCCTCGCCGACGCCGCTGTAAGGGTCGAAGCAGACCAGGGCGTACGGCCGCCAGACACGCACCTGGCGGATCAGCTGCTCGCGCAGCTCCACCTGGCCGACGTCCGCGAGCTTGTCGGTGCAGTAGCCGAGCTCGACGATCTCGTGCACGCCCAGGAGCGACGCTGCGGTGCGCAGCTCGCGGGCATTGGCCTCGATCGTTTCGGTCTCGCCGAGTCCGACGGAATCGAAGCGGTCGTCGGTCACGCGCACCACGACCACGCGCCAGCCCGCGTCACTCCAAGCCGCCACGGTGCCACCGAGGAACAGCGCCAGGTCGTCGGCGTGCGCGATCACCACCAACACGACGCGGTCTTTGCCCGGCTCGATCGTGACGACGGAGGCCATTCCGCGACTCACTCGAGCGTGGCGTAGTTCGTCGAGCGATCGTCCGCGCGCGCGCCGCGCAGCTTGGCCACGCACTCGCGCAGGTCCGACAGGTAGGCGTCGATGACGCCCGTGTTGCTGTTGCTCACGGTCGAGTGGAGCGAGTCGGGTGGGGTCTGCCGGTCGTGGAACCAGCCGCGCGCGCGCAACGCGTCGCCGAGCGCGAACACGTCGACCGGCGGACGCGCGGTGGAGTCGGCGGACAACGCGATCAGGTGGAAGGAGCCGTCGCCGAGCACGCGCAGACCCTCGATCGCGGCGATGCCTGCGCGCATGCGGTCGGCGTTCTCGAGCGCGACGCGCGTCAGCTCGAGGTAACCATCCAATCCCAGGTGCTGCATCACCGCCCAGGCCGCCGCCATCGGCAGCCCCGAGCGCGTGCCCTGCAGGTTCGGAGACGCGTAGAACCCGCCGAGCCAGCCGTCGAACACGAACGTCTGGTAGCGGCGCAGCTCCTTCGTGCGGTGCAGGATCACGGACACGCCCTTGGGTGCGTAGCCGAGCTTGTGCACGTCGGCCGAGATCGAGTGCACGCCGTCGACTCGGAAGTCCCATGGCGGCACCGCGCGTCCGAGCAGCTCCGCGAACGGCAGCACGAAGCCGCCCATGCAGGCGTCGACGTGACAGTTCGCGCCGACTCGAGCTGCGAGCGCGGCGATCTCGGGAATCGGATCCACCACCCCCTGCGGATACTGCGGAGCCGAGCCCACGACCAGAACCGTGTTCGCGTTGACCACGCGCGCCATCGCGTCTACGTCGGCGGTCCAGTCTTCGCGCACTGGCGTCTTGCGCACGGTCAGTCCGAACAAGTGCGCGGCCTTGTGAAAGGCGGCGTGCGCGCTCTCGGGCAGCACCAGCTCGGGCTGCGTGATTCCCCGCTCCGCGCGCCCGCGCTCGCGCGCGGCGAGCGCGGCGCACAGGATCGACTCGGTGCCGCCGCTGGTGAGGAAGCCCGCCGCCGTCGCCGGCGCGTGCAGCAACCCCGCCGTCCAACCGACCACGTCCGCCTGGATTGCGCCGAGCGAGGGGAACGCCTGGGTGTTCAGCGCGTTCTCGTGCAGGTACAGGCTGGCCGCACGCTCGGCCACCGCGTGCACGCTCGGTCCGCCGTTGTAGATCATCCCGAACGCGCGCCCGTCGGCCCAACGCACGTCGTCGCGGCGCTTGCTCGCGAGCTCTGCGATCACCTCGTCGACCGGTCGGCCGGAGCGGGGAAGGTTCATCGCGACATCTTCCTGTGAATGGCCAGCGCCGGTCAACGCGCGCCGAAAAGCGCGCGCCACGCGTCGGCGACCAGCGCCGCGCCCTGCGCGAGTACGCGCCGGCGCCAGCGCGGATCGTCGGGCGCCGAAGTCTCGCGGATCTCGCGCAGGATCTCGGCGGCTCGTGGCCCCTCGCGGTCGCCGTGTTGGAAGAGCCAGTTCTCCGCGCGCTCTGCGGCGATCATTCGCTCACCGCCCACGGTGCCGAACTCGAGCGTCAGAAAGACGAGCGCTTCGTGCCGCGCGATCAGCCAGTCAGAGAGCTTGCCGGCGAGCGGCACGGCCGGAGACGAATCGTCGTCGCTGGGCAGCACGAAGCGCGCGCGGTTGAAGCGCGCCGCCAACCAGTCGAAGCGATCGCTGCCCGGCGCGTGGCCCGGCAGGTACAGGCAATCGCCGTACTCGCCCATGCCCGTGTGCAGATCGAGCACGAGCGCGCGCTCCACCCCGTCGAGCTCGCGCTCGAAGGTGCGCGTGAGCAGGCGATTCGACTCCACCGGAGCGCGGCCCGCGAAATAGAGCCCGCGCGAGAATTCGTACTGTCCCTCGATCAGCGTACGCTGCAGCCACGCGAGGCCGCGCTGCGCAACGAGCTCTCGAGCTCGCCGTGCGAACGCGCGCGGATCGCCGAGCTCGCGCGGGTTCAGCCAGGCGTCGAGCGCCGCGTAGTCGGGGCGCGCCGGCAGCGGCTTCGCGAAGTCGACGAAGTTGCGGTTCAGGTCGACGTTGTCCTCGTTCCAGCGCCGGTGCCACGCGTAGCCGAACGGGTTGGCGGCATGCACGAGCAGCACGGCGTCGTCGTCGGGGAGCCGCAGACCCGGCAGATCGAGCTCGAGAAGCTGGCGCTGCACGGCGCTACCGGCGGGACCCTCCACGCCGTGGATGCCCGAGATCAACACCAGCAGTCGCTTCGGTCGGGCCGCGCCGATGCGCGCGGTGTCGACCGCCAACGCCTCTCCCGCGGGCCCGCGCGCGGCGATCGGCAGCGCCTCGGTCTCGCAGCCGCGTGCCTCGGCGAGGGCGCGGAAGCGCTCGCGATCCTCGAAGTAGTCGGCGCCGAAATCGCTCACGGCGCGCTACCGGTCAGGACTCGGCGGGCGTGAACAGCGCCTCGAAGTTCATGCCGTAGGCGCCGCGCACGCCCGGGTCGGCGTGCTCGGCGAGCCATTCGGCCCGCTCCATGATGTGGGAATCCGCGTCGTGGATCCTGCGAGTGTCGGCGTAGCTCATGGGCGGAGCATACTCTCGGCGCCACGTCCGTGAAGCTCAGAGTGCGGCGGCTTGGCCGTACGTACATGATCGATCGGCCGTACGTACGATGGTCAAGAAGCTGGCGAAGGCCGGCAACAGCCTCGCGTTGGTGATCGACAAGCCCTTGTTCGGCGTGGACGCGGACACGCCGCTCGAGTTCTCGACCGACCGCGACGTGCTCGCGGTGACCCCGAAGCGCGTGCACGTGTGGACCGCGAAGCCGAAGGCGGTGTTGCGCGAGGCGCACGAGCGCTTCGGAGGCGCGTTCCGTCGACTCGCGGACTGATGGCGATCGAATTCCTGAGTCTCGACGAAGTGGTCGCACTCCACGCGGATCAGATCGATCGCTGAGGCGGACGCCCTGGAGTTCGCGATTTCGGTTTGCTCAGCTCGGCGCGCGCGACTCCGCACTCCATCCCGGTCCGTTCGTCATCTGTTTGCGTCTATTCACTCTGTGTGTGGCGCGCCCGGCAGCGCTCGTGTCGTCGAAGAGGGTGGCCATACTCTCCGCCTAAGCCGCTCCGTGAAGTCGTTCTTCGCACAGCTTCCAGAGTGCGACTCGGTCTGCCTTGGATTCGCGCGCGAAGGGGAGCAAATGGGTGCGGCGCTTCTCGCGGTCGAAGACGAATTCACCGCTCCACTCAGCCGCACGAGGGCAGGCGGCCAGCCAGACGATCGTGTCGGCGCCTTCGGCCGGCGTGCGCAGAATGCGGCGCGCGACGCGGTGAAAGCGCGGCAGCGAGCTCGCTACGGCAGGGGTGTCCGACCACCCGGGATGCATCGCATTCACGACGACGGAGCGACCGCGAAACTCTTCTGCCCACAGCTCCGAGAGAACCACCTGCGCGCGCTTGGTCTCCGCGTAGGCGAGAACGCCATCGAACGGTCGCTGGGTCCAGTTCGGGTCCTCGACGTTCAGCCGTCGCGTGTACATGCCGCCGGACGACACCCAGATCACGCGAGCGTCGTGCGAGCGCTCGAGGTTGCTGCGCAGCAGCTGCGTGAGCAGGAAGGGCCCGACGACGTGCGTGGCGAACGTCAGCTCGAGCCCGTCAGCGGTCTCGACCCGCTCGCCGGGCAAGACACCGGCGTTGTGGATCAGCACGTCGACGGGCGCCGAGGTCAGCCGTGCGGCCGCGGCACGCACCGAGCTCAGGCTCGAGATGTCGACAAGCTCGAGCGACACGCGCGAGTTCCCGGTCTGCTTGCGCACGCGCTCCGCGGATTGCTCGCCACGCTGCGGGTCGCGGCACAGCATCACCACGTCGGCGCCCAGGTCCGCGAACGCCAGCGCCGTCTCGTAGCCGATCCCGGAGTTCGCGCCCGTGATCAGACAGCGTCGGCCAGAGAGGTCGACATCCAGGTCGTCCGGGCGGAATGCCAGCGAATGGATGCGGAAGCCAGTGCGATCGAAGGACGGAACGATGAACGGATCGACGATGCGGCTCAGGCCGCGGCCGAGTAGCACTCGAGCGAGCGGAGGCGGCGAGGACTCGCGGATCGGCTGCGCGTCTTTCTCTAGCGCCGCGAGTATCTCGTCGATCGGGGGGTGGTCGCCGGCCTCGCGGCTCAGGTGCCGGTACATCAAGTCACCTCCAGGCCGGATCACGAAGGCGCCCCCGAGCTGCCACGGGTCTCCTTGAACGCCGGCCTGGCGAGACCCCGAGCGAAGCGCTCGCAGCGCATGCAGCGGGAGCCTGGGCGACAGCAGCTCTACGCGACCGCGCCGAAGTCCCGCGGCACGATACGCACGAAGCTCCGGATCCACGAGGATCGGGCAGTCGAGCGCGAAGTCCTCCCGGAACGCGGCTGCAAAGTGAGGCGCGCCGTTGCCGACGATGACCAGCTCCGCTCCTCGAGCCCGAATCTCGTCGATGCGGTCGCGCAACTGCGCGATTTGCTCCCGGCAGAACAGTCAGCCGAAATGGCGGATGAAGACCAGGACGATCGGCCGGTTCTGCCAGAGCGTTCCGAGTCTTATCCGGACCTGCTCCGAGTCTGAGAGCTCGAGGTCCGAAATCTTGCTCGCGATTCGCACGAAAAACCCTCCTGCCGGGGAGGCGTCAAGGGCCACTCTTCGTCTTCTGGCGCTCTGCGCTCTGTAGCGCGACCTCGGTCGCCTGCTCCTGTGTCGCGAAGTCTCCACGGATGTAGACGTACGCGGCCGAAGCAGCGATGAAGGTCACGGCACAGCCGAAGG
This sequence comes from Deltaproteobacteria bacterium, assembly GCA_031396695.1. Classification (GTDB taxonomy): domain Bacteria; phylum Myxococcota_A; class UBA9160; order SZUA-336; family SZUA-336; genus VGRW01. The sequence goes on from JANNLG010000236.1 coordinate 46,192, forward strand.
CCAGCAATGTTCCCTCATTCATCGCCGCTCCTTGCGAGCAGCAGGGCGCCTGCCGACAGGATCGAGGGCACCCAGATGCCGACGAAGATCCCCTGCTCGCGATTGCCCGTGAAAAAGAGAGACACCGACATCAGAAATGATAGTCCGGCAGCCAGCATGAACAGGGCTTTCGCCCGGCCGACGCTCGAAAGGTCGCCGTACGTCCGAATCCGGCGCGTCTCGACGCGCGTTCGCTCCAATTGTGGGTTCATCGTGTAGATCCCTTTCGTGTTGAGTCGCGACCCCTGAATCGTCGCGATAAAAGAAACCTTGTCCAGATTCTATCTGATGTCAAGATATTATCTGTACAAACATGGACATCGGGACGAATCCGCCTAAAGTCCGCTAATGGCGTCGTCCAAGTCCGACCCCGTCGAGCTGACCTATCCCTTGCGCACCGCGGCCCGCCTGACAGGGCTCTCGCCCGAGGTTCTGCGTGCGTGGGAGCGGAGGTACGGGGTCGTCCGGCCGGTACGAACTGCCGGCGGGACCCGCCGCTACCGGAGTGCGGACCTGGAGCGGCTGCGACTGGTCAAAGCGGCCGTGGACGCGGGCCACCGAGTCGGCGAGGTCGCAAACCTGGATCTGACCGAGCTGAAGCGGCGTTCGACGCATGCGGATACGCGTCCTTACCAGAACCTCGAACCGGTCATCCACGCGCTCGAGCATCTCGAGGGTGCCGAGTGCCAGCGCCTTCTCTCGCTAGAACTCTCCGCGCTTGGCGCGGTGCGATTTTCTCGTGAGGTAGCGCTCCCGTTGGTGTACGAAATCGGCCAGCGGTGGGCGACCGGGCAGATGGGCATCGCGTCCGAGCACTTGGCGACCGCCCTTTTGCGGTCATTGCTCGGCTCGGCGCTTCAGCCCACGGTCGCTTCGCTTCGCGGCCCGCGGATCGTGTTCGCCACGCCGACGGATGAGCGCCATGAGCTGGGACTGCTGATGGCGGCACTCACTGCTTTGGGCGCGGGCGCGAATCCCCTGTACCTCGGAGTAGAGCTCCCGAGCAACGATTTGCTGAGCGCCGCCGAAGAGACCGGCGCGGCCGCCTTGGCGCTGGGCATCGTGACGATTCACGCGGACCACGCCACCCGCATTGTCGGCACGCTTCGTGCCGGCCTTCCGAGCGAGGTGCAGCTCTGGCTCGGCGGATCGGGCGCGAGAGACCTCCAGCTCCCCGACGGAGTGGAATACATCGAGTCACTGGAAGACCTCGAGCAGCGGGTCACTCTTCTCGGGCTGGAGTACGGAACATGAACGCTCCATGGCAGATCACGCTACTCCACGACTGCGACTGTCCGCTCTAGCCGCGCGAGATCCGCTTCCTCGAAAGCCCGAGCGCCACTTGGAGTCCGAGTCCAGGCAGCGAGTGAGCGCCAGCGTCGGCTAGCGACCGTCGCGAGTCACGATTGCCGCGGTCTCGACCAGGTCCTCGAGTAGCGCCAGCGCTCCCTTGCCCGTCATCGTGTACGGATCGAGAACCGGTCGCTCCGAGTAGCGCAGGATCGTGCTCACGTTGATCTTCTTCAGGTCGACGCTGCCCATGCGCCAGCTCGCAAAGCGGCGCTGCTCGATCTCCTCGTAGCGCAGCAGCATGACATCGGAGTGACGCACGTCGCGAACGATGTTCGCGTACAGCATGTTCACGTCCGCGCGCGCGCCCTCGAGCACTTGCATGAACACATCCTGCCCCGGATGGGTGCAGAGGATGCCCGTGATGCCATGCTCAGGGTTGCGCAGCGCAGACGCCTCGAGGATCGACTTGACGAGCAGCTCGTCGATGCCATCGACCGCGCGGCTCGCGTAGAGCAGACGGACCAGCATGCCTGCGCCCTAGCCTTTGCGTCCGGCGAGCAGCGCCAGGAACTCGCGGCGCAGGTTCGGATTCTTGAGAAAGGCGCCGCGCATGATGCTGTTGGTCATTTTGGATTCCATGTCCTTCACGCCGCGCCACTGCATGCAGTAGTGATCGGCCTCCATCACGATCGCGAGGCCGTCCGGCTGCATTTTCTCTTGCAACAGGTCGGCGAGGTACGCGATCGCCTCCTCCTGGATCTGCGGCCGCGTCATCACCCACTCGACGAGGCGCGCGTACTTCGAGAGGCCGATCAATGCGGAGCTCTCGTTCGGCATCACGCCCACCCAGGTGCGACCGACGATCGGGCACAGATGGTGCGAGCAGGCGCTCCTCACGGTGATGGGCCCCACGATCATCAGCTCGTTCAGGCGCGAGACATTCGGGAACTCCGTCACCGGCGGCGCCGGGACGTAGCGTCCGCCGAACACCTCGCGCAGGTACATCTTCGCGACCCGGCGCGCCGTGTCCTGTGTGTTGTGGTCGTTCTCGGTGTCGATCACGAGCGTGCGCAGTACCTCGTGCAGCTTCGCCTCCACCTCGCGCTGTAACCCGTCGAGCTCGTCACCTTCGAGGTAGGCGGAGATGTTGTCGTTGGCGTGGAAGCGACCTCCCGCCTTCACGATCCGCTCGCGGATCCGGTCCGCGAAGGGGGTTCGCGCATCTTCGAGTCGAGGGTCCGGCTCAGCCACGCCGACATCGTACCAGCTCGCACCGTATCCCGATGCGGCGCCATCCTTCGGGCGCCGCCGCGACAGCGCGGCTCCGGCGATCCCGGTGACCCTCCATGGGCAGCCCGGCTGGTCCCGCTCCGGAGCTCGGTCGTACAAGAGGCGCTGCGCGACTGGCTGCGCCGCGGCACTGAAAGCCAGCTCGCGCGGGAATGCGAAGCCGGGTACCGCGCTCGACCCGAGGGGCGCAGCGACGCCGAAGTGGCGCCTGCGACCACGAGCTTCTTGCTCGGCGACGACGAGGATGGGTAGTGCGCCGGGGAGAGGTCTGGTGGGCGGAGCATCCCGCGCCCGAAACATCGCCACCGAGGTCACACTTGGCCGCGCCGACGGCCTTCCGCGAACATGCGTCGCGAACCTCGACACGATCACGACCGTTCCGAAGTCGATCCTCACACGAAGACTCACTGCACTCTCGGCGGAGAGGGTCGCCGCAGTGGATCGCGCACTCCGCTTCGCGCTCGGACTTCTGTAGTCCGTCAGGGCTCGGCTGCAGCGCAGAGCTCTTCGAAGCGCGCGAGCGCGCGCTCGGCTTCACTATCCTCGAAGAGCTCGTAGCGCGAGATCCGGTTGCCTCGATTCAGTGCAACGCCGATCGGAAAGTTCTCGAACGGGCCACCCCCATCCGGCATCGAGCCGTGACGCCGCAGCTTCACGACCACGCCGTGCTCGTTCCACGCGAGCACGTGCACGACCTCGAACGCGAGTCCAACGCTGAGCTCGACCGAGGCCTGGAGCGACGCGATCCAGGCGTCGCGATCGAGCGCGCCGAGCCCAAGCGGGCGCCGGTCCGTCAGCGCGAAGTCGGCCGTGTAGGTCTCGCGCAGCGCCTCCCAGTCGCGCGCGTTGATCGCGCGGAGGAACTCGGACAGGACCCTCACCGCCACGCAGCCGGCGGCCTCGCCTGAAGCGAAGTGCGCGATCGCTTCGGCGAACGCTTCGGGGCGATCCTCGGCGTCGAAGTTCAGCAACGCGCGCAGCTGCCCCTCGTCATCCACTTCGAATACGCGAATTTTCTCGAGCTCGAAGCCCGCGCCACCAGAGGCGCCGCTCCAGACGTCGCGATACACCGCGATCCGATCGCCGTTCGTCGCCAGCAGCTCCGGCTCGAGTCGCGCCGCGTGCTCGGTGCCGAGGAACAGCGCGGAGTCGAGCCACACCTCCACGTCGCCGACCACGAGCGCGCGCTTGCCGCGATCCTCGAAACCGAAGTCCGCGCTCGCGAGCGCGCGCAGCGCCTCGCGGTCGCCCGCTGCGATGGCGGCCACGCCCCGATCATTCGCGCGAGTCGCCGCGTTGGGCGGGATGCGCGACGGATCGGGGCGCAGCTCCGCGAAGCGCGCGAGCGCGGCGTCGGCATCCTCGAGCTCGAAGAGCTCGAGCCGCGTCACGCGACCGCGCGCGATGGTGAGCAGAACGAGGTGCTCCGCGTCGTAGTCGCCACCCTCGCGGAGCGTTCCCGTGCGTCGCATCACGGTGATCGCGCCGTACGGTTCGACCGCCAGCCAACGCCAGCCCGCCTCGATCTTCGAATCGGGCGCGAGATCGCGCAGCGCGGCGATGCTCTCGGCGTACGCGGCCAATCCGTCCAATCGTCCCGTGCCGGTGCGCCGGTGATCGTCGACGACGAGGTCGTCTGCGAACGGTGCGCCGAGGGCTCTGCCCTCGTTGAAGAGGTCGACCATCTCGCCAAGAGCCGTGGTCACGGGCGCGGTGTTCGGTTCGATCGCTGCCCAGCGCGCCCAAGCTTCGCGCCGCGCCTTCCGCACGTCGTCGGCGTCGATGAAGATGAACGCGGACAGCAGCCCGGACGCATCGAGCTCGACCACCGCGAGGTACTCGATCTCGAAGCGGCCGCCCTCCGGTCCGCCCGACCAGAGCGTGCGCGCGATCGCGACGCGATCGCCCGCATTTTCGATCGCGACCATCTGCGGCCGCGCACCGATCGCCACGCGCTCGCGCGCCGACGCGATCATCAGCTCGAGCCCACCGCTGACCAGCGCGAGGCGCCGTCGATCGTCGAAACGGAAATCTGGCGTGCAGAGCGCCCGCATCGGCCCCCAGTCGTCGGTGGCGACGGCGATCTCGAACGCCGCGTTCCAGCGCTCCATCGCGACGCTTGCCGTGTCGGCCTTCAGCCGAACCTCCTCGAAGCGCGCGAGCGCCAGCGAGAGCTGCTCCTGCTCACACACGTCGACGCGGGTGGCGCGGCCGCGCGCGTCGAGCTCGGCGGCCACGATCCACACGTTCTCGAACTCGCCACCCTCGTGCGAACCGAGCCACGCGTACTCGAAGAGCACTCCGCGCTCGCAGGTCCGGACGTGATCGACGCGCTCGCGCGTGTCCGGCGCGAGCGCGACCTGCGCCTCCAGGGTCGACACTAGCGCTTCGGGACCACTCAGCGTGCCCCAGCCGACCAGGCGATGGTTGTGACCGACGAGATCCGGAGCGAACAGCGCACGCAGGCCGGCCCAGTCGCGCGCCGCGAAGCAGCGCAGGTAGCCGCCGAGCCACGCCGCGGCGAACGGGTGAACTGCCGCCTCGCCGCGGTCGAAGCGCGCGCGGAGCTCGGCCTGGGCGGCCTCGAGATCGTCCACGTCGAAGCGCTCCAACGCGACGATTGCGCCGCTCTCGGCAGTCTCGGCCACCAACAGCGAATCAATCGCGCTCGGCCCGACTTCGTCGCCCGACATCTCCATCGTTTGGCGGAACAACGCAAGCCGCTCGCCGCGCGTCGCGAGCAGCTCGACCGACATCCCGGCCGCCATCTGGAGCAGCGGGCGCGAGAACTCAAGATACTGATCGCGATCGAGATCGAGCTGGAACATGCGCCGATGGTCGCGGTAGCGCAGCTCCGACGCGTGGAGCCGCGCGTAGCGCTCCGCGTCGCGCCGACCCCATACCTCGATGACTTCGCGCAACGCGCGCGCGGCCACGTTCTCGAAGCGCCCTGGCGCGGGAACCGGCGGCACGCCGAGCTCGGCGAAGCGCGCGCGCGCGCGATCGAAGTCGTCGAGGTCGTAGCTGTCGTAGCTCTCGATCCTGCCCTGCTCATCTACGCGGGCGACCACGAACATCGGGTTCTCGAACGCTCCACCGTCCCGCGTGCCGGACAGCATGGTTTGGCGCAACACGCCGTGCGCGGAGATGCGCACGTGCTCGTGGCGATAGCGGGCGTCGGGCGAGAGATCCTGGGTCGTCTTCAGCACCCGGATGAAGGTTTCCGTGTCGCTCGCCGAGCTGCCCCAGCCGAGCAGCCGGTGATCGCGGTATTCGAAACCCGGAGCGTTTCCGGCGGCCGTCGCTCGCCAGTCGCGGTCGCGGACGAAGCGACTGCTCGCGAGCACCCGGGCGGCGTTCGGGTGCGCCGCCGCCTCGCCGTTTTCGAAGCGGGCGTCGAGCTCGGCGTACGCGGCGTCGAGATCGTGCGAATCGTACGCGACGGACGCGACGGTCTCGCCGCGGTCGTTCACCTCGATCACCAGCAGCCAGTCGATCTCGCTCGGCCCGACGTCCCCCTCCGCGCCCCGCCACCCGATCCGGACGAGCGCCAGGCGATCGCCCCGTGTCGCGAGCACCTCGCCTGTCGGCCGCGAGGACGTCATCTCGATGATCTGACGGTACCCGGCGAGGAACTGCTCGCGATCGAGGTCGAGCTGAACTAGCGGCCGTCGGTCGATGTTGCGGAACTCGCTCGCGAAGCAGGCGGCGAATCCATCCAGATCACGCGCCCCTTGAGCAAGGGTTGCGCGCTCCACGTTTCGGGTCGCGGCGTTCTCGAAGCGCGGAGGAGATTGAGCCGCGGCCGAGAGCGCTTCGAAGCGCGCACGCGCCTGCTCGAGCTGGTCGGCGTCGTAGACGTCCGCGCGCGCGATGCGCTTGTACGCGTCCAGCTCGAGCACGGCGACGAGCGGAATCTCGTACGGGCCGCCTTCACGCGTGCCGACCCAGACCCCGACCGTGCAGAAGCCGCGCGCGCTCGAGCGGAAGTGGTCGACGCGGTAGCGCGAGTCGGGCGCGAGCTCGCCGAGCACGCGGAAGTTTCGCACCCACGCGTCGGCGCCGTGCGTGGTGCCGAGCACGGCGAGCGGCCGGTGATCGTGCTCGACGAGCGTGGGCGCGCACAGCGCGAGCACCGGGTTCCAGTCGCGGGTCTCGATCGCCCGCGCGAAAGTGCGCATCACGGTGGAGTGCACGGCGTGTGCCTCGTCCTCGCCGGATTCGTAGCGCCGGTCGAGCTCCGCGTACGCGGCGTCGAGATCGTCGAGGTCGAAAGTCACGGACGCGACCCAGCGACCGTCAGCGTCGAGCTCGGTCACGCTCAGGTGGTCGTCGAACGCGAGCGGGCCGCCGCCTGCGACCTCCGCCTCGAAGCGCGTGCGGTGCAGCGAGAGGCGTTCGCCGCGGGTCGCGAGCAACGCTTCCTGCCAACGGCTCCCCGGTTGGTCGAGCAGCATCCGGAACTGCGCGAGAAATTCGTCGTAGCCGATCTCGAGGCGCACGATGCGGCGCCGGTCGTCCATCCGCATCGCCGGCGAGATTCGGGCCACGATCCCGTCCCAGTCACGCGCCTCCCACAAGCGACGCACCCCGTGCTCGACGAATCGCGACGCCGCGTTGGCGAAGGGCTGCGGCGGCGGCGTGGCGGCCTTCAGCTCGTCGAAGCGTGCCTGGGCTTGCTCGAACCGGTCGACGTCATAGTTGTCGATGGCCTGGAGCCGGCCCTGCGCGTCCCACTCGTAGACGGCGAGGAACACGATCTCGAAGGCGCCGCCGTCGCGCGTGCCGACCTGGGTCAGGTGTTCCAGGATACCGCGCTCGCAGAGGCGAACGTGATCGTGGCGACGACGCACGTCCGGTGCGAGATCTACGAGCGTCTTCAAGATCTTGTCCGCCGTCTCGCGCGCCGCCGTGCCCCAGCCGAGCAGGCGGTGATCGCGAAACACGAAGCCGCGGGACTTCGCGGCGCGCTGAGCGGGCCAATCCCGGATAGCGATGTGGTGCTCGAAGCGGCGCCACGCTGCGAGCGCGCCGGCGTGCGCCGCGCCCTCGCCGGCGTCGAAGCGTGCGTCGAGCTCGGCATTGGCGGCATCGAGCTCGTGCTCGTCGAAGAGCACGATCGCGACGATGCGCCCCTGGTCGTCGACCTCGTGCAGCGCGTAGTGGCCGTCCATCTCGAACGGGCCGCCGCCGCCCGCGACCTCGCCCTCGAAGAGGTGGAGGTTGAGCGAGAGGCGCTCGCCGCGCGTCGCGACGAGCTCGCTCGTGAAACGACGTGCCGGCAGGTCGAACATCAGTCGGAACTGCTCCAGCCAGACGTCCCGGCCGCAGGTGTTGCGCAACAGGCGCCGGCGCTCGTCGAACACCAGCTCCCCGGCCACGCAGGCGAGGACGCCGTCCCAGTCGCTCGCGTTGAAGCAGCGGAACAGCTCGGTGTCGGCGCGCGACGCCGCGTTCTCGAAGTGCTCGCGCGAAGGCTCGACACCACCGCCTTCGATCAACGCGTCGAAGCGCGCGAACGCTTCGTCGAATCGGTCGGTGTCGTAGATGTCGATCCGGCTGATCCTGCCCCGCACATCGATCTCGGAGACGCGCAGGAGCTCGCGCTCGAAGGCGCCGCCGTCCCGCGTGCCGAACAAGAGCGAGGCCTGGAGGTGGCCGCGCTTCCCGAGCCGGATGTGGTCGTTTCGCCAGCGCGCGTCGGGCGCGAGCTCGAACAGCGTCTGTCTCATGCGGACGAACACGTCGACACCGTGCAGCGTACCCCAGCCGAGCACGCGGTGGTCGTGGCAGACGAGGTCGGGAGAAAAAATCACGTGGTAGGCGTCCCAATCGTGCGCATCGTGCGCGCGACGCATGTCGCGAAGTGCCGCGAGCGTGAGCGGATGCGCCGCGCCCTCGCCGGCTGCGAAGCGCGCGTCGAGCTCGGCGTAGGCAGCATCCCATTCCTCTGGATCGAACACGACGAGCGCAACGACGCGGCCGTCCACTCCGATCTCGGAGACGCTGAGCGATTCCGCGAACTCCAGGGGACCTCCGCCGCCCGCGACCTCGGCGTGGAACAAGCCGCGGCTCAGCGCGAGCCGGTCGCCGCGTGTAGCGATCAGGGACATCTCCCAGCGGCCGCCGGGCTGGTCGAAGAGCATCCGGAGCTGCGTGAGGTAGTCGGCGCCTCCAATCTGCAGGCGCACCATGCGGCGCCGGTCGTCCATCCGCAGGGCCGGCGAGAACGTGTTCTCGACGGTCTTCCAGTCGCGCGCGATCCAAGCGCGACGGTAGGTTTGAAAACACCGCCAGGCCGCGTTGGCGAAGGGCGGCTCGGGCTCCGCCGCCGCGCCGCCGATCAGCGCGTCGAAGCGCGCGAACGCTTGGGCTTCCTGGGCTACATCGAAGAGCTCGGTTCGCGCGATCAGGCCATCGGGCCCGAAGATCGTCAGCATGACCACGGTGCGCTCGAACGCTCCCCCGCTGGCACGCACAACGCCGGCGCTCGTGCTGCGCCTGAGAAGCCCGTCGGCACTGAGCGCGAGCACCGCGTCCACGCGAATGCGAACGTGGTCGGTGAGCTCGCGCCATGCGGCGAAGCCGCGCGCCAGCTCTTCCGCACCAACGGAGTCGTGGCCGACCAGTCGGTGGTCGACAGCCTCGAAGGTCGACGTGACGGACGCGGCGAACCCCTGACCCTGAGACTCCGTCACCATCGCGTAGACTGCGCGCGCCGTCGTCGCGGCGCGCGTGCGCTCGGGCCCGTCGGGCAGAATCTCGGCATGGCGCTCGTACAGGCGCGCGAGCGCGTCGCCGAGCTGATTGCCGGCGAAGGTATCGAAACACCGCAAGCGCCCCTGCTCATCCACCTCCGCGACGACGAACTCTTCGCGGTCCCAGGCGGCGGAGTCGACACGCCCCCGCCCGCCCGCGCTCGCGCCGGTCGTGCGGTGCGATAGCACGAGCGCGGCGCCGAGCGTGGCGAGCGGCTCGTGCACCAACCGCGAGTCCGGCAAGCGAAACAAGTTGTCGAGAGAGGCGTAGGCAGCCTCGAGTCCATACATCGACCCGGTGGGGCGGTGGACCTCCTCGAAGTCCTCGCGGGAAATTGTCTTGATCGCATCGACGTCGCGCGCCGCACAGCCGGCGTCGAAGCGCGCGAGCGCTGCGGTGGCGAGGTTCGCCTTCACGTGGCGGCGGACGGGCGGCTCCGACGCGTTGCCCGACACGAGCGCGTCGAACCGCGCGAGTGCCTCGGCTTCGCGATCCGGATCGAACTGTTCCCAGTGCTCGACGAGGCCGTCGTCGCCGCACGCGTAGAGCGAGATCATCAGCTTCTCGTACGGGCCGCCGCCGTCGCGGAGCACGCCCGAGACGGTTCTCCGCACGAGGAGGGCGCTCGGCTCGAGCGCGAGCACATCGTCGACGCGCGGCGCGATCGCTTCTGCGGTCTCGATCTGGATTCGGATCGCCCGCAGCACGTTATCGGCGCCGCGCGCTCGGCCGTAGCCCAGGACCTTGTGGTCGTTGGTCTCCACGCTCGAGGCGACGGACGCCGCGATGCGGTCGATGTCGGGTGGCGCGAGCAGCGCCGCAAGCGACTGTGCCGTCGCGGCGGCGCGGCTCCCTGCGGTACCGCCGGGCGAGTCCGCGCGGCGCTTGTACAGACGCGCGACGGCGTCGGCGAGGCGCTCCGAGCCGAACGTGTCGTAGCCACGGAAGCGGCCCTGCTCGTCCACCTCGGCAACCACGAGCTCTTCTCGCTCCCACGCACCCACGTCGATGCGCCCCCGCCCGCCCGAGCTCGCGCCCGTCGTCCGGCGCGCGAGCGCGTGCCGCTCGCCGAGCGTCGCGAGCAGCTCGTGCACCATCTGCGGATTCGGCAACCGAAGCAGCGAGTCGAGCGATGCGTAGGCCCCGTCGAGCCCGTAGGTCGATCCGGTCGGGTGGTGGACCTCCTCGAAGTCCTCCCGATGCAGAGCCCTGACGGCATCGACGTCGCGGGTGGCGCAGCCGGCATCCATGCGCGCGAGCGTCTCGGCGGCGAGGTTCGCGCGCACGCGGCGGTGGACGGGCGGCTTCGGCGTGAGGCTCCTAGCCAGCGCGTCGAAGCGCGCGAGCGCGGCGCCGTCGTGCTCGGCTTCGAACTGCTGCCAGCGCGAGAGCCGTCCGGCGGCGTCGAACGCGAACAGCTGGCACAGCTTGCGCTCGAAGGCGCCGCCGCTCTCGACGTGCGTGCCGCGATTCGTCCAGCGTATGACCAGCGCGTCGGATTCGAGCACGAGCACGTCGTCGATGCGCGCGCTGTCGTCGTGCGACAGATCCATCATGGCGGCGATCGTCTGCAGCACCGCCTCGGCGCCGCGCAGCGTTCCGAAGCCGACCGTGCGCAGGTCGGAGAACTCGACGTCGGGCGCCAGCACCGTGGCGGTGGCCGCGAGGTCCGGCTGGCCGAGCATGACGCCGGCCGACCGCGCGATCGCCTGCGCGCGGACGCGCTCCGGTCCGTCGGGAAGCAGCTCGGCATGGCGCTCGTACAAACGCGCGATCGCCCGCCCGAGCTGATCGTCGGCGAAGATCTCGAATCGCCAGTGGCGACCGTGGCCGTCGTCCTCGCAAATGACGACCTCGTCGATTTCCAGGGCGCCGGCCGACTTCAGTCGCTCCTCGACAAAGCCTGCAGTCGAGATTCGGTGTCGCGCCAGCTCGAGCGAGTCGCCGAGCGTCGCAAGCGGTTCTCGTCGATAGGTCAGCAGCTCCGCTCTGAACAGCGACTGCCAGGTCTTGAGCTGCTCGCGCCGACCGTAGGTCACCCCGGTCGGGTGATGCACGACGACGCACGGGTCGGCGAACAGATGCTCGAGCGCTGCGATGTCGCGGGCGGCAGCCGCCGCTTCGAAACGCGGACCTCCGCGGCTCGCGCGATTCGCTCGGATGCGGAGGCGCGCGGAGCGCGCCGGCTCGAGGCGCGCTTCCGGTTGCACCGGGGCTGTCGCGGCCTGCGTGCTCGCCCGCCGCGCGCGCTCCGCGAGCAGAGTCGCGCCCTTCGCGACCCAGAGCTCGGTCGCGCGACCCTCTTCGGTGTCGGCTTCCACGTTGCGACCAGCCGCGCGCAGAGCCGCGGCCAACGCGAGCCGCGCGTCCGCGTGATCGAGCAGCGCGTCGGTCGCGGCGGCGATCTCGACGGCCTTGCTCGCGAGCGCGACCGCTTCGACGGTCTCTCCCCGCCGCGCGAGCGCTTCGGCGCGAGCTCCGCGCCAGGCGATCGCCGCCTGCAGATCGTCGCCCGCGAGCTGCTCGCTCTCGCGCGTCACCACCTCGGCTTCGGCCGCGCGATCGAGCGCGAGCAGCGCGCGCGCCAGCAGCGCCGCCGCGCGCGCGGCGTCGATGCCGAGCCCGCGCTCGCGCATGCCCTCATAGGCCGCGCGCAGGCCACGCTCGGCGGAAGCCGCGTCGCCGTCGAGCAGATCGATGCGCGCGGCGAACACGTCGGCTTCGAGCAGCCGCTGCGTGATGCCGAGCTCCTCGACCATCTTGCGCGCCGACGCGATCATGCGCCGCGCCGCGTCGGTGCGGCCGCGCAGCGCCTCGAGCACGCCCTGACACGAGAGCGCGACGGCCTCCACCGCGGGCGCGCCCTGGGTGATGCGCAGCACGCGCACCACGTCGAGACAGCGGCCGCTCGCGCGCGTGACCGGGCTCGGGCCCCAGAGCGCGGCGAGCGGCGCGAGCGCGAGCACCGTGTTCGCGCGGCGGCGATCGCCCGCGCGCCGCGCCGCGGCCAGCGCGCGGTCGAGCGCGGCCTCGCAGGCGGCGACCTTGCCCAGGCGCGCGAACGCCTGCGCGTGTACGAAGTGCGCCTTCGCCTCGCCCGCGATGTCGCCGAGCTCGGCCAGATCGCGCGAAGCCGCCGCGACCGATTCCGCCGCTTCGAAAAGTCCAGACGGCGCGGTGAGCACCTTGAGCTGGCCCACGAAGCAGGTATGCCAGGCGCGCAGGCGCGCGTCGCTCGCTGCGAAGCGAGCGAGCTCTTCGAGCGCGGCCGTCGCGGGCGCCACATCGCCCGCGGCGAGTAGCGCCTCGCACCAATCGAGCGCGAGCTCGGCGCGCGCGGGGTCGTCGCGGTCGAGCCGATCGAGCGCGCGCCCGAGCAAGCCCGAGGCCAGCGGCACGTCGTCACGCGCGAGCGCGCGCCGCCCGGCCACGGCGAGCCGCTGTGCCGCGCGTTCGCCGAGTGCGCGGCCTCGCGCGTCGATCGGCCCCAGCTCGCGCAGGTGCTGGTGCGCCTGCTCGAGGTGCCAGCCGATCGTCTCGTCGTGCTCGAGCGAATCCCCCGCGCGCACCTCGACCCAGTCCGCGAAGCGCGCGTGCAGCTCCGCGCGCGTGCCTTTCAGAATGCGCCGATAGGCCGCGTCGCGGATCAGCACGTGATGGAAGCGCAGCACCGGCTCGCCCAGAAACCAACCGCTGTCGCGCTCGATCAGCTCCGCGCGCCGCAGCGACTCGAGCCGCGCGTCCAGATCCGTGACGTCGCGCGACAGCAGCTCCGCGACCGCGCTGCGCGAGAACGAGCGACCGATCACGGCCGCGCGCTCGAGCACGATGCGCTCCTCGGCTCGCAGGCGCTCGATGCGCGCCGCGAGCAGCGCGTGGATCGTGGGCGGCATCTCCAGCGCCGCGAGCGTCGTGCCGGCCGTCCAGCGCTCGCCTTCGCGCTTCAACGCGCCCTCGTGGACGAGCATGCGCACGAGCTCGCCGACGAACAGCGGATTGCCCTCGCTGGTGGCGAGCACCTTGGCCGCGACCGACGCCGGCAGATCCGCGGCGCCGATCACGTTCGCCGCCAGCCGCATCGCCGCGCCCGCGTCGAGGCCGGAGAGCGTCACGACGTCCGACACAAGGCCTCCGGGGGTCACGAGCGTCGAGCGGACGTCGCGCAGCTCGGGGCGCGCACCGACCAGCACCAGCAGCGGCACCCCGCTGCCCCACTGCACGAGATGTTCGATCAAGTCCAGGAGCAGCGGCTCCGCCCAGTGCACGTCGTCGATCACGAGCACGACGGGCTTGGTCGAGGCGAGCGCCGCGAGCAGGCGCCGCACCACGAAGAACGTCTCCTCCGGCGGCGCCGGCGAGCCCGCGAGCAGCGCGCGAACACCGTCGACGATGCGCGCGCGCTCGGCGTCGCTGCCGGGTACCCCCTCGTTCAGGTCGGGCAGCGCTCGAAGCGCATCGGCGAGCGGCGCGAAGGTCGCTCCGCCGGCCGCGTCGCAGTGCGCGTGGATCAGCGTCGAGCTCTCACCGAGGCGGCGCGCGAACTCTTCGATCAGACGCGACTTGCCGAGCCCCGGCGAGCCAACCAGCACCGCGAGCCCGGTCGCAGGTTTTTCGACCGACGTGTCGTACACGGACCGGATTCTCGCGAGCTCTTCATCGCGCCCGACGAACGCCGCGGCGGCCGCGCCCACCGGCCGCTGGAGCGACGTGACCCGATACGCCGACACCGCTTCGGTTCGGCCCTTCAGCGCGAAGCTGCCGAGCAGCTCGAGCGTGACGAGCGCGCTCACGAGCCGCTGCGTCGTCTCGCCGACCACGACGTCGCCGTCCCTGCCCTGCTCCTGCAGCCGCGCCGCGACGTTCACCGGATCGCCGATGATCTCGCTCGCGTCGTTGGTGACGACCTCGCCGGTGTTCACGGCGACGCGCAGTCCCGTCTTGCCGATCGCTTCGCGCTGCGGATCCGCGTGCGCGCGAAAGGCGGCCTGCATCGCGACCGCCGCGCGCACGGCGCGGATCGCGTCGTCCTCGGCCACACGCGGGATGCCGAACACCGCCTTCACGCCGTCGCCGAGAAACTGCGTCACCGCACCGCCGTGCGACTCGACGGCGCCGCGCATGGCCGCGTAGTAGCCCTCCATGAAGCGCCGCGCGGATTCCGGATCGAGTCGTTCGTGCAGCGCCGTCGAGCCGACCAGATCCGCGAACACGATCGTCACGACCTTGCGCGCGTCGGACGCCTCGACGCGGCGCGCTGGAGCCGGCGCACCCGTCGCGGTCCCGCACTCGTCGCAGAACTTCGCGTTCGGGCGCAGGTCCGAGCCGCAGCTCGCGCACGCGCGCGGAAGCGGCGCGGCGCACTCCTCGCAGAACTTCGCCCCCGTGCGGTTCGGATGCGCGCAGGCGGGGCAGTTCACGGTGCGGCTTTGCTCGTGGGTTCGGCGCTAATCGGGCGATTCTACGCGACTCGAGGCATGCGCGGGCACGACCGAGCGAGACGCGCTCCGGACGACGGGCTTATCCTGTTCGCGGAGGAGTACGCGATGAAGTTCGGCGCGATGGTCGCAACCAAAATCGACGACTGGGGACTGCTGAAGGAGGCCGAGGAGCTCGGCTTCGACCACGGCTGGGTGCCGGACTCGCAGATGATCTGGTCCGACACGTACGCCACCCTCGCGCTCGCCGCCGCGAACACGTCGCGGATCACGCTCGGCACGGGAGTCGCGATCGCGCCGACGCGGCTGGCGCCCGTCACCGCGCACTCGATCGCCTCGATCGCGCGCCTCGCGCCGGGGCGGGTGTTCCTGGGCATCGGCACCGGCCACACGGCGATGCGCGTGATGGGCATGCGGCCGATGAAGCCCGGAGCGTTCCGCGAATATCTGCGCGTCGTGCGCGGCCTGCTCGCCGGCGACGAGGTCGAGTACACGCACGGCGGCGAGACGCGCGCGATCCGCTTCCTGCACCGCGAGCGGGGCTTCATCGAGCTCGAGCAGCCGATCCCGATCTGGGTCGCGGCGAACGGCCCGGGCGCGCTCGCGGCGGCCGGCGCCTACGGCGACGGGCGAATCTCCGCGCTCAACGAACCGCCCGACATGACGCGCGCGAGCCTGGCCGCGATCTCGGCCGGCGCGGCGGCAGTCGGTCGCTCGCTGCCCGCCGACTTTCACACCGCCGCGCTCACCAGCGCGGTGGTGCTTCATCCCGGCGAGACGCTCGCCAGCGAGCGCGTGATCGACGCGGTCGGCTCACAGGTCGCCGCGGCGCTGCACTACTGCTGGGAAGGCGTTCAGCAGTCGGGCAATC
This sequence comes from Deltaproteobacteria bacterium, assembly GCA_031396695.1. Lineage (GTDB taxonomy): Bacteria > Myxococcota_A > UBA9160 > SZUA-336 > SZUA-336 > VGRW01. The sequence continues at coordinate 61,879 of JANNLG010000236.1, forward strand.
CGAATCAGGTCCCGCCGCCGGTCCGCAGCCTGTTCGCCGAGTACTGCGAGTACGTCGAGAAGATGGAGACGCCGCGCGACAAGCGGTACCTGCAGATCCACGAAGGACACTGCAGCTTCCTGGTTCCGGAGGAGCGCCGCTTCATCACGCCCGCTGCGATCCGCACCTGGATCCTCGCCGGAACCCCGGACGAGATCATCCACCAGCTTCGCGAGGCGGAACGCGCCGGCCTGCGAGAGATCACTCTGCTGCCGCCGATGGACCACGCGCGCGAGATCTTTCGCGACATCTCCAAGCACGTGATCGCGCGCTACTGAAGACATGAGCTCACCGCTAACGCGCTTCATCAGCGTGTTCGCCACGCTGCTCGAGGGCAAGGACGACGCGACCCGTCTGCGGGTCGCGCGGCGCTCGTGCTTGTACGCGGCGCTGTTGCTGTTCTTCTTCTTGGTCTTCGGGACGCTCGTCATGCTCGTCCGAGAAGTTCTCTCCCTCCGCGTCGGCTGACTCGATCATCGCCGCGAGCGGCGGAGCGAATTCGACGGGCGACGATGTGGCCTTTGTGGCCTTCGTGCCGCTCGCCATGCCGATCATGTTCGGGCCCGGCGGCATCGCGACCATCCTCGGCATGACCACGTTGATCGAGCATTCGGAATTCGAGGTCGTCTCGTTCTTCGCCGTCGGCGCCGCGATGGTCGCGACCATGGGCATGGACCTGATCTTCCATGGCCTGGTCGAGGCGCTGCACTCGCACGGATTCCTCGCGGCGCGCTCCGGCTAGGGCTTGGTCAGCGTGCGCGTGAACATGACCGAGCCACTCGTGTCGATGAACTCGGCCGTGAGCGTGTTGCCGTCGATCTCGACGAACAGGAAGCCGAGCGTCTCACTCTCGAAGTAGCTGGGCTGCGAGCCGACGAGATTCGTGGTGTCGGCGCCCGTGCCCGCGACGGCGAGCTCGGTACCCGAGCAGGTGTTCTGCAACCACTGCATGCTGTGATCATGCGCGCAGAGGGCGAGGTCGACGCGCCCGCAGAGGAAGTTCTCGTAGAAGGTCCTGACGGTCGCACCGTTGATGATCGGAAGGAAGCACCCTCCGTCGTAGCACCCGGCGTTCCCGTGCTCGCCGTTCGAGCGATAGCAGTGCAGCCCCGCGGAAATCGTCCAGGTCGCGGTCGATGCGTCGAGCCACGCGTCGACGTCGACGCGCTGCTGCGCGTCCTGGCTGAACATCGTCTTGTTCGAGTCGAGTCCGAGGAAATCGACGTGCTCGACCGAGCGCTGCCAGTAGACCGCGGGCATCTCGAACTTCGTCGAGACGGTCGCGGAGTAGTCGACCTGGATCGGGCCCCTGGCGAAATCCGTGCCTGCGCCGTTCGCGCCGTAGTCGTGGTTGCCGAGCACGGCCCAGAACGGCAGATCCACCGCCGCGTAGGGAACTTCGAACCGCGCGGCCCACGCGGGGTCGCTGGTCGAGCTCGCGCCGCTATCGTAGATGTTGTTGCCCAGGAGCTGCACGAAGTCGCAGCAGCGGTCGAGGCACGTCTCGCGCAGCTCCGCTGCCACCTCGAGCTGCCCGGCGTTCGCCTTCCCCTGCGCGCCGAACGCCGCGAACCGCACCAGGTTCCCGTTCGTGCCGACCTGTGCGTTGCAGGTATCGGCAATCCCGGGGTCGAGCGACTCGAGATCGCGGCGCAGTACCGAGACGTCGAGGATGTCGCAGGCCGAGCCGGAACCACCGGCGACGTTGCACTTGCCGAATCCCGCGGGCGTGAGCGGCGCTCCGGTCGGACTCGCCAGGTACGCGCGAAGTGCAGCCGTGTCGAGTTCGCTCAGCAGGCGGTCGTCGCTGACGTCGCCGCACTGGCAGGAGTCGCCCGGCATCGCGTGCGCGCTCGGCGCGATGGCGGTCAGCAGAACCAGCAGGAGAACGCTTCGGCGTGAACTCGACATGGCGGGCCTCCCAGAACCCCTGCCCCCCGACACGCCCAGTCTACACCGATCGGGT
>JANNLG010000237.1:0-4117 GCA_031396695.1 Deltaproteobacteria bacterium
CGGCGTGGTCGACGACGTGCAGCGCCTCGAGCTGCTGCGCGGATTCCTGGGCGGCATGCACGCCGCGATCGCCGACGGCTCGGCCGATGTGCGCGCGTACTACGTCTGGTCGCTGCTCGACAACTTCGAGTGGGCCTTCGGGAACTCGAAGCGCTTCGGCATCGTCCACACCGACTTCGCGACGCAGGCGCGCATCCCGAAGGCGAGCGCAGCGTTCTTCTCCGACGTCATCCGGGCGAACGGTCTCGAGGTCTAGCTACCCCTTGTTCGGGCCGAGCCGCGCGGCCTTGGTGATCAGGTAGTTCCGCTCCGGCACGCTCTCGGTTCGCTCCGAGGCGGCCAGGTAGTGGGAAACGGCGCGGGCGTGGGCGCCGGCCATCTCGTACAGGTGCGCGCGCACAGCGTCGAGGCGGTAGTGTCCCGCCATACGCGGATCGGTGTCGAGCGGCTTCAAGAGCTCGAGTCCGACGCGCGGGCCGTGCACCATGGCTGCGGCGATCGCGTGGCTCAGCGTCACGGCGGGGCTGTCGGACACGCGCTTCAGCACTCCGTAGAGCGCGAAGATCTGCTGCCAGTCCGTGTCCATGGCGCGCTTCGCTTCGTCGTGGACGGCCGCGATCGCAGCCTGCAGCTGATACGCGCCGACGGAACCCCGGGCGAGCGTCGCGCTCACCAGCTCGGTGCCTTCCGCGATCAAGCGCTTGTCCCACAGCTTTCGGTTCTGCTCGTCCAGCGGAATCAGCTCGCCGTGCGCACCGGTCCGCGCCTCGCGGCGCGCATCGGTCAGCAACATCAGTGCGAGCAGTCCCGCCACCTCCGCGTCGCGCGGCAGCAGCTCGTGCAGCGCGCGCGTCAGGCGGATCGCCTCGTTCGAGAGATCGGTGCGCTGCAGATCCGAACCGATGCTGCTCGCGTAGCCCTCGTTGAAGATCAGATACAGCACGTGCAGCACCGCGCCGAGCCGCTCGGCACGTTCCAGATCGGACGGCAGGCCGAAGCGAACGCCGGAAGCCTTGATGCTCTGCTTCGCGCGGCTGATCCGCTGCGCCATGGTCGCCTCGGGAACCAGAAACGCCTTCGCAATCTCCGCCGTCGTCAGGCCGCCCACCGCGCGCAGCGTGAGCGCGATCGCCGACGGCGGCGTCAGTGCCGGATGACAGCACATGAAGACCAGCACGAGCGCGTCGTCGCGCTCGACCTCGACTTCCTCGTCGCGCACCGACATGGCCGCTTCGTCCTCGCGGCGGCGCCGCGCGGACTCGCTGCGCACGTGATCGGTCAGACGCCGGCTGGCGACGCGAAACAGCCAGCCGCGCGGCTGCTCGGGAACGCCGTCTTCGGGCCACTGCAGAGCCGCCGCGAGCAGCGCCTCCTGCACCGCGTCCTCGGCGGCGGCGAAATCCGCGTGACGGCGCGCGAGCGCGCCGAGCACCTGCGGCGCGAGCTCGCGCAAAAGCGGCCCGACGCTCTCGTTCGTGGTGGACTTCGGCGTCACACGTCCGGCGGCCGGATCGCCATGACCCGGCGCACCTCGATCGCCATGTTCAGCGGCACACCGCCCGGGCCGGTCGCCGACGAAGCCGTGGCCGCGATCTCGTACGCGCGCTCCGCTTTCTCGACCTCGACGATCCAGTAGCCCGCGAGGAACTCCTTCGCTTCGGCGAATGGCCCGTCCGTTACCGCGGGCACGCCGTGCTTTCCGGCGCGCACGATCTTTGCCTCGACGGGCGCGGCCAGCGCTTCCACGCCCACCATTTCGCCTGCATCGGTCAGCGCCCGATTCAGGCGGTGCATGAAGGCCATGTGGGCCTCGAACTCTCCCGGCGCCCAGACCGCGTGCTGGTATTCACCGGTCGCGTGCGGCGCGTGCATCATCAGCATGTATCGCATGGTTCGTTCTCCTCTCGGACTGCGCGCCGGAATTGGCGCTTGCGTAGAGAAGTCGGAGCCGACGGCGAGTTCTCTACATCGCCCGCGCTCAGCGCCAGGCGAACACGGGCTGCTCGTAGTGCGCGACGCGCGTGTTGCGGCCGTGCAGCGCGACTTCACGGAACTGGTACAGAACGGCGGCCGTCGGCGCGTGGATGCTCGTGCCCAGGATCGGCATCGGCAGCGACAGCACGGGGCGGTCGCTCTCGGGAATCGCGCGCAGCTGCGGGATGTCGGGGCTGTCGAGCTCGACCACGGGCACGACGTGCACCGCTGCGACCTCTTCGGGGTTCGGCGCCAGCGCGCGCGCTTCGCCGCCCCAGCACACGACCGGCGTGATCACGTAGCCGGAGCGCGTGACGAAGTCGTCGAGCCGGCCTAGCACGGCGTCGGGGTCGAGCAGCAGGCCGAGCTCTTCGTGCAGCTCGCGCAGCGCGGTCTCCTCGGCCGTCTCGCCGGGATCGATGCGGCCGCCCGGCAGCGCCCACTGTCCCGGGTGGTTGCGCATGCCCGAGGCGCGGCGCGTGATCAGGAAACACGCCCGGCCTTCGTTGTCACCGACCAGTGTCGCCGCGACCGCCGCGTGCTTCAGCTCCGGATCCGGCCGCGCGTGCCGTGCGAAACGCGCCAGGTTCGCCTCGACGCGTGCGCGCAGACGCGGGTCGAACTCGCTCAACCCGAGCCCTCTAGTCCTTCGGCAGGTGCAGGATGCGCTCGGCGATGATGTTCTTCTGGATGTTCGGCGTGCCGCCGCCGATCACCACCTCGGGCCAGTTCAGCGCGCCGCTCGCCCAGCGCCCCGCGTCGACGGCCTCGTCGGCGCCGCGCAGGTACTGGTTGGCGTTGCCGAGCAGCTCGAGCGCGAAGTCGCCCATCTCGACCTCGAGCTCCGCGCGGTGCAGCTTGTTCACGCTGGTTTCGCTCGAGAGCGGCTCGCCCTTCAGCTGCTTGGTCAGGTAGCGCAATCCGTTCAGGCGCATGGCCTCGATCTTGGCTTCGAAGACGGAGAGCTGCCGGCGCACGCGCGCGTCCTTCGCGGCGAGCACGCCGTTGCGACGCGTCCTCTGCGCCAGCTCTTTCAGATCCTCGAGCTTGCGGAACATGGCGGTGACTTCCGCGATGCTCGAGCGCTCGCTCGCGAGCGCCGACACCGTGACCTGCCAGCCCTGGCCCTCGGCGCCGAGCCGGTTCTCGACCGGCACGCGCACGTCGTTGAAGAACACTTCCGCGAACATCGACGAGCCCGACATGTTCTTGATCGGGCGGACTTCGATGCCGGGCGTCGACATCTCGACCAGCAAGCAGGTGATGCCGTCGTGCTTCGAAGCACTCGCGAAGTCCGTGCGCACCAGCAGGATCATCCACTTCGACCACATCGCGATCGAGGTCCAGATCTTCTGGCCGTTCACGACGTACGCGTCGCCCTCGCGCACGCCCTTGCACTGAAGCGCCGCGAGATCGCTGCCGACACCCGGCTCGGAGTAACCGGTGCACCACTGGTACTTGCCGTCGAGGATGTCGGGGATGAAGCGCTGCTTCTGCGCGTCCGTTCCGTATTGCACGATCGACGGGCCGACCCAGGCGAGTCCCATGAAGCAGGAGCCGAGCGGAGGCGCGTGCCGCTTCGACATCTCCTCCTTCAGGATCACCTGCTCGACGATCCCGCCGCCGCCGCCGCCGACTTCCTTGGGCCACGAGAAACCGACCCAGCGCTTCTCGCGCACCTTGCGGTTCCACTCGGCCACAAAGGCAAAGTCCATCTTGTTCGCGCTCTCGGGCAGGTTGGCGTCGAGAAACGCGCGGACCTCGTCGCGGAAGGACTCTTCTGCGGGGCTGAACTTGAAGTCCATCTACAGACCTCCGAGGGTGGCGACGCGTTCGTAGTGGAAGTCGGAGTCGCCGAACGTCGGGCGGGCCCACTTCGAGCGCTTCAGATAGAGCTGGATGTCGTACTCGGCTGTGTAGCCCACCGCGCCGTGCAGCTGCACGCCGTCGATGCCGATGCGAGCGAACGCGTCGCTGGCGTAGGCCTTCGCGAGCGACGCCGAGCGCGGCACCTCACCCGGGCTCTCGTCGAGCGCCCAGGCCGCGTAGTAGAGCAGCGACTTGGTCGACTCGATGTCGACGTACATCTCGGCAAGCGGATGCTTCACGCCCTGGTACTTGCCGATCGGGTTGCCGAACTGGA
>JANNLG010000024.1:0-45848 GCA_031396695.1 Deltaproteobacteria bacterium
GACGTCCGTGCCGCGCATCTGGGCCTGCGGCGACATTCACGGCGGCCTGCAGTTCACGCATGTCGCCGCCTACGAGGCGGTCAAGCTCGTGCGGAACATGTTGTTCCCCGGCCGCTCCGCGGTCGACTACACGCACATCCCGTGGGCGCTCTACACCGATCCGGAGGTCGCGCACATCGGTCTCTACGCGCGCGACGCCGAAGCGCAGGGTATCGCGATCGACACCTACACCACCCCGCTCGAAGCCAACGACCGCTCGCGCGCGGAAGGCGAAGCCCTCGGCTTCGTGAAGATTCACGTGAAGAAGGGCACCGACTCGGTGGTTGGTGCAACGATTGTCGCGCGCCACGCCGGCGACCTGATCGCCACGCTCGCGCTTGCCATGTCGGCCGGCTACGGCCTGGGTCGGTTCGTGGAGCTGATCCTCCCGTACCCGACACAGGCGGAGGCGATCAAGGCGACCTCGGGGGCCTACACACGAACGCGTCTAACCCCGACCGTCGCGCGCCTGTTGAAAGGCTTGATCGGACTCGCGCGCTAGCGCTCCAGTCCGAAGGCCTTGATCAGGCCGTACACGTGCGAGCGCGCGACGTCGAGCCGACGCGCGACCGCGGTCACGTTTCAGTCGGTCTCGGCGAGCACGCGGCGAAGCAGCTCGCTTTGGAAGCGTCGGGTCGCGTCCTGAAAGGAGAGCGGCGCGACCTCCGCGGCGCTGTCTCCCGACGCGCGATCCGCGGCCGCTTCGAGCGCGTGCAGCACGCCGGCCGAGACCGGCAGCTCGCGCAGGCTGTGCCGCCGACACGCGTCGGCGTAGAGCGAGAGCGCGAGCTCGGCGATGTCCTCGCGGCGCTCGGCGAGCGAAGGCACCCGAAAGCGCCGTTCCTTCACCGCCGTGGCGAGCTCGGTGTTGGTCGCCGCAATCACGCGGACGTTGGCCTGGACCGCGCGCGTCTCCCCGAGCGGGTAGCACTGCCCGGGCTGCAGGAGTTGAAGCAGCTTGGCCTGTGCTCCGATCGCGAGCTCGCCGATCTCGTCGAGAAATGGGGTGCCGCCCTGGGCAGGTCGCGCTCGCGCGCGAGGTGTTCGATCTCGGATGCGTCGCTTCGTTCGCCCATCACCGGCCCTCGCGGCAGTCTAACGTGTGGCTGGAAGGGAAGAATCACCACCCGTTGCCTGCCGCGAGGGTCGGCTCCCCCGCCCGAGAAAGGGCGAAGAACTGCTGGCGCGAGGCGAAGCCCTTGAGCGACACGCGCCTTTCCGCGCCGGATCGAAACTCCGCTCGCTCCTCCAGCAGCTCTCGCACTCGCGCTGAGATCAGGATCTCGTCAGCCGCCGCCGTCCGCGATCGCCGGCCCGCTGTGCAGGTCGGTGCGAACGGAGATCGCCTCCGCGGAGTCCGATTGCTCGATCGATGAGAGCCCTCGACCCATCTCGATCGCGCCGCGCGCCGCCGCCTGCACGGGCGCGAACGCAAGCAGGAAGCCGTCCCCTCGAACCTCGACCGTTTCGCCGCCGTGGCCCGCGCGCATTGCAAGACGAACGCCCTGTGTCGCGTCACCAAGCGATGCGCCGCGAAGTCTCCGAGCCGCTCGGTCAAGCGAGTGAACCCGACCACGTCGCTGAACGGGAGCGTGATCTCTCTAGCCGCTGTCCTCGGTGCTCTCCGCCTTCGATCATTCGGGGCTCCGCTGCGATCGCCTGCGTCATGCCCCTCGAGAGAGCAATCGGCGTGCCCGCGTGGAAGGCGCAAGCTGCTCGTCGCGCTGCGCCAGCGTCCAGAATTCTGGACTTCGCTCGGACGAAGCGTCCTGGCCAGCGGACTTCGGCCTACGCGGCAAAGTGGAAGCGCTTAGACGCGCTCAGCTCGAACGCGCGGCCAGGATCGCTTTGATCAGGGCTTCCGGCAGCGGCGCCTCGGGCTCTTCGTTCACGAGCTTCCCGAGCGCGAGCGTCTTGCGGTAGCTCTCCAGGAACGTGAGGCAGGGCGGGCACAGCTCGAGGTGCCCCTCGAACACGCGCTGTTGTGTGGCCGGTAGATCGCCGGCCAGGTAGTCGTGCAAGAAGTCGGTGCATTCGCGGCAGTTCACATCGCTCCTCGTTCGCGCATGTGCGGGTCGAGCAGGGTGCGCAGCGCCAGTCGCGCACGGTGTAGACGAATCTTCGCGGCGTTCGGTGTCACGCCGAGCACCTCCGCGGTCTCCTTGGTGTCGAGCCCTTCGATGTCGCGCAGCAAGAGCACCGTGCGGTAGTCGCCGGGCAGCTGGTCGATCAGGCCGCGCACCAGTTCGCGCGTCTCGCGGCGTTCGAGCGCGTCGAGCGGCTCGGGGCTCCGCCACTCGCGCGGCTCGTCGATGTGGCCGCCGTCGTCGACGAACTTCGGCAACAGCTCGTCGATCGAGACCTCGGGCCGGCGCGTGCGATTGCGCAGGCGCATCAGCGAGGCGTTCACGACGATGCGGTGCAGCCAGGTCGAGAGCTTCGCTCCGCCCTCGAAGTTGCCGATCGCGCGGAAGGCCGAGATGAAGGCTTCCTGGACCGCGTCCGCAGCGTCGTCGTCGCTGCGCAGGAGCCGCCGCGCGACCGCGAGCATGCGCGGACCCTGCGCGCGCACGAGCTCCGCATACGCCGACGCGTCGCGCGCCTGCAGGCGTGCGACGAGCTCGGTCTCGCCGTAGTCGGGGCTCGCGCTGCCAGGCTCCACCATCGCTCTCCAAAACTAACACAGCCGTGCGTCGGCTTGAAACGCGCGCTGGGCAGGGCGAGACTCGCCCGCCGATGCGCCGCGCGATCTTCGCCGTTCTCGTGTGTCTCTCCGCCTGCTCGAAGTCCGGCGCGCCGCCCCTCGGCTTCGCGACCGCGCCCGAACAGCACTGGCGTTTCGAGGCGGAGGAGACGTTCGACGTTTCGGGCACGCCCGCGAAGAGCGTGCGACTGGCCAGCGTGATCTTGCGCGCGAAGCCCGAACCGGACGGCACGACCGAGGTCGAGCTGTTCATCGATCGCTACGCGTCGCGCACGGAGGGCACGCCCGACGGCGGCAGCGAGATGTCGATCTCGGACCAGGGCTTCTGGATACAGACCAAGGAGACCGGCCGGGTCGGTTTCGGTCCCGACGAGCAGACACTGGCCGGTGACACTCCGCTCGAGATGCGCAAACGGCCCGTCGCTTCAGCGAGCCTCGACACGAACGGGGACGTGCTCGCGCCGATCTGGCAGAGCCCGAGCCCGGTGCTGATCGACGTGGCGCTGCTCGACTGGCTGATCTTCGCGCTGCCCACGCGCGCACCGCTCGGCGAGCGGGCCTGGGTCGCGCGCCGCACGCTGCCGCAGACCGGACGCTTCAGCCTGGGCGTCGACATTCCCGTGCGCTGGGAGCTCGATCCCGAAAAGCCCGGCATGCTGCGAGCGAGCGGCTCGGTGACGCGCGAGTCCATGCGCGTCGCGGATGATCTCGAAGGTCGCCTCTCGCTCGACGTGCGCGGCGAGGCACAGGTCGAGCCCGACGGCCGCGTGCGCACCGCTGCGTTCGAGCTACGCCTCGACCTGGCGGCGGCGGACGGCACTCACGTCTCGTCACGACACGTGATTCGCGCAACCTGCACGAGCTGCGATCCGGCCATCAACTCGCCCACAGGAAGCTCCGATAGCGCGAAGGATCGTGAAGGAATTCCGCAGCAAGGACACGTGGACGATCTTCCGGATCATGGCGGAGTTCGTCGAGGGCTTTGAGACGCTCGGGCCGATCTGGCCGGCCGTCTCCGTGTTCGGCGGCGCGCGCGCGGCGGCGGACAGCGAGACCTATCGACTCGGCCGCGAGATCGGCCGCTGCTTGGGCCGCGAGGGCTTCGCGGTGATCACCGGCGGCGGACCCGGCGCGATGGAAGCCGCCAACCGCGGCGCGCACGAGGTCGAAGCGCCGTCGATCGGGCTCAACATCAAGCTGCCCTTCGAGCAGCACGACAACGGCTACGCCGACACCTCGATCCACTTCGACTACTTTTTCGTGCGCAAGGTCATGTTCGTGAAGTACGCCTGCGCGTTCGTGATGCTGCCCGGTGGCTTCGGCACGCTCGACGAGATGTTCGAGTGCCTGACGCTGAAGCAGACCGGCAAGTGCCGCGACATTCCCGTCATCCTGGTCGGCACCGACTACTGGTCGGGGCTGATCCAGTGGCTCGAGACACGCGTGCTCGAGATGGGGCTGATCGCGAAGAAGGACCTGAAGCTGTTCTCGCTGGTCGACACGCCCGAAGAGGCCTGCCGGCTCGTAAAGGAAGGCTGGCAGAAGCTGCAGCAGGCGCCGCCCGAGGGCCCGACCGCCGTCTCAGGCTAGATCTTCGCGTACTCGCGCCCGCAGCTCCGGCAGTGGGCGCGGTTGCCGTGCGAGGAGAGCAGCGCGCCGCACTCGCACAGGCCCTCGAGCCTGCGCGCGCGGGCTTCGAGCTCGCTCCAGACGTCTTCGCCGCTCTCGATCCGGTAGTGCTCGCCCTCGCGCACGACCACGGCACCGGCCACGAGCAAGCGCTCGAGCTCGTGCTCGCCTTCGTCGCCGATCGCCTCGGAGACGATCTCGCGCGCGCGTCTGGACAGCCATTCGAACTTCACGGCCGGGCTAGAGAGCAAACGCCGTGCCCGTTGGAGCGCCCCCGGGCCGCCGCCAGGGCAGGTCGGGGCAGGGCGGCCGGGCACCTTCGGGCGCCAAACTGGGAAAACCCGTTCCGCCCGCGGGGGGTCTATTTCAGCGTGAAGACCAGGCGCGTTTGACCGATCTCGATCTCGTCGCCGTGGCCGAGCTCGACCGAGCGCACGCGCTTGCCGTTCACCTTGATGCCGTTGGTGCTCTGCAGGTCCTCGAGCATGTAGGTCCCGCCATCGGCCAGGACCACGGAATGCTCGCGGCTGATGCTCTCGTCAGGCAGCTGCAGGTCGCAGGTCGGCGCGCGTCCGATCAGCGTCTCGGCCGAGACGATCTCGAACGGCGCGTCGGGCTGTCCGGCCAAGCGCACGATCAGCATTGCTCGCGGCATCGCTGCGGAAATCGGCAGCGTCGACGGGCCGCTTGAGCGGAGCGCGAGGCGCGAGGCGCGCCTACAGGCGACGGTGTCGCAGCGACGGCAGCCGGCGGCGCACGTCTTCGAGCCGCGCGAAGTCGAGCTCGGCGACAGCGACACCCTCGCCGTCGGGGACCGTACACAGGATCGTGCCCCACGGATCGGCGATCAGCGCGCGGCCGAAGGAGCGGCGGTTCGCGCCGTGCTCGCCCCACTGCGCCGACGCGATTACGAAGCACTGGCTCTCGATCGCACGCGCGCGCAGCAGCACCTCCCAGTGATCGCGGCCGGTGGGCACGGTGAACGCGGCGGGCACGAGCAGCACCGTGGCGCCGCGATCGACCAGCGCGCGGTACAGCTCGGGGAAGCGCACGTCGTAGCAGACCGAGAGTCCGAGCGTGCAGAGCGGCAGCTTCGCGACCACCACCTCGGAGCCTGGCGCGACCGTCGCCGACTCGTGCAGCAGCGCACCGGGCAGGTCGACGTCGAACAGGTGGATCTTGCGGTAGAGCGCGATCAGCTGACCGGTGCGGTCGACCACGATCGAGGTGTTGAACACGCGCGCGTCGTCCGCGATGTGTTCGGGAAACGTGCCGCCCGCCAGCACGATCTCGTGGCGCGAGGCCTGCTCGCGCAGGAAGCGCACGACTTCGCCGTTGGGAACGTCCTGCGCGTCGGGGTTCGGACCGGTCGCGGGATCACGGCCCATCAGTGCGAAGTTCTCGGGCAGGGCGACCAGCTCGGCGCCGCGGCCGACGGCGTGCGCGATCAGCTCGCTCGCACGCGCAAGGTTGCGCGCGACCTCCGGGCCCGACGTCATCTGCACGACCGCGGCGATCATCGGGGTCAGCATAGCGCGGAGCTCGCGCGGCGAGGCGCCGCTTAGCGGTAGTCGTCGGGGTTGATCTGGTTGCGGCGCAGCACGTCGTAGAAGTCCTTGCGGTCCTTCTTCGCGATCCGCGCGGCGCGGCTGATGTTGCCGGCGCAGAGTCGCAGCACGCGCGCGACGTAGTCGCGCTCGAACGCGCGTTTGGCGTCCCTGAAGGACGGCAGCTCGTCGCTCGAGGCACTGCCGAGCGCGAGATCCTCGGCGTCGATCTCGTCGCCACGCGCGAGCCGCAGCGCCGCGCGCACGCGCTCGAGCAGCTCGCGCTCGTTGCCCGGCCAGGGGTACGCGCGCAGGCGCTCGAGCGCCTCGCGCGTGAAGCCGCGCGCCTTGGGTGAACGGCCCAGCTCGCGTTCGATCTCGTCGCTCGCGAGCGCGAGCGCGTGCGCCGCCAGCGGCAGGATGTCCTCGCGCCGATCGCACAGCGCCGGAATGCGGATTTCGAGCAAGCGCAGCCGCTCGCCGAGTTCGGGATCGAGCTGACCGCTCTGCACCAGCGCTTCGAGGCTCTCCGAGCTCGAGCCAATCACCCGGCATTCGAGCGGAAGCGCCGCGCCGCCGCCCACGCGGTGATAGCGCGCGTCGCCGAGCGCAAGCGCGAGCACGTGCTGCAGGTCCTTGGGCAGCGTCTCGATGCGATCGATCAGCACCGTGCCGCCGGTGGTGCGAGCGAACGCGCCGACCGACTCGGACGGCAGCGAAGCAAGCGCGCCGCGCTCCGAGCCGAGCAGCTCGCGCGCCAGCAGTGTCTCGGGCACGAGTGAGGCGTCGACCGCGAAGAAGCCGCCCGTCTTCCAGTCACTGGCTTCGTGCACGAGTCGAGCGACCAGCTCTTTCTCTGCGCCTTCCTCGCCGGAGATGAAGACGGGGAAGCGGCCGCGCCCGGCCACGGCCACTTGCTCGTGGACGCGCTGCACGGCGCGGCTCGAGCCGACCAGCCGATCTCCGCGTCGGCGCGCAGCGGTCGCGACACCCGCTGCGACGGGACTCGAGCTCACGATCGGTGACGTCATCTCACCTGCCGGCGCCAAGCCTGACATTGCAACCCCCCTTAGCACGCAAGAAGTTCTCCAAGGCTGGCCTGCTGTCAAGGAAATTCTCGGTCAGAGCGGCGACTTTGGGCGCGCGAATCTCGCGTGGTACGTTGCTCCTCGTGGGGAAAGTCCGCGTCCTGCCATCCGACCTCGTCAATCAGATCGCCGCCGGCGAGGTGGTCGAGCGTCCGGCCTCGATCGTGAAGGAGCTGGTCGAGAACGCTCTGGACGCGCAGGCGACACAGATCCGCGTAGCAATCCGGGAGGGCGGGATCGCCTCGATCTCGGTCAGCGATGACGGCAAGGGCATGAGCCGCGAGGACGCGCTGCTCGCGTTTGAACGTCATGCAACCAGCAAGCTCGAGACGGCCGACGACCTGGCCCGCGTGACGTCGCTCGGCTTCCGAGGCGAAGCGCTACCGAGCATCGCTTCGGTCGCGGCGGTGCGCATGCGCACGCGCCGCGCGGGCGATGCGCTCGGCACCGAGCTCGAGGGCAGCGGCTCCGGCATCGAGCGCAGCGCGCCGGTCGCGTGCCTCGAGGGCACGACGATCGAGGTGGTCGAGCTGTTCGGCCGGGTTCCGGCGCGCCGCAAGTTCCTGAAGAGCTCCGTCACCGAGGCCTCGCACGTGGTGCGCTGGCTGGAGCGGATTGCGCTCGCGCGCCCCGACGTGCGCTTCGAGCTGGAGCGCGACGGGCGTCGCGCGCTGCTCTGGCTGCCTACGCGCGACGCCCGAGAACGCGTGCTGGCGGTGCTGCCGCCGGGCGCAGGCGACGGCCTGCTCCCCGTCGACGCCGAGCTCGCCGGACTGCGCGTGACCGGCTACGTGAGCCCGACGCACGTGCTGCGCAGCGGCCCGTCGGACCTGCACGTGTACGTGAACGGCCGGCCGGTGCGCGATCGACTGCTGCAGTTCGCCGTGCGCGACGCCTACCGCGACGCGCTTCCGCCCGGTCGCTACCCGGTGGTCGTTTTGTATTTGCAAGTCGAGCCGGGCGAGGTGGACGTGAACGTGCACCCCGCGAAGTGGGAGGTGCGCTTCCGCGATCCGTCCGCCGTGACGGGTCTGCTGCGGCGCGCGATCGGCGCGGCGGTGCGAGTGGGCGGTCCAGCTCGGCCCGAGCCGAGCTACGCGCCAGCGAGCGGCAGCGGGTTCGCGGGCGTGGCGAGTGACTTCGCACGGGCCGACGGCTTCTTCGCTTCGGCCCGGACGATCGGTGGTGACGCAGCGCTGGCCGTCTCCGATGCGCCCGGTCGGCCGGGCTTCGCGTTCGCGCGCCTGCGCTACCTCGGCCAGGCTTTGGGTCTGTACCTCGTGCTGGAAGGCGAAGCGGGCATCGTGCTGATCGACCAGCACGCCGCGCACGAGCGCGTGCTGTTCGAGCGCCTGCGCCGCGCAGCGCTCGACGACAAACTCGAGCGCCAGCCGCTGCTCGTGCCGCTGCCCGTCGAGCTTTCGCGCGCCGACGCGGAGGTGCTGGAGGCGCACGCAAGCCTGCTTGCGCGCGCGGGCATCGAGCTCGAGCCGGGCGCTTCGAGCGTGCGCGGTACGGTGCACGCGAGTCTGCGCTCGCTGCCTGCGCTGCTGACCGAGCGGCGCGGCACGCTCTGGCCGGAGGTGCTGGCCGAGACTGCGCGCTCGCTCGCCGAGTCCGCGCACAGCGAGGCACGCGATGGCCTCGAGCGCGCGCTCCACGATCTGCTCGCCTCGTCCGCGTGTCATGCGGCGGTGAGGAAGGGCGACCGGCTCGAAGCGCGCGAGGTCGCGGCGCTGCTCGCGTCACTCGACGAGACACTCTGGTTTCCGAACTGCCCGCACGGCCGGCCGATCCTTTCGACGCTCGATCTGGCCGAGCTCGAGCGGCGCTTCCTGCGCCGCTGATGGCGGCGACTCGGCCGCGCGTCGTCGCGATCGTCGGGCCGACCGGGACCGGCAAGACCGAGCTCGCCTGCGCGGCTGCGCGCGCGACCGGCGCCGAGATCATCAGCGCCGACTCGATGCAGGTCTATCGCGGCCTGGACATCGGCACCGCCAAGCCGTCGGCGGCGCTGCGCGCCGAGATCCCACACCACGGCCTAGATTTGGTCGCGCCCGACGAGTCGATGTCCGCGGGACGCTGGGCGGAGCTCGCGCGCCGGGCGGCCTTCGAGATCGCCGCTCGCGGACGGCCGATCCTGCTGGTCGGCGGCACGGGTCTCTATGCGCGCGCATTCGCGGGTGGCCTGATCGCCGGCGTGGGCTCGAATCCGGATCTGCGCGCGGAGCTCGAGAGCCGCTCGAGCGCGGATCTGCGCGCCGAGCTCGAGACCGTCGACTCCGTGGCTGCCGCGCGCATCGCGTCGGGCGACCGCGTGCGCACCGTGCGCGCACTCGAAGTGGCGCGACTCGGGCGCGCTCCGATCTCTCACGCGCAAGCGAGCCACGCCTTCGGCGATCGGCCGTTCGAGCTGGTCTGGCTCGGCCTGGCGGTCGAGCGCGAGCGCCTCGCGGCGCGCTTGCGGACGCGCGTGCAGGCGATGTTCGATCAGGGACTCGTCGCCGAGCTTGCCGGGCTCTACGCCGCCGGCTACGCGCCGGACCTGCGGCCGCTGCGCGCGATCGGCTACCGCGAGGCCGGCGAGCTGCTCGCGGGACGAGCCAACGAAGTCGAGGCGATCGAACTCGCCTGGATCGCGACGCGACGCTACGCGAAGCGCCAGCGCACTTGGTTTCGCGCCGAGCCGGAGCTCGATTGGCTCGATGCCGACGCGCACGAGCCCGCGCTGGCGCGCGTGCTGCGCGAACTCAGCCGTCGTTGATCGTGTTGTAGGAGATGCCGATCTTGACGGGGCAGGGGCCGTACTGATCTGCGAAGACCGCCCAAGCGTCCTCGCCAGAGCGGAACAGCGGCGGCTGCGCCTCTTCGCGGAACAAGGTCACGACACCGGGAATGATCTCGAACGCGCCGGCGATCAGGCGGATCAGCGACCCGCCCACCTGCATACCGAGCAGGAACACGTAGCCCGGGGCGGCGCCGGCGACCTTGAGCGCCATCGGATCGTCGATCTCGGTCAGACCGTAGTACTCGTCCTTGCCGGCGATGTAGGGGGCGAGCAGCGTGTCGAACGGTGCGAACACCAAGTTCGAGCCCGCGCGGCACAACTGGCTCGCGTCGGCGCTCGCCTGACTCGGCATTCCGCTCAACGCCACCGCGCAGGCGAGCGCGAGCAGCGCCGTGCGAAGCGACCACGATCCCGTACCCTGCGCCATCGGACTTCCCTCCCCGGACGAGCGATCCGTGCGAGCCTCGCTCAAAACCGCGAGCTGTGTCAACCAGTGGCCGCACGGGAACGGTCGGGAGTGGCGTCGACATGACAAAAGGTGGCAGCGAGAGCCCTCCGCTGGTCGCGATCGTCGGGCGCGCGAACGTCGGGAAATCGACGCTCTTCAACCGGCTCTTGCGCGAGAGCCGCTCGCTGGTCGAAGACCGGCCCGGAGTGACGCGAGATCGTGTCGCCTCGCGCAGCCTGATCGAGGGCCACGAGGTCCTGCTGGTCGACACGGGTGGCCTCGATCCCGACGCCGAGTCGGGGATCCCCGCCGCGATCCGCCGCCAGGTCGGTCTGGTGGTCGCGGAAGCGGCGGTGATCGTGTTCGTGGTCGACGCGCGCGACGGCATCCTCGCCGGTGACCAGCAGATCGCCGAAATCTTGCGGCGCGCGGGGCCGCAGGTGGTGGTGTGCGCCAACAAAGCGGACAACCCCAAGGTCGAAGCGGCCAGCGCCGAGTTCCACCGGCTCGGCTTCCCCGAGATCATCCCCACCTCGGCGGCGCACGCGCGCGGACTGGTGGATCTGGAGATGGCGATCGCGGAGCGGCTGCCGCCGCTCACCGAGCCGGTCGAGCCCGCGCGGCGCACGGGCCCGCCCCGGCTCGCGATCGTGGGCCGTCCGAACGTCGGGAAGTCGTCGCTGCTGAACGCGTTGCTCGGCGAGGAGCGCAACATCGTCGCCGACGAGCCGGGCACGACGCGCGACTCGACCGATTCGTTCCTGCGCGTCGACGGACGCGAGGTCGTGCTGGTCGACACCGCCGGCATGCGCAAACCCGGCCGGCGCTCGGACCGGCTCGAGCGCGGCAGCGCGCTGATGGCGCTGCGCACGATCGAGCGCGCCGACGTGGGGCTGCTCGTGCTCGACGCCGAGACGGGCGTCGCGGACCAGGACGCGAAGATCGCGCGCATCGCCCTCGACCGCGGCCGGCCGCTGGTGCTGGTGCTGAACAAATGGGACGTGATCGAGGGAACCGATCGCGGCTCCGAGGTCGAGCGCCAGCTCGAGCGCCGGCTCGGCTTCGTGCAGGAGCCCGTGATCTTGCGCACCAGTGCGAAGACCGGCAGGGGGCTCGCGAAGCTGTTGCCCGAAGCGCTGCGGCTTTTCGACGACCTCGACGTGGACGTGCCGACCGCCGAGCTGAACCGCGCGCTCGAGGAAGCGACCTCGCGCAACGTGCCGCCGCTGCGCGGCAAGCGCCGCGCGCGTTTCTTCTACGCGACGCAGGTCGCCAAGCGGCCGCTGACGCTGCTCGTGTTCATGAACGATCCGACGCTGATCGCGCCGAACTACCACCGTTACCTGGAGAGCTTCTTCCGCAAGCGCTTCGGTGTGCGTTCCGCGCCGGTGCGCGTGCTGCTGCGCGGTCGCGCGGAGCGCGCCGACGACGCGGTCTCGAACGAGGACGGACCGAAAGTGAAAACCCGCTAAGATCCCGCGCCGCACGGGGGGAGGCACGCGCGCATGACCGAGCGACAACACGGCGACACCGAGTCGCGACTGATGGGTTTCGAGGCCCGTCTACAGGACGGGTTCGAGTGGGCCAACTCGCACGGCCGCGAGATCGTGGTCGGGATCGCCGTAGCCTTGGTCGTCGGCGGCGTGCTCGCGGGTGTATGGGAGCTGCGCTCGCGTCAGGTCGCCGAGTCCGAGGCCGAGCTCGCGCGCATCGAGGCGCGCTACACGCAGGCCATGGGCTCGACCAGCGGCGAGATGTTCGTCGCCGAGCCCGCGAACGCGGAGCAGGCGGCGAAGGCGCGCGAGGCCGCGCTCTCCGAGCTCGAGGCATTCATCACCGACCAGGGCTCGAACGACGCGGCGCGGATTGCCAGCCTGCGCGCGGCCGAAATCGAGGTCGACCTCGGCCGGCTGCCGGACGCCGACAAGCGGCTCGCAGCGTTGGCCGAAGCCTTCGATCCCGAAGACGCGCGCCGCGCCGTCGCGCTGCGGTTGCGCGGCTACGTGCTCGAGCAAGGCGGAGATCCGCTGGCGGCCGCCGAGGTGTACGAGTCGGCCGCGCGCATCGCGGCGTATCCGCCGCGCGTGCTGGTCTGGATCGAGGCCGGCGATTCCTTCGCGCGCGCCGCTCAGCCCGCGCGCGCGGTCGCCGCGTATCGACTGGCGCTCGCCGCATCGCCGGAAGTCGCGGAGCAGGAAGGCGTCCTGATTCGGATCGGGATCGAGCAAGCCAAGCTCGATGCCGCGCCGCCCCCGGTCTCGACTCCAGGTTCTGATAAGTAGCATTCTGTTAAATCGGAGAAGCCAAGCTCGATAGGTCGCGAACGCCACGGCTTGCTCTCCCCGGCTCGCGTGATATACCCCCGCCCAAAAGGGAGCGCTTGAACGCATGGATGCAGCGGCGAAAAAGGCCAAGCTCGGGAACAAGTGGGTCTGCTACTCGTGCCAGGCCAAGTTCTACGACATGAACAAGCCGGATCCGAACTGCCCCAAGTGCGGCGCGGATCAACGCATGTCGCCCGCGTTCGAGAAGCCCAAACGCTCGCGAGCCAAGAAGCCCGCGGCCGCGCCAGCGCCCAAGAAAGCCATCAAACCGCCGCCGCCGATCGACGAAGGCGACGATCTCGACACGCCGATCGACGCCGACGACACCGGCTTCGAGGACATCGAGATCGAAGACGGTGCGGTGGACACGCCGGAGATCGAGGAGCCCGAAGAGGATCCGGTCGTCGAAGAAGACGACGACTAGACCGGAGCCGCGTTCAGAACGTCGTCAGGCGGCGCAAGATTCGCGTCTGCTCGTCGTCGAGCCCGCGGTCGCGGATCGATTTCTCGAAGCGCAGATCCTTGATCGTCTTCTCGAGCTCGAAGACCTGGCCGCGCGCGTTCTTCCAGCGCTGGTTGTCCTTCTGGAAGTTCGCGAAGCCCTGCGCCTTGCCGCCCACATCGCTGGCGTCGAAGCGGTCGATCACGTCGGCGCCGCCGGGCGCCTGGGCGACGCTACCCTTGAGGCGAGCGACATCCTGCTCGTAGGCGGACAGAAGCTTGGCCACGTCCGGGGTCCGCAAGCTGGCGAACGGCCGCGGCTGCTGCAGGTCCGCGTCCATCGGTGCGTTGCGGTGGTAGTTGTAGTAGCCGCCGCCGCCTGCGCCGATCACCAGTACCAGTAGGGCCAGGATCGCCTTGAACATGGCCCCGCTATCGGCTGGGCGTGACCTCGGTTTGAGGGGTCGCTTCGGGGACGGTCGGCTCGGCGTACAAGAGCCGATACAGGTGATACGACCGCAGCACCCGGCGCAGGTAGCGCCGCGTCTCGCCATACGGCACCGAGTCGACGAACACGTCCGGCGGCTCCGTACCCGCGAAGTCGATCCAGCGCATGACCGCCTCGGGACCGGCGTTGTACGAGGCGATCGCGAGCGTGCGCGAGCCGCCGAAACGCTCCACGAGCGAGCGCAGATACCAGGTTCCGAAGCGGATGTTCACGGCCGGATCGAAGAGCTGATTCGGCTCGAAGCCCGCAACGCCGAGCTTCTCCGCCACCCGATTCGCGGTCGGCGGGATCATCTGCATCAGGCCGAGAGCGCCCGCGGGCGAGCTCACCTCGGGCCGGTACTCGCTCTCCTCCCTCATGACCGCGTACACGAGCGGCGGGTCGAAGTGGAACTCGGCATCGGCGTTCGCGACCGCCTGTCGGAACGCGCGCGGCCAGGCCAGCTCCCAGGCGTCGCGCCAGAGCGGATCGATGCCGCGCTCGAGCGCCGCGCCGAAGCCGGTCTGGATCAGCTGCTGCGCGCGGTGCGGATCGCCCGTGCGGTAGAACAGCCGCGCCAGCGGGATGCGTTGCTCGCGCGCGACGCGAGTCTCTTCCGAGAAGCTCACCAGCTCGTCCTGCGCGATCTCCGGAAAGCCGCCGTCGAGCAGCACGCGCGCGCGCAGCAGCGGCGCGGGCTCCGCCTCGACCAGCCGCGGGCCGAGGAAGCTCTTCTCGAGCTCGGGCGCGCCGACCTTCTCCGCCGCGAGCAAGCCGTAGTACGAGAGCGGCACGTCGGCAGCGAGCGCGCGCAGCTGCACCTCGCCCGCCTCCTTGGTGAGCGGATTCGTCGAGCGCGCGCGCAGCACGCCGCGCCAGTAGCGCGCGCGCTGGATCTCGATGTCGCTGGTCGGTCCGTCGGCGAGCAGATCGAGCCGGACAAGCGCGGCCTCGTCGTTGCGCTTGCGCAGATCCGCCCAGGCGAGCGACCAGCGCGCCTGCAGCGCGAGCGCCGGGTCGGCGGATTGCTTCTCGACCTTGCGCAGGAGCGCGAGCGCGCGCGGCAGGTCGTCGTCCTCGACGACGATCGCCAGGAACGAGCGAGCGCGCGCGCGCAGCAGCGGATCCTTCGCGCGCGTGAGCTTGTCGAAGGCGGCGATCGCGTCCTTGCGCTGACCCGAGCGCATCAGCGAGCGGCCGATCAGGATCTGCACGTCGGAGTCGTCGGGCGAACGCGCGGCGATCTGGCGATAGGCCTCGAGCGCTTCGACGTAGCGGCGACCGGCGAACAAGCAGTCCGCGCGCGAGCGCGCGAGCGACGCCTTCTCCGCGGCCGTCGCGTCCGCGCGAGCGAGCACCGTATCGTAGATCGGCAGCGCGTTGTCGCAGCGGAACACTTCGCGCAGGCGATCCGCGCGCGCGACCAGCGCGCTCACGTCGGGCTCGGGCGCGCCGAGCGTCGGACCGAGCGCCTGCGTGCGCGCGTACGCCTCGACCGCAGCGGGCGCGATCGGCCAGCTCCGCCAGACCCGTCCGTACCACTCGAAGGCCTTGGCCGGCTGCGCGACCTTCTCGTAGGCGCGCGCCAGCTCGACCATCAGCTGCGCGGCGTAGTCGCCGCTGCGCGTCGCGTCCCAGGCGCTCGCCTGCGCGAGCTCGGCGCGCTCGAGGTCGCCGCGTTCGAAGTGCGAGCGCGCGAGCTCGGCATACAGGTGGGCGCGAACCTCCGCGGGTGGATCGTGCGCGAGCGCGGCCTCGGCGGCCTGCGCCGCGGCCGCGGGATCGCGGTCGGCGAGCAGCAAGCGCGCGCGCAGCAGGCCCGCGCCCGCCGCGAACTCGGTCTTCTCGAGCGCGCGCAGGTGCTTGGCCGCCTTGGCGTAGTCGCCCGCCTCGCGCAGCGTGTAGGCCTCTTGCAGGGTGGTGAGGGCCTCCGACTCCGCGTCGTCCCCGAACGCGGGTGCCGCAAGCGCAAGCGTGGCCGCGAGCGCGCAGACACGCCAGAGGGTCGGGGGTTTCGTCGGCCGGGCGATCATGCGCTGCCGCGAATCTAACCGGGGTCGCGACGCCGAGCGAGAACGGCGAGGCGGCGGGCCTCTGCTACGTTCGGCCTCGCCATGCGCGCCCTCTTCCGCCTGCTGCTCGCCGCGCTGTTCGTGTGCGCGTGCTCACGCGACGAAGCGCCGCCGCCGATTGCGCCGGCGGAGCCTTCGCTCGGTCTCTGGGTGCTGGCTGAAGGCAGCGAGCGCGTGCTCGAGTCCCCCGAGAAGATCGTGGCGTTGATCGAACGCGCCGAGGCGCTCGGGGCAACGGATCTGTTCGTGCAAGTGCACCGCGGCGGAAGAAGCTGGTTCCCGTCGACGCACGCGGACGACGCGCCCTTTCGGGCCATGCGCGAGCGCGACCCGAACGGGCCCGAGCCGCTCTCCGACCTGATCGCGCGCGCGCACGCGCGCGGCCTGCGCGTGCACGCCTGGTTCAACTGTCTGTCGCTGGCGATGAATCGCGAGCCGCGCATCCTGAAGACGGTCGGGCGTGGCGCGATCATGGTCGATCGCAAGGGCCGCAGCCTGCTGGACTACCCCGAGGGCAACGTCCCGCCCCCGGAGCGCGGCTACTTCGAGCTCGAGACGCCGGGGCTGTGGCTCGATCCGGCGGTGCCGGGCGTGGTCGAGACGCTGGCCGGAACGGTCGCGGATCTCGTGCGCGCGGCGCCCGAGCTCGACGGCCTGCATCTCGACTACATCCGCTACCCGTTCGCGCTGCCGATGACGCCGGGCTCGCGTTTCCCGCTCGGGCTCGACTACGGCTACGGCGAGGTCGCGCGCGCGCGCTTCGCGGAACAGAACGGCGGGTTCTCGCGCGGCGACGCATGGGACGGCTTCCGCCGGGAGCGCGTGCGCGAGCTGGTCGCCGCGCTGCGCGCTCCGATTCCCGAGACCTGGCGGATGTCGGCCGCGGTCATGGCGTACGCCGACCGCGGCTACCTGACGGCGTTCCAGGACTGGCGCCGCTGGCTCGACGAGGGCTTGATCGATTTCGCGGTCGCCATGGCGTACACGAAGGACGACCGGATCCTGCGCTACCAGGCGCACGCGCTGCGCGGTGGCGTCGCCGGCGAGCGCGTCTGGCTCGGGCTCGGCTCGTGGCTGTTCGTGTCGGAGCCCGCGCGCATGCTCGAGCAGATCGCGCTCGCGCGTCAGGTGACACCGCCCGGGATCGCGCTGTTCTCGTACGACGCGCTGGCGGCGAATCCGCAGGCGCTCGACGCGCTGGTGGTGCGTTGATCTCACCCGCCGATCTCGCCTACGAGCTTCCGCCCGCGCTGATCGCGCAGGCTCCGATCGCGCCGCGCGACGCCGCGCGCCTGCTCGTGCTCGAGCGCGCGAGCGGCGGACTCGCGGAGCTGCGCTTCGCGGAGCTCGCGGACGGCGTGGGCCCGCGCGACCTGGTGGTCGTGAACGACACGCGCGTGCGGCCCGCGAAGCTGCGCGGCCGCAAGCGCAGCGGGGGCAAGGCCGAAGCGCTCCTGCTCGAGCGCCGGCCCGACGCGACTTGGACCGCGTTCGTGCGCGCGCGCGGGCGGCTCGTGCCGGATCTCGAGCTCGTGTTCGGCGCGCTCTCCGCGCGCGTGCTCGAAGTGTTTCCCGGCGGCGCGTGCCGGCTCGCGCTCGCGAGCGCGGACGGCTCGTCGACCGATGCGCTGCTCGACGCGCTCGGCGAGGCGCCGCTGCCGCCGTACATCACGCGCGACACCACGCGCGCGCAGGATCTCGACGACTACCAGACGATCTTCGCGCGCGAGCCCGGCGCAGTGGCCGCGCCGACCGCCTCGTTGCACTTTACGCCCGAGCTCGCCGCGCGACTGCGCATCGCCACGATCACGCTGCACGTCGGTCCCGGCACGTTCCGGCCAATGCGCTGCGAGCGACTCGAGGATCACGAGCTCGACGCGGAGCGCTTCAGCGTGCCCGAGTCGACCGCAAACGCGATCGCGCAGGCGCGCGCTGAGGGAGGTCGCGTGATCGCGGTCGGCACCACCGTCGTGCGCGCGCTCGAGACGACCGGCGGCGAGTCCGGCCAGGGCGACACGAAGCTCTTGATCCTGCCCGGCCACAAGTTTCGCGTGGTCGACTCGCTGGTCACGAACTTCCACCTGCCCGGCTCGAGCCTGCTCGCGCTGGTGATGGCCTTCGCCGGCGTCGACGCGACGCGGCGCGCCTACGCGCACGCGATCACGGAGCGCTTCCGGTTCTTCTCGTACGGAGACGCGCTTTGGGTTCGCTGAGCTTTGCTTCGCGGCCCCGATTCGAGCTCTGCGCGCGCGACGGCCTGGCTCGCGCGGGGCGGCTGGTGACGCCGCACGGTGTACTCGAAACGCCCGCGTTCTTCCCGGTCGGCACGTACGGCGCCGTGCGAGGACTCGCGCCCGACGAGCTCGCACGCGTCGGCGTTCAGGGCCTGCTCGCGAACACGTACCACCTGAGCCTGCGCCCGGGCGAGGCGCTGGTGAAGCAGCTCGGGGGCTTGCACGGCTTCATGGGATGGCCCGGTCCGATCCTGACCGACTCGGGCGGCTTCCAGGTGTTCTCGCTCGGCGCCTACTGCCAGCGCAGCGAAGCGGGCGTCGAGTTCCGCAGTCCGGTCGACGGCCGGACCGTGTTCCTGTCGCCCGAGCGTGCGATCGAGATCCAGGAAGCGCTCGGCGCGGACTTCATCGTCGTGCTCGACGAGTTCGAGGCGATCGAGACGGGCGGCGATCCGGCGCACATGCGCACGCGCGCCTGCCTCGAGCGCAGCTTGCGCTGGGCGTCGCGCTGTCGCGAGGTGCACCGGCGCGACGATCAACTCCTGTTCGGAATCATCCAAGGCGGCGACGCCGTCGAGCTTCGCGCCGAGAGCGCGGAGCGGACGCGCGCGCTCGGTTTCGAGGCGTTCGCGATCGGCGGACTCGGCGTCGGCGAGACACCCGAGCAACGCGCGCGGCTGGTCGCCGCGTCGGTGTCGAGCCTGCGCGTCGAGTCGCCCCGCTACCTGATGGGCCTGGGTTTGCCGGAAGACCTGGTCGCCGGCGTGCTCGCCGGCGTGGACCTGTTCGACTGCGTGGTGCCGACCCGCCACGGTCGACACGGATCGGTGTTCACGCGGCGCGGACGGCTCAACCTGCGCAACGCCCGGCACCGCGACGACGGCGAGCCGATCGACGCCGACTGCGCGTGCCCGACCTGTCGTCGCCACTCGCGCGCGTACCTGCGCCACTTGATCACCTGCGGCGACGCGCTCGGAGCGCGGCTGCTGTCGCTGCACAACATCGCGTACTACATGAAGCTGGTGCGCGACATGCGCGAAGCGATTGGCTCGGGCCGGCTCGGCGAGTGGGTCGAACTCTGGCGCGAGGCCTATTTCTCGGACGCAGCCGAGGGCGATAGCGGCTCGAGCAGCGCCGTACACAATCCAGCGTAGGACGGCAGCCGCTCGCCGAGCTCGCCCGCCACGATACGGGTGTCACGCAGGTGCGGCCAGACTCGTTCCGCCACGCGCGCGCGCAGCGGCTCGAGAAACAGATCGGCGTTGTGCGCGACGATCGTGCCGAGCGCGACGCGGTCGGTGTCGAGCGCGAGCACCAGAATCGCGATCGCCTGCGCGAGGCGGTCGAGCCACTCGTCGCGCAGGCGTTCCGAGTACGCGTCGCCCGCGCGCAGCGCCTCGACCCAGGTGCGCGCGCTGACGCGCGCCAGATCGCCGCCCACCCGCTCACGGATCGAAGACTTCGCGCCCGCCGTGAGCTCTGCGCGGATACGCGCGGCGAGCGCCGCCCCGCCGGTGTACGCCTCGAGGCAGCCGCGCAGCCCGCACGCGCAGGCGCGACCGTCGGGGACCACGGGGATGTGACCGACCTCGCCCGCGCCGAAGCGCGCGCCGCGATACAGCCGACCGTCGAGCACGAGCCCCGCGCCGACGCCCGTGCTCATGGTGAGGAACACGAACGCGTTCGAGCCGCGGCCCGCGCCGAAGCGCCACTCCGCGAGTGCTGCGGCGTTCGCGTCGTTCTCGAGCCGCACCGGGCGGCCGAGCGCGCGTTCGAGCCGCGCGCGGATCGGCACCTCGTGCCAGCCGGGCAGGTTCGGCGCGTCGCGAATCACGCCCGTCACCGGGTTCAGCGGGCCGGGCGCCGACACGCCCACTGCTTCCAGCGCACTCGCAGCAACACCGGCCGCCGCGAGCAGGCCGTGAGCGCTCGCCGCAATGCTCTCGAGGTCGCGCTCGAAGCTGCCCGAGGTCCACGACTCAAGATGCGCCTGGCGCAGCAGCGCGCCATCGGCGCGCCCGAGCGCGATCTGCGTCTTGGTTCCGCCGATATCGATCCCGAGCAACAACCCGCCCGCAGCCACGCCTCTCTCCCCTGCTTTCCCACTACGAAAATGCCACTTCGCGACCGATAGGTCCGGTTGAGGGGAGAGAATTATGCTGCGACGGAATCTTGGACTCTGTTTGGTGCTCGCCGCGCCGCTGTGGCTGGGGTGCGCCTCGATCCCTTCGATCTTCCTCTCTGCCATCGGCGAGAAGGCCTTCCCGGAGGTCGACGAGAGCGCGGACGCGTACAACCAGGACCTGCGCTGGGGTCGCGTCCTCGAGGCGGCCGCGCAGATGCCGGAGGACCAACGCGAAAAGTTCGTGGCGCTCTTCGACACCGACGGCGGTCCGTTTCGCTTCACTTCGGTCGAAGTGTTGAGCGCGATCCCGAAGGGCCTCGACGGCCGCGAGGTCGATGTGCTGGTGGCGTGGGAGTACTACAGCCCGCCAGGCCTCACCGAGCGCAAGCTGCGCCAGAAGCAGGCCTGGCGCTTTCTGGAGCTCGAGCGGCGCTGGGAGGTCGTGCCCGATCTGTCGGTGTTCGAAGCGGCCGTACCGGCCGCGTCCGCGCCCGTCGGCAGCGGAAGCGGCGCGCTGCCGGCCTCTCCGAAGCGCTGACGGTCGTCTCCGAAACGCTGACCGTCGCGACCGGGCTCAGCGCTCGTCGATGTACGCGATCGGCTTGTCGCCACGCCGGACGATCGTGGTCGGCGACATGATCCCGCCGCGGTCGAAGTAGTTGCCGTCGAGGTCCTGGTACTGTCCGCGGTCGACCATCAACGGCTCGTCCTCGTCGCCGCTGCCGTCGACGTTGATCTGCATGCCGCCGACGTTGACGCTCACGCTCGAGCCCGCTGCTGCCGTCGCCTCGGGCTGCGCGACCGGCCACGCGAACACCGGCACCGCCGGTTCCTTCGCGACACCCGTGTGTGTCGGCGCGGCCGCGCGAACCGGATCGACGACCGAGAGCCGGCTGTAGTCGAACAGGCTTTCTTCCTTCACGGCCACGGCGCTGGCTTGATACTTCGCGGGGATGCCCTTCGGATCGTCGGTGAACGCGACTCCGCCCGTCTCCGTCTCGTAGCGCCAGTAGTCCGCAACGGCGAGCTGCGGCGCGAGTGCGAGCGCAAAGGTCGCCGCCGCGACCCAGTTTCGAACCGTCATTTCCGACCCTCCTCGGAGCGCTCGGGAGAGGAGCGCTGACGAAAAGTGGCACTCGTGGACACGGACGTGGCGACCTGCACATCGCTTGCGTTGCAAGTGCCTTCGGCAAGTCCTTGGAGCGGTGCTCGAATTGACACTGGGGGGTCGAAGCGCAATCCTCCGCCGCACTCGGTGCGGGGTGGAGCAGTCCGGTAGCTCGTCGGGCTCATAACCCGAAGGTCACAGGTTCGAATCCTGTCCCCGCTACCAACGAGTTCGAGACTGCAGGCGACCCGCAACTATCGCCCTCGAACTTCCCTCTCGAGACCGCGCGCCCCTGCGCGAGCGTCGTTCGCGCAGTTTCACCGCGGCATGAGCTTTGCTCCGACTGCGGCCGACGAACCCGGGGGGTGTTCCTTGGCCGATCGCGAGCAAGATCCCGACAGCGAAGAGCGCGAACGGGAACGAGAGCGCGAGCTGCACCGCGCGCAGCTCGATGCGGTGCGCTCCGCGTTCCAGCCCGAAAGCGCAGCGGCGAGCCCCAGCGGCTCGGATCCCGACGACGTCGTTCGGACGGAGTACCTGTTCGCGCGACTCAAGGGCGAGCTGCGCAGGTTGGATCGCAGGCAGCAGATCACGGCCAGAGTCGCGGCCGCGCTCGCCGTGTCCGTCGTCGTGGGCGCGCTGGCGTTCGTCGTCTGGGTGCTTCCCCGCCTCGAATCGCCGGGCATGGTCGACGAGCTCACGGCCCGCTCGATCCGGGCGGACCGCATCGCCTTGACCGGGGACTTGCGCCTGCTCGACGCGGCGGGAAACGAGCTCGCGGTGCTCGGCCGTGAGTTCGCCCAGGCCGACGCCCGCAACCCACGCGGCCCGGTCGTGCTCACGCTGAGCGCCGACGGCGATCCCTCGCGGCAGCTGCTCCGCTTCGCGGCGTCGAACGCGGGCGCCGGACTCACGCTCGAGGCGCCGACGGGAGGCTCCTCCGTGTCGCTGCTCAGCACGCAGTCGGGATCGACCGTCGAGGTTCGCAATGGCGAACAGACCCGACAGCTCGTCGGCCAGTCCGTGAGCGAGCTCGCGCCGGTGGGCTCGGGCCCAAGGGCGTTTGCCGTGACGCCGAGCGCAGCCCGCGAGGTGCCCGTCTGGACGCCGCCGCGCGAGGGCGCGCCGCGCGCCGACATCCCGATCCTGACCGAGGTCGGCCACGGCTTTCTGGTTGCCGATCTATCCGCTCAGCCGGTGTCCCAAGGCATTGAGGTGCGCGGACGCATGGTGAACACCACCGCGGTGGTGCACAACGGGCTCGCCTTCAGGATCCGCCTCGGCGACGCGTCGGCGACGCTGAGAGTTCCGAAGATCTCGCCGGGCAACAGCACCGGCTTCCGGATCGCGCTGCCCGATGCGTCCGTCGATCGACTGGGCGACGCGAAGTTCGAGTACCTCGGCTCCACGGTCGCCTTCCAGGCGACATCGACCGAGCCGACCTACGGCAGGCGCGTCGAGTCGCAGTAGCGCCGCGCGGAAGCGTGCCCGCCTCGTCACCCGACCGAGCCCATGGCGTGGTCATCCGCCGCTAGGTTCGTCGCTGTGCGTGGGCGCGTCGCGCCGTGGCGCCGGGAACGCTGATTGCACTTGGAACCTGTGGGGGTAGACGGTGATCCAGACTGAAGTTGCGATCCTGTACGCCGACATCGTCGGCTTCACGGAGATGACCGAGCGGCTCGGCGATGCGCGCGCGTTCGCGGTGATGCAGCGCTACCTGGACCTGCTGCGCGGCTGCGCCAAGGAGACGAGTGGCCGCGAGATCGAGCTGCGCGGCGATGCCTGCCTGCTCGCGTTCGACGAGGCCGAGCAGGCTCTCGGCTGCGCGGTCGCGCTCCAGAGGGGGCTCGCAGAGCAGCGGCGCCGCGACTCCGCGCAGGCCGTCGGCGTGCGCATCGGGCTGCACACGGGTCGACCGATCCCGCACGACGGAGGCTTCTTCGGGCGCGACGTGATCCTGGCCGCGCGCCTTTCGGACGCGGGTCGGCGTCACGCGATCGTCGCGTCGCGCGCGTTCCGGCGGCAGCTCGACGACACCAGCCGCGTGGGTCGCGAGCGCAACCTGAGCCTGAAAGGATTCCGCGAGCCGCAACCGGCCGCCCGAATCTATTGGGGCGTCCGCGAAGGCCGGGCCTCGAGGCAACCGAATCGCCTCGAGGCCCTGGCCGCGTGGTCGTTCGATCGGCTCTGCCGGGTGGCGTTGCTCGCCCTGCCGGAGGGTACGTTGCGGTCCCGAAGCTAGGTTGGCGTACGGATCGGGACGCGAGATAGTGCTTTCCCCACACTCGAAATTGTGATCTCCTGCACCTCGGTTTTCGCTTTTGGGGCGTCATCACCACTGTGGGTGCCGACGCCCGAGGCGCAGACCGGGAGGAAACCGCAGATGAGCCTTTCTGCTGGCGTCGTTCGCCTGGCCGCCTTCGCGCTCAGCGTTGGCATGGCCGCGGGCGCGAGCGCTGTTCCGATCACGTACAACCTCGAGCTCGGCTACATCACGTCGATTCAGCTCCAGGACGTCGGCGCGCCGATCACGCCGACCTCGTGTCCCGTCGGCAGCGGCAATTGTCTCGTCGGTGGACCGCTGCAACTCACCAGCGCGAGCGTGACCGTCGACCTCGAGTCCGGCCAGCTGCTCAACCTCAGCATCTTCGTCGCGGGCCCCGGCATCATCGACATGAACGGGCTCAACGGGTACGAAGCGGTGGTCTTCAACGGCACGAGCTTTCAGAGCTCCGGCGCCTCGACGCTGACGCCGTCGGGCTCGCAGTTCAACTTCACGTCGCCAGGTTCGATCTCGGCGAACAGCGTCGAGCTGTTCCTGGTCGGCAATCCGGGACCGTACCCGGGGCCGTCGCCGGACTACACGCTGCCGTACACGAACCCGACCGCGCCGGGCGGAAACTTCAGGATCGTCGACGGGCAGGCCCGCCTGACCTTGACCGGC
Organism: Deltaproteobacteria bacterium; assembly: GCA_031396695.1. Classification (GTDB taxonomy): domain Bacteria; phylum Myxococcota_A; class UBA9160; order SZUA-336; family SZUA-336; genus VGRW01. The sequence continues at coordinate 23,979 of JANNLG010000024.1, forward strand.
GTCGACCTCGGCGTGTTCGTCGACCCGCTCACGGGCGGCAACCCGGTGCTCGCGAAGGCCGATTTCTCGTTCACCGCGGCGGTCCCGGAACCCAGCGCATACGCGATGTACGGCGCGGGATTGCTGATTCTCGGAGCCGCCGTTCGCAAGTGGGCGGTTCCAGTTTCCTGAATGTTGATTGATCGTTAGCGGGTATTCGTTCAGAATCAGTTGATCCGCGTTGAGCAGCAAGAGGGATTTTGGGAAATGATGAAGTGGGTTGGGATCGCGGCCGCCGCGTTGGTTTCAGTCGTGGTCGGCGCGGGTTCGGCGCAGGCGCTGCCGGTCACGAGCGCGAGCGTAGGGGATGGCTACGGCTGCACGGACTCCGCCTGCTCGAACCACACGCTGTCGTGGAGCGTTTCGTCGGGTGCGGGCACGGGGTCGCTCTCGATCGTCGGTGGCACGAGCCTGGTCTTCTCGATCACGCTGCCCAGTTCGACGTTCGTGCCGACGTCGCCTTCGACCAACGACAACGGCGTCACGCAGCTGGTGTTCTCCAACGTGACGTACTCCGGCACTGCGACGATCGCCGAGAACATCTACGCACCCGGCCTGTACGACATCACCGGCGGTACGGCGTCCATCGTGGGCAACCAGACGCCGGCCGGCGCGGGTTCGGCCGGCGGGTTCAGCGCCTCGAGCTCGTTGCTCTCCGGCAACTGCTACGACGCGGGTGCCTTCGGCGTGACCTGCGGCCTGATTTTCTCGGCCGAGAACGACTTCAATTTCTCGGTGAACGGTCAGACCCGGTACTTCACGCACACCGTGAACTTGACGGCGGTGCCGGAGCCGAGCTCGGCGGCGCTGGTCGGCCTCGGTCTGCTCGGCCTCGGTCTCGCGCGCCGCGCTCGCCGCGGCTAGCGCGCCCTCTCCGCTTCGCCGTCGTTCGCCCGGTGGTAGGATCGAATCGCACCATGGCGGACACCGGCTTCACGCTGTTCGACACCGCGATCGGTCGCTGCGGGATCGTCTGGAACGAGCGCGGCATCGCGGGCGTGCAGCTGCCGGAAGCCAACGCGCCCGCGACGCGCGCGCGCGTGGTCAAACGCTTCCCCGGCGCGCGCGAGCAGACGCCGACGGACGGCGTGCGCTTCGCGATCGACGCCATCGTCGCCCTGCTGCGCGGCGAAGCGCGTGATCTTGGCGCGCTCGACTTGGACCTCGAGCGAGTGCCGGAGTTCCAGCGCCGCGTGTACGAAGTCGCGCGCACGATTGCGCCCGGCGCGACGGTCACCTACGGCGAGATCGCGCGCCGCCTCGGCGATCCCGGCTTGGCCCGCGCCGTCGGTCAGGCGCTCGGCAAGAACCCGTTCGCGATCGTGGTCCCGTGTCACCGCGTGCTCGCGGCCGGCGGCAAGCCCGGCGGCTTCTCCGCCAACGGCGGCGCCGCGACCAAGCTGCGCATGCTCGCGATCGAGGGCGCCCGCGTCGCGGCCGCGGAGCCGACGCTCTTCGACGGGGCGCACGCGCTCGGCTTCGACACGGACTCGGCGCTCGCTCACGTGCGCGCGGCCGATCCGAATCTCGCGCGCGTGATCGATGCAGTCGGCCCGTTTCGCATGGAGCGCAAGGCCACCCTGAGCGTGTTCGGCGCGCTCGCCGAAGCGATCGTCTACCAGCAGCTGAACGGAAAGGCCGCGGCGACGATCTACGGCCGGCTGTGCGGCCTGTTTCCGCGTGCGGGCTCGGGCCCGACGCCGCGACACATCCTGGGCGCCAGCGACGCGGAGCTGCGTTCGGCGGGTCTCTCGCGCGCAAAGCTGCTCGCGCTGCGGGATCTCGCGGAACGCACGAAGGCGCGCGAGCTGCCCACGCTCGGCGACGCCGAGGCGATGAGCGACGACGAGCTCGTCGAGCGCCTCACGAAGGTGCGCGGGATCGGCCGCTGGACCGCCGAGATGTTCCTGATGTTCCGGCTCGGCCGACCCGACGTGCTGCCGGTCGGCGACTTCGGCATCCGCAAGGGCTTCCAGATCGCGTTCAGGAAGCGCGAGATGCCGGCGCCGGATGCGGTCAGCAAACGCGGCGAGCGCTGGCGGCCCTATCGAACGCTGGCGAGCTGGTACTTGTGGCGTGCGACGGAGCTGCCGCAGAAACCGCGCGCCGCCTAGCGCGCGTCAGAGCCGGATGCCGAAGTAATCGAAGAAGCGGCGGTTGTAGTCCTCGTCGCTGAGCTCGTCGCCCATCGCCACCCACTCCTCGTCGGAGATCCGGGGGCGGCCCGCAGCCATGCCGACCGCATCCGGACCGACCGGCCAGCGCAGGCGGTAATCGGGCGTGGTGATCGACTCGAGAATCGCGTCGGCCACCTGCTGCGGCTGCGCGGCGGCGCGAAAACCGGCCGCGAACATCTTGCCGTTGCGACGCATGATCGGCTGGTACGGCGAGGTCTTCTCGTAGCGCGTCGCGGCCGCCGAGTTCTCGAAGATGCTGGTCATGATCACGCCCGGCTCGATGATCACGACGCGCACACCGAAGCGGCGCAGCTCGTGCGCCAGCGCCTCGCCCGCGCATTCGAGCGCCCACTTCGACGCCGAGTACGGAATCTGGTTCGGCGTGGCGACGATGCCGACGGCCGAGGTGATGTTCGCGATCGCGCCGCGTCGGCGCTCGCGCATGCCGGGCAGCACCGCCTGAATGCAGCGAATCGCGCCGAAGTAGTTAGTCTCGAACATCTGTCGATGCTCGTCTTCGGGCACCAGCTCGAGCGGTGCCGAACCGCCGATGCCGGCATTGTTCACCAACACGTCGACGGGCCCGCGACGCGCGACCTCTGCGAACGCGCGCTCGACCGAGCTCGCGACGGTCACGTCGAGCTCGATCACCTCGACGGGCAGTTCCGTCTCGGCGGCGGCGGCGACCAGCGGCCCGGCCTTCTCGAGCTTGCGCATGCCCGCGAACACGCGGTAGCCGTTCCGCGCCAGGTGCAGCGCGGTGACGAACCCGATGCCCGTGCTGGTGCCGGTGACGACGGCGATCGGAGTGGCGCGTTCGGACATCGTCTCTTCTCGCGGCAGTTGAGTCCGGGCAGCTTCGCACGCGTGGTCGGCGCGGGTCTAGCGTCTCGCGCGAGCGCTCGAGACGGGGAAGAATGCCGCGTCGTGGACGCCCTCTCCGCCAGAACTCGCGCGCTCGCCCTGCTGGCCGCGCTGCTACTCGGGACCGCCTGTACGACGGTCGAGGTCAGCCCGGTGCCGGCCCGCGGCTACCCGATCGCGCGGCTCTGCATCGAGCGCAATCCGGAAGTGGTGATCGAGGACCTGCTCGCGGTGATCGAGCAGGGCGTGGCGCGCCACGGGATCGAGCCTCGCGTCGTCGATTCGCCCGCTCCCGCGGACTGCGAATACACGCTCTGGTACACCGCACGGCGTCGCTGGGACATCCGGCCGGTGCTCGGCTACGTCGAGCTGCGCGTGCGCTTCCGCGGCGAGACGATCGGCACGGCCAGCTATCTGTCGCGGCCGAGCCTGTCGCTCTTCAAGTGGCGCAGCACGGAGTCGAAGATCGGGCCCTTGCTCGACGAGCTGCTGGCTCAGTTCCCGCACTGAGCTCGGGCGCCGGTAGAATCGACCCATGAGCTTGCACCCTGCCCTTCGCACTCCCCTGTGTGACCTGCTCGGAATCGAGCTGCCGATCGTGCAGGCCGGCATGGGCTACGTGGCGCGCGCCGAGCTCGCCGCCGCGGTCTCCGCCGCCGGCGCGCTCGGCATGATCGGCGGTGCGTCGCTCGACGCGAAGCAGCTGCGCGAGGAGATCCGCAAGACGCGCGATCTGACCGACCGCCCGTTCGGCGTCGACGTGCTGTTCGCGACCATCGGTCGCGCGCAGTCGAGCGCTGCAGCGGCGCGCTTCACGCGCGAGGTCGAGGAGCAGATCGAGGTCGTCTTCACGGAGAACGTGCTGGTGCTCGCGAGCGGTCTGGGCGATCCAGGACCGATCGTGCCGCAGGCGCACGCGCAGGGCATGAAGGTGATCGCGCTGGTGGGCAACACCCGGAACGCGGTGCGCGTCGCGCAGAGCGGCGTCGACGCGATCGTCGCTCAGGGCTACGACGGTGGCGGTCACACCGGTCGGGTCGGCACGTTGTCGCTGCTGCCCGCGGTGCTCGATGTCGTCGACGTGCCGGTGCTGGCGGCCGGCGGGATCGGCGACGGGCGCGGGCTCGCCGCGGTGTTGGCGATGGGCGGCGTCGGCGCCTGGCTGGGCACGCGTTTCGTGGCCAGCCGCGAGGCCTTCGGCCACGACGCGTACAAGCAGCGCATCGTCGAGATCGACGACGAGGGCACCACGATCACCCGCTGCTTCTCGGGCAAGCCGTGCCGCGTGGTGCGCAACCAGACGACGGAGGCGTGGGAGAGTCCCGAGCTGGTCGCGAAGATTCGCCCGTTCCCGCAGCAGTTCCGCGTGGTCGCCGACTGGCTCGGCGCCGATCCCTACACCGCCGGGCGTTACGAGGGCAAGACGGACGTGGGAGCACTCGCCGCCGGCCAGTCGGCGGCGGTGATCGACGCGGTGCTGCCCGCCGGCGAGATCGTGCGCGCGCTGGCCGCCGAGGCGAGTGCCGCGCTCGAGCGCATCGCGTCGCGAGCCCGCTGATACACTGCGCGCGCCGGCGGAGGAGAGCGAGCATGCAGCATCGTCCGCGCGCGCGCTTTGCCGGGTTCATCGGTTCGCTGGTGCTGCTCCTCGCGTGCAAAGACCCGACGCCGCCGCCCCGCTTCGACACCGGCTTCCGCGGCCCCGGGCGCTTGGTCGTGATCTTCGAGCCCGCCGATCCCGAGTCCCCGCGCGCGCTGGTGGTGCACGATGCGAGCGGTGCGCGCGAGCTCGCAATCGCGGGCGCGCGTGCCGCGCGTTGGCTCGCCGACGACGCGCTGCTCGTGAGTCGCGAGGTGCCCTCTGAAGAGCCGTACGGATTGCCGCTCACCGAGCTATTGCGCGTGGACTCCGAGTCCGGCGAGGCGACGCGGATCGCCGCGCCCGCTCGCTACTTCGACGCCGAGCCGGACCCGCGCGGCGAGCGGCTCGCGGTCGGTCTCGAAGTCGACGATCAGGGCGAGAGCGATCTGCTGGTGCTCGCGCTCGCGGATCCGAATGGCAAACCGTTGGCCGGGCGCAGCCAGCCACTGGATCGCCCGCGCTGGAGTCCGGACGGAACGTCGCTCGTCGTGCTGCAGACACTCCTGGATCCGGACGCCGAGGATTCCGAGACCGGCCTCTCGTTCGGCGGCCAGGCCGTCGCCTGGCCGCGGCTGTTCCGCGCGCCCGCGGATCTGCGCGGCGCTCTCAGCCTGCTCTACGACGGGAATGCGGGCGAGTCGCTGGCGGCGGGCGGATCTCTGCCGGTGTTCTGGAGCGAGCGCGGTATCTACGCGCGGCAACGCCGCGGATTGGTGCGCTGCGACCCGGCAGGCTCGGGCTGCGCTCAGGTCTGGGCGCCGGCCGAACAGCGCCGCGTGGTCGACGCGCGGGCAGCGGGCGCCGACTCGGCGCTGGTCCTGGTGCGGGACCACGCAGCAAGCGGCGAGCTCGACCTGCCGCGCGAGCTGCACCGCGTCTCGCTCGATTCCGACCGGTCCGAGCTGCTCTACACCGCTCCGGAGGGCGTCTACCTGGCCGAGATCGATTGGGTGGACGCGCCTTAGCGGTTCTGATTTGCGCTATCCACGGACCGGCAAGTCGGAGTATGCTGGGCGTTCGGGGCCCCTTGCGGGCTCGACACCCGGGAGGTTCTCGATGCGCTTCATGGTTCTCGTCCTCACGATCGCCCTCGGCATTCCCTGGAGTGCGTTCGCTCAGGAGAAGCAGTCGGTCGACGTGCTGCCCACCACGCCTTTCAAAGAGGGCGACACGATCTCGTTCGATCAGATCGAGAAGCTGAAAGACTTCCTGCCGCCCGAGTTCTGGACCAACCGCGAGTTCTTCTTCTACGAGGGCATGCAGCTCGAGATCGGCCCCACGCTGCGCAAGTACGGCGAAGCCGACGCCTACACCGCAGCCAGCGAGAAGTTCAAGGGTACGGCGAAGATCGGCCAGGACGGCGCGCTCGAGAACTACGCCTCGGGCCAGCCCTTCGACGAAGCGTCGCTCGACTGCAAGGGCGACCCGAACGCGGGCGTTAAGATCATCTGGAACTTCCTGCGCGCCTGGAACGGTGACGGCGCTCGCTCGACCTGGTCCTACACCTACTGGGATCGCGGCGAGCAGCTGCCGCTCTACTACGAGGGCACCGCCAAGGTCGTCGCGCTGACCAACCGCGTCGAGCCCGAGTACCTGAACGAGAACCAAGGCGACGTGTTCCCGAACGAGAAGCGCAACTCCGTGTTCGGGATCGAAGTCGACGCGCCGTTCGACGCGCGCGGCATTCTGGTCATGACCTACCGCTACAAGACGGCGGACGGACCGCTCAAGCAGGCGAAGAACGACGACACCTGGGTGTACGTCCCGGATCTGCGGCGCGTGCGCCGCATTTCGTCGGCGCAGCGCACCGACTCCGTGCAGGGCACGGACTTCACGATGGACGATCTGCGCAGCTTCGCCGGCATCCCGCCCCAGTACGAGTGGAAGTGCATTGGCGAGGCGACCGTGATCGCGCCGATGAACACCAAGTCGCTCGCCTACCCCTACACCGATTCGTACAACTTCGGTCCGTACGGCTTCTCGTTCGCGAGCGATCGCTGGGAGGTTCGCAACGCCTGGATCGTGCGCTTCGATCCGCGCAACGAGGACCACCCGTACCACCACAAGGACATCTACATCGACAAGGAGACCTTCGAGCCGCTGTACAGCTTCGCGTACGACCGCAAGAAGGAGCTCTGGAAGATCATCTGGCACAACCACCGCTACTCGAGCGACTGGGACGGCAAGGTCAACAAAGACCCGAAGGCCGCCGACGGCATCTGGTATCCCGGTTGGGAGGGCGTGCCCGATCCGAAGGACAACCGGATCATCTCGGACATCATCGTGAACGTGCAGACGGGCACGGGAAACCGGATCGAGTTCTGGAACAGCGAGGGATCGCCGTTCAACAGCAAGGGCAAGATCCGCCGCTACATCGACATCGGGCGCCTCAACAAGGGTCGCTAGGGCCTTAGGGGGCCCGGCGCGCGGGCGGCTGCGCGCCACCCCCTTCGCTCGCCTTCGGCTCGCTGCGCGCTGCGCTTGCTCAGAGCGCGTTCGACACCGCGGCGCAGAAATCGGACGTGCTCGTGCTCCCGCCCTGGTCGGGCGGGAGCCGGGTGCCGTCCCGGTAGGTCGCTTCGATCGCGCGCTCGAGCCGTCCCGCTTCGTCCGCGAAGCCGAGGTACTCCAGCAGCAGCGCGCCCGAGAGCAGCGTCGCGGTCGGGTTGATGATGTTCTTGCCGGCGATGTCGGGCGCGGTTCCGTGCGACGGCTCGAAGTACGCGTAGTCGTCGCCGTAGCAGCCGCTCGGCGCCAGACCGAGTCCGCCCACCAGGGCGGCCGCGGCGTCCGACAGGATGTCGCCGTACAGATTCGGTAGCAGCACCACGTCGAGGTCGCGCGCGTGCGCGACCAAGCGGTGCGCCAGATCGTCGACGATGCGCACCTCGAAGCGCACGTCGGGGTATTCGCGTGCGACCCGCGTCGCGACGTCGCGGAAAAGGCCGTCGGTCTGGACCAGCATGTTGTGCTTGGTGCCGCAGGTGACGCGCCCGGGGCGGCCGAGTGCGCGCCGCTTGCGCGCGAGCTCGAACGCGAAGCGCGCCACGCGCTCGCTGCCGCGCTCGCTGATCACCTTGAGCGCGTAGCGACCGGGGGCGAGCTCGGCGATCGGCCGGCCGCTGGTGCGGCTGCGCAGGCCCAGGCCGGCGAGCGCTTCGAGCTCGCCCTCCACGCCTACGTACAGGTCCTCGAGGTTCTCGCGCACGATCGCGAGGTCGATCCCCAGCGGCTCGGCGAGCGGGCTGCGCGCGCCCGGCAGGAAGCGCACGGGCCGGAGATTCGCGTAGGTCTGCTTGCCCCAGCGCAGGTGGAAGAGCGCCGGCGCGCTCGCGCCGCTGGTGGCGCCGAACAGCGTCGCGTCCGAGGCGTCGATCGCGGCGCGCGCATCCTCCCGACCCGGAAAGCTCCAGTCGATCGGGAGTCCGAAGCCCTGCAGCAGGCGCACGCTCGGCGCCATCGCCTCGGGTGCCGCGTCCTCGCCCTCGATCACCACTACGCGCTTGCGAGCCATCGGCTCCTTCGTAGCACGACCGTGGAGTTCGCATTTGCCGCCGGTCGTTTGCTATAACGCCGTTAGCTGTAACGCTGTTACAGGGGCCCCATTCCGATGATCGACCCCCCCGAAGCCGAAGAACCCCGCCGTCGCGACGCCTCGCGTCGGGCGATCCTCGAGGCCACTCAAGCGCTGCTGCTCGAGGGCGGCTCCGCGCGCATCTCGATCCGGCGGGTGTCGGATCGCTGCGGTTTCAAGGCGCCGACCATCTACCACCACTTCCGCGACAAGACGGGCCTGATCGACGCGCTGATCGAGGAGCGCTTCGCCGAGCTGCTCGCGCGCCTGCAATGTGTGCCTCGACACGCGGAGCCGGCTCACTACCTGCGGGCGCTGGCGCGCGCGTTCGTCGAGTTCGGGCTCGAGAACCCGACTCACTACGCGCTACTCACGACGCCGCGCACGAATCCCGACCAGCAACTTCCCTCGGCCGAAGCCGCGCGCGAGCTCGTGTTCGGCGCACTGGCCGAGGTCGCGCGCAGCGGAGCGCTACGCACGCCCGACCTCGAGTCCGCGTTTCAACTCACCTGGGTGGTTCTGCACGGCGTCCTGTCGCTGCGCATCAGCCGCCCGAGCTACGCCTGGTCCGACGATCTCGTCGAGCTCGCACTCGACGTGATCGAGCGCGGGCTGCTGGGCAAGGAGACCGTCCGATCATGAAGCCGAACACTCGCGGCGCCGTACCCGGGCTCGTCGCCCTGCTCGCCCTGCTCGCGGCCTGCGGCGCCGACAAAGCTGTCGAAGAGGTGCCGGCGAAGTCGGTGGTGCTCGCGCCGGTCAGCGTGCGCGACGTCGAAGAGCGCGTCGCGGCGACGGGACAGCTGCTCGCCAAACAGCGCGCCGACGTGGCCGCACAAGTAGGCGGCGAGATCACGAGCATCCTCGTGGACGAGGGCGAATCCGTCGCCGAGAACACGGTGGTGATCGAGATCGACCCCGACCGCCGCAAGATCGATCTCGATCGCGCGCGGGCGCGTGCGGCGGAGGCGTCCTCCGCGCTGGCGGAGGCGGAGCGCCAGAACAAGCGCGTGCAGGAGCTGGCTGCGAAGGACATCGCCTCGCGTGCGCAGCAAGACCAGGCCAAGACCGCTCTCGAGGGCGCGGGCTCGCGCCTGCAGGCCGCGCAAGCGGATCTCGGCGCCGCCGAGCGCGCCACCGCCGATTCGCGCGTGACCACGCGCTTCGCGGGCGTGATCGGCCGCCGCTTCGTCTCGCGCGGCGAGTTCGTGCAACCGGGTCAGAAGCTCTTCGAGTTGGTCTCGCTCGATCCGGTCGAGGTCGAGTTCTCGCTGCCGGAATCGGACGCGAGCCGGCTCACGCTCGGGCTGCCGCTCGACGTGACGGTGGCGCCCTACCCCGGCGAGGTGTTCCACGCCAGCGTGTCGATGATCTCGCCGGTGGTCGACGAGCGCACGCGCACGCTGCGCGTGAAGGCGCTGCTGCCGAACCCCGACGGGCGGCTGCGGCCGGGTCTGTTCGCGCGCGCGGATCTCGGCATCGCGAAACGCGAGGGCGTGGTGCTCGTGCCCGAGGAAGCGGTCCTGCAGCGCGCCGATGGCGCGGTGGTGTTCCGCGCCAGCGGCGGCGCGACGCGGGTCGAACGCCTCGTGGTGCAGCTCGGCCGCATCAAGGATGGCCAGGCCGAGATCGTCGGCGGCGTGGGCGCCGGCGACACCGTGGTCGTGCGCGGCCACGCGGGCCTCACCGACGGCGAGCGGATCACGGCGCGCAACCCCGACGGCACACCCGTGGTCGCGTCGTCGACATCTGAGCCGGAGTCGCAGCCCAAGGAGGCCAAGCCTTGAGTCTCTCCGACATCTGCATCAAGCGGCCCGTACTGACGCTGATGATGACGCTCTCGCTGGTCGTGTTCGGCGTGCTCGGCTACGTCGAGCTCGGCGTCGACCAGCTGCCCAACATGGAGTTCCCGAACGTCACCGTCACCGCGCAGCTCGAGGGCGCGAGCCCCGAGTCGATGGAGGAGGACGTGACGGAGGTGCTCGAGGAGCACCTGAACACGATCGCGGGCTTGCGCTCGCTGCGCTCCACGACCTTCCACGGCGTGACCATGATCCAGGCCGAGTTCGAGCTCGAGCGCGACATCGACCAGGCCGCGCAGGACGTGCGCGACAAGATCGCGCGCGCGCGCTTCCAGCTGCCGCGCGAGCTCGAGCCGCCGGTCGTGGACAAGCTCAGCATGGCCAACCGCCCGATCATCTGGATCCCGATCAACTCCGACCGCACGCAGGTGCAGGTCACCGAGTACATCAAGAACTCGATGAAGCCGTACCTCGAGACCATCAACGGGGTCGCTTCGACGGAGATCTTCGGCAAGCGCGAGCGCGCGATCCGCATCTGGGTCGACGGCGAGGCGCTGCGCGCGCGCGGGCTCTCGGTCATGGACTTGATGAACGCGGTGCAGCGCGAGCACGTCGACGTGCCCGGCGGTCGCGTCGAGGGACACGCGCTCGAGTACTCGCTCAAGACCGACGCCGAGTTCCAGACCGTCGAGCAGCTCTCGAACCTGATCATCGCCGAGGTCGACGGCGCGCAGGTGCGCATGGCCGACGTCGCGCGCGTCGAGGACGGCGCCGAAGACCTGCGCTTCATGGCGCGCTTCAACGGCGGGGCCGGCGCGGGACTCGGCATCATGAAGCAGTCGCGCGCGAATACGGTCGCGATCGCCGACGCCGTCTACGAGCGGGTCGAAGAGCTGAAGAAGTTCCTGCCCGAGGGCATGAGCCTGCCCGACGCCGATCAGGTGATCGACTTCTCGCTCTCGATCCGCGAGTCGGTGGCCGAGACACAGTTCGCGCTGATCTTCGGCGCGTTCCTGGCGACGCTCACGGTGCTGCTGTTCCTGCGCCGCATGCGCCCGACGCTCCTGATCGCCACCTCGATTCCGCTCTCGATCATCCCGGCCTTCGGCGTGATCTGGATCTTCGGCTTCACGATCAACACCATGACGCTGCTCGCGCTCGCGCTCGCGGTCGGGGTCGTGATCGACGACGCGATCATCGTGCTCGAGAACATCGAGCGGCACCGCGAGCTGGGCGAGACGCCCTACGAGGCGGCCTCGAAAGGCGCGAGCCAGATCGCCTTCGCCGCCACCGCGTCGACGCTCTCGATCGCGGTGGTGTTCCTGCCCGTCGCCTTCGTGAAGGGCATCGTCGGCAGCTTTCTGGGTGAGTTCGGCCTGACGGTCGCGGCGTCGGTGATGTTCTCGCTGTTCGTCGCGCTGACCTTGATCCCGATGCTGGCCGCGCGCATGCCCGCGCCCAAGGAGCGTCCGCACGGCGGCTTCTACTACCGGCTCGAGCAGGGCTTCGACTGGCTGGAGACCGAATACAAGCGCGCGCTCGACTGGGCGCTCGGGCACCGCGCAGCGGTGCTCGGCATCGCCGCGGCCTCGTTCGTGTTCGCGCTCCTGCTCGGCACGCAGCTCGACGCCGAGTTCTTTCCGCCCTCCGACGAGGGCCGGATCTTCGTGATGATGGAGACTCCTCCCGGCACTGCGTTCGAGGGGACGCTCGAGCGCGCGAAGCAGGCCGAGAAATGGATGCTCGCGCAGCCGGAGATCCACGGGCTGTTCGCGGGCATCGGCGTCTCGGGACCCGGCGGTCCCGGACAGGTCACCAACGCCGTGATGGTCGCGATCCTGAAGCCCGCCCACGAACGCGAGCGCAGCGCGCAGGAGATCATGGCCGCGGCGCGCGACGGGCTCGGCGCGATTCCGGGACTCGACGTGCGCGTGCCCGACATGTCGTCGATGATGTCGGGTGGCGGCCACGGCGAGCTCGAGTTCTCGATTCGCGGCGACCTCGAGATCGACGAGCTCGACCGCCTCTCCGACCAGTTCATCCAGCGGCTCGAGACCGAGGCGGGCTTCGTCGATCTGGCCAAGACGCTGAAGGTCGGGCTACCGGAGCTGCGCGTAATTCCGGACCGGGAGAAGGCCGCCGCGGTCGGCGTCGACGCGCGCACCATCGCGCAGGTCGTGCAGGCGGGCATCGGCGGACTCGACATTGCGAAGTTCAAGGATGGTGGCCACCGCTACGACGTGCGCGTCCGGCTCGCGGAGGAATTCCGCGGCGATCCCGACGCGATCGGCGCGCTCTACGTGCGCACCAAGGACGGCGGCGTGATCGAGCTGCGCAACATCGCACGGATCGAAACCGGGGCCGCGCCGTCGACGATCAGCCGTGACCAGCGCCAACGCTCCGTGACCGTCTCCTCGGGTCTCGAGGGAATTGCCGTGGGCGAGGCGATCGAGAAGGTCAGCTTGATCGCCGACGAGATCCTGCCGGAGGGCGTGTCGGTTCGCTTCGGTGGCAGCGCCGAGGCGTTTCTCGAAAGCCTGCAGGAGTTCGGGCTCGCAATCGGACTCGCGATCCTGATCGTGTACATGGTGCTGGCGGCGCAGTTCGAGAGCCTGCTGCACCCGATCACGGTCATGCTGGCGCTGCCACTGGCGATGGTGGGAGCGCTCGGCGGCCTGCTGGTGATGGGCCAGACCATCAACCTGTTCAGCCTGATCGGAATCATCCTCTTGTTCGGGTTGGTGACCAAGAACTCGATCCTGCTGGTCGACTACGCGAACGAGCTGCGCCGCGAGGGCGTCGACAAGGTCGAGGCGATGCGGCGCGCGGCGCCGGTGCGCATGCGGCCGGTGCTGATGACCGCGCTCTCGATGATCTTCGCGGTGATTCCCGCGGCGTTCGGGATCGGCCCGGGTGCGGAAACGCGCGCGCCGATGGCGGTCGCCTCGGGCGCAGGCATGCTCTCGTCGACCGTGCTGACGCTGCTGGTCGTGCCGGTTTTCTACCTGGTTCTCGACGACGCGATGGACTGGCTGCGCGCGCGCCTGCGCCGCCTGCGCGGACTCGATCAGGCGGAGGTCCGGACGGCCCCGCACGCGCACTAGCCGCTTCGCTCTGCTACATGAGTGCGCCGGTGAGCGCGCTCGACCTCTTCCGCCGTCCCGAGCTCGGCACGCTCGCACTCGCGGGCTATCGCCGCGAGCGCCTCACCGAAGCGTTCTTCACCGTCGGCCCGGCGCTGATGGAAGGAGGCTTCATCGGCGTGATCGCCGACAAGCTCTTCCACGTGCACCCAGCGGTGCTGGCGCTCGTGACCGCGGCACCCATGTTCGGGAACTTGTCGAGTTCGTTCTGGGCTCGCCTCGCGCACGGCCGCCAACGCGTGCCGTTTGCGACCGCGCTGATGGCGGCCTTCGCGCTCTGTGTGGCGCTGGTCGCAGGCGTTCCCGAGGGCGTCGTCGGTGCCTGGCTGCTGGTGAGCGCGCTGGTGGCCGCGCGGCTGCTGCTCGGCGGGATCGTGACGCTGCGCAGTGTCGTATGGACGTTGAACTACCCGAGCGAGGCGCGCGGCCGGGTCACGGCGCGGCTCTCCGTCGTCTCCACGCTCGGGATCGCCGCCACGGCCTGGGCCGGCGGCGCACTGCTCGACGGCAATCCCGAGCGCTTCCGGCTGGTCTATGCGATCGGCGCCGGGGTCGCGGCGCTGGGCGTGCTCGCGTTCTCGCGTGTGCCGGTCGTGGGCGAAGCGGGTCATCTCGACGAGGAGCGCGCGGCCGATGGCGATGGCAAGGAACGCGGCGGCGTGATCTCGGTCCTCCGGGAAGACGGCGACTTCGCGCGCTTCATGGCCTGGCAGATGCTGCTCGGCACAGCGGCGATGATGACCGAGGCGCCGCTGCTCTACCTTGTCTCGCGCCAGATGGGTGCGAGCTACGCCGAATCGATCGGGATCATGATCGTGATTCCGTTCGCGCTCTCGGTCGTGGCCATCCCCTTCTGGGCGGCGTATCTGGATCGCGTGCACGTGTCGAGCTTCCGATCCGTACACTCTTGGGTGTTCGCGTTCGCGCAGGCGCTGCTCTGGCTGGGTGCGATCGGCCAGTCACTCGTTCTGCTCGCGCTCGCGCGGGTCGTGAACGGCGCCGCGCGCAGCGGCGGTGGGCTGGCCTGGAACATCGGGCACAACGACTTCGCGCCGAGCGCGCGCGCCGGGCTGTACATGGGCGTGCACGTCACCCTGACCGGGATCCGCGGCGCGATCGCGCCGTTCCTCGGCATGGCGCTGTATCTGGGTTGGAGCGCGAGGCCGCTGCCGTTCACCGAGCTGACGCTGCCCGCGTGGGCGGGCCTGGGCGACACGCTGTTGATCCTCTCCGCCGCGCTCTCGAGCGTCGCCGCGCTCGGCTTCCGCAGTCTGAAGCGCCGGATCGAGAGACGCGGCTAGCTAGCGCTCCGCCTCGGAAGTCGATTCCGGCGCGCGCAGGATCACTTCGAGCGTGCGCAGGCGCTCGAGCTCGACGCGTTGCGCGCGGACCTCGTCCTTCTTCAGCTCGTGCTCGCCGCGCAGAATCACGTAGGCCTTGTCGAGCGTCTCCCAGCGTCCCTTGTATTTCGCGACGTCGTGACGCGCGGTCTCGAGCTCGGCCGCGAGCCTCTCGCGCTTCGCCTCGGCGTCGCTCGCGCGGCGGGACAGACCGTCGAGCTCGCTCCGGTCGGTCGGTGGCACGAGCTGCGCGGCACGGGTCTGTTCGCGCGCGAGCTCGGCGGCGGCGCGCTCGAGCTCGCCGTGCAACCGCACGATCTCGTCGCGCGCGGCGCGCGAATCGGTGCGCTCGGCCACCAGCTCCGCTTCGAGCGTGCGGATGCGCGCGGGCAGCGCCTTCTCTTCTTCGAGCGAGTCACCGGCGCGCTTCTTCAGTTTGTCGTGCTTCTTGCGCAGCTCGGCGAGCTCCTCACCGCGCGAGCGCAGATCGCTCTTGGTCTGCTCCAGGCGCTTCTGAAGCTCCTCGAGATAGCTGTCCGCTGTGCCGGCCTGCGCGCGCAGTGCCGCGACACTCGCCTCCGATGCGCGCATGCGCTGGAACAGGAACGCCGCGGTGCCGGCGGCGATGGAGAAGAACAGCCAGCCGAGCAGCGCCGCGTCCATCTCAGCTCGAGTGCGCGACGAGTTTCTGGATGGCGTCGATCACGGTCGGCCAGACAC
The DNA here is from genome assembly GCA_031396695.1 of Deltaproteobacteria bacterium. Lineage (GTDB taxonomy): Bacteria > Myxococcota_A > UBA9160 > SZUA-336 > SZUA-336 > VGRW01. The sequence continues at coordinate 39,280 of JANNLG010000024.1, forward strand.
CGCGTGGCAGGTTGTGTCCGAGGCCGTCGATCAGGAGCAGCTCACTGCCGGGAATCGCCTCGTGCGTGTCGACGCCGGCCTCGACGGGCACTAGCGGGTCGTCGATGCCGTGAATCACGAGCGTGGGCACGCGCAAGCCCGTGAGCGCGTCCTTGCGGCTGCCCGACGAGAGCACCGCCGCGATCTGTCGCGCGGCTCCGGCGGGATAGAAGGCGCGGTCGAAGAGCCGGCCGGCCAGCCGACGCCCGGCTTCGACATCGAACGGGAAACCGGATCCCGACATGACGCGCTGCGATGCGAGCATGTGCTCGATGTAGCTCGCGCGCTCCGGCGGTGCGGGCAGCATCAGCCGCGCCATTGCCTCGGGCTTGGCCGGCGGCAGCTCCGGATTGCCGGTCGACGACATGAGCGACACGAGCGTGCGCACGCGCTGCGGGTGCTGGAGTGCGAGCGACTGCGCGATCATGCCGCCCATCGACGCCCCCACCACGTGCGCGGAATCGATCTCGAGGTGGTCGAGCAGGCCGGCGGCGTCGTTCGCCATGTCGCGCAGCAGGTACGGCACCGCGACCCGCTCGCCCGCGCGCGTCTTCGCGAGCAGCTCGACGACGGGCGGAACCGACACGGCGTCGAAGCGGGTCGAGAGACCGACGTCGCGATTGTCGTAGCGGATCACGAAGTGCCCGCGGCGCGCCAGCCCGAGCACGAACTCGTCGTCCCACGCGATCAGCTGACCGCCGAGCCCCATGATCAGCAGCAGCGGCGGATCGGTCGGGTTGCCGATCACCTCGTACTCGAGCTCGATCCCGTTGCTGCGCGCGCGTGCCACGCCGCGATCATACAGGAAGCCGGAACGTGCAAGCGCCGACGCCCTAGGGGTGCAAGGCGGCGTCGAGACGCGCGAGCCAGGCGGGGTTCGCGCCCGCGCGTGCGCGCAGCTCGTTCTCGAGCGCGAGCGCGCTCGACGCGAAGCCGAGCGCGTCGAGCTCTGTGAGCGAGCGGCCGATCGCCTCGGGCGAAGCACCGGGCGACTTGGCGCGACTTCGCGACGCCATGGCCTGCACGAGCCGTGCGGAGAGCGCGTGCGAGATCGGCAGCTCGACCACCTGGCGATCGCGCTTCCCCTCGCCCTCGACCGAAACGCGCAGCGAGCGCGGGCGTCCGGGCAGCGTGTCCGGCGCGATCGCCAGCAGCTCCAGGCGAACCCGCCCGCGCGCATCGCTCGTGAAGGCCAGCGGCTTGCGCGCGTCGAGCGAGAGCGCGACGGGCGCGCCAGCCAGCGGCTTCAGCGCGCGGCGCACCTGGCTGTCGAGCTCCTCGGTCTCGCGCGAGACCTCGTTGCGCCGCAGACGCGAGTCGGATTCGGTATTCAGGAGCGGATTCATGGCCGCGAACGTGAAGCTTGCGAACTCGTCCAAGCTCTCGTCCGGAACCAGACCGAAGCCCACCAAGTCGACCACGCGCGCGATCAGCAGGATCGGCAGACAGACGGTGCCGACCGGCACCTCCCACAGCTCGTAGCCCGACTTGTACGGCGTGTACTCGTCGAAGCGCACGCGCGTGCGCAGCTTGCGCACGACCGCAGTCTCGTCCGCGAGCAGCTCGAGGTCGACATCGGGCGACGTCAGAACCGGCGCCGGCGGCTCGACCACCGTGGCGATGTGCACGACCTCCTGCGCCTTGGTCTCGAACGCGTCGCTCGAGTAGCGTACGTGGTTCGCGCACGCGGGCAGCAGGGCTGCGCCCGCGACGATCGCGAGCCAACGTCGCGGCATGGGGAGGTCTCCGTGCGCCGGGGGAGCGCAGACCTCCTTCTCGACGCTGTGCGTCGTCAGGTTGAGCCGGGAACGCGCCGCCTACGCCGACCCGCAACTCGCGCGCATCAGACGCGCGTTCCGCGCGCAAAAGACACGCAGCTCGCGCGCAGGCGAGCGCCGCGACTAGACCAGGATGCGCGCGCCGGTCTTCTTCACGTCGTCGGGGCGTGCATTCGGATCGATCGGCGTCGGCACCGCGCGTCCCTTCTGCACGGCCGGGCGCTTGCCCATCGTCTCGAGCCAGCTCGCGAGATGCGGAAGGTCGCCGATCTCGATGCCCGCCCAGGCGTGGATCGAGACCCACGGCCAGGTGGAAATGTCCGCGATCGAGTAGTCGCCCGCCAGGAACTCGTTGTCGCGAAGGCGCTGGTCGAGCACGGTGTACAGCCGCTTGGTCTCGTTCTGGTAGCGGTCGATTGCGTACTGGATCTTCTCGGGCGCGTAGCGAAAGAACACGTTCGCCTGGCCCTGCATCGGACCGACGCCGGACATCTGGAACATCAGCCACTGCAGCGCGACCGAACGCGCCTTCGGCTCGATCGGCAGGAGGCGGCCGGTCTTCTCCGCCAGGTAGATCAGGATCGCGCCCGACTCGAAGACCGCGAAGTCGCCGTTCGAGCGGTCGACGATCGCGGGGATGCGGCCGTTCGGGTTCAGCGCCAGGAACCAGGGCTCCTTCTGCTCGAGCTTCTCGAGTCGGATCGGGTGGACCTGGTACGGCAGGCCGAGCTCTTCGAGCGCGATCGAAACCTTCCAGCCGTTCGGCGTCGGGGCGGTGTAGAGATCGATCACGTGAGCTCCTGCGCTGCTAGAGTGCGCGTGTGGGGTTCGTCGCAGCCATGACCGCCTGCGTCGCGGCGCTGCTCGTCGCAGAGTACCGCGCAGCGCGCCTCGGCGTCTGGCTCGCGAAGCCGGCCGCGGCCCTTTGCTTCGTCGCGGCGGCGCTCGCGTTCGGCGCGCTCGAGAGCGGCTACGGCCGCGTCGTGCTCGCGGGGCTCGTGCTCTCGCTGTGCGGCGACGTGCTGTTGATTCCGCACGGAATGCCGCGCGTGTTTCAAGCCGGCGTCGCGGCATTCGGTCTCGGCCACGTCGCCTATCTCGTCGCGTTCCTGCTGCGTTTCGAGAGCGCAGTCCTGGCGGGAGTCTGCGCCGTCGTCGCGGGGCTCGTGCTGCTGCGCGTGTTTCGCTGGCTGCGCCCGCACTTGCCCGCCGACATGGTGATCCCCGTGTATGCGTACATGGGCGTCATCAGCGCCATGTGGGTCGCTTCGGCCGGCGCCGCGCCCGACTCGGCCATGATCCCGCTCGGCGCGACGATGTTCTACCTCTCGGATCTGGCGGTCGCGCGCGATCGCTTCGTGTCGAGCGCCTTCTGGAATCGCGCCTGGGGACTGCCGCTCTACTTCGCCGCGCAGCTCGTGATCGCGAGCACGGTGCGCTCAGTCTAGAAGCGCGCTCTGCAGCTGCGCGCGCTTCGCGTCATCGACGCCGAGCGCGTCGCGCAGATAGCGGTCGACGTCGCCGAAGCCGCGCTCGACCTCGTCGAGGCCCGCCGACAGGTATTCGCGCCGCGCCTCGAAGAGTGGCCGGATCCGCTCCACGTCCGCGCGGCCGAACGAGCGCAGGCGGATGAACCAGAGCACGCGCTCGCTGCGAGCCGCGGTGGTGGCGTTGGTGAGCAAGTAGTCGTCGTAGACGGTCTGCTCGGGCACGCCGAGCGCGAGCAGCACGAGCGCGGCGCCGAAGCCCGTGCGGTCCTTGCCGGCGGTGCAGTGGAGCAGTGCGGGCAGTCCCTGCGCGTCGCCGAGCCGCTCGAACATCTCGCGGTACCGGTCGGTGAAGCGACTCGCGAAGCTGCGGTTGCCGTCGATCAGTACCTTCGCGAAGTCGAGCTCGCCGAGGTCGCCGGAAAGAATGCGCTCGCGCAGCTCGGCTGGATCGACCGTGGTGTCGGAGATCGAGAGCAGCGCGGTCTCCGGCGCCGGAGTCGGCAGCCGATCGGGCGAGTCCGCGCGTTCGGCGTCGCTTCGAAAGTCGCACACCAGCCGCAAGCCGAGTCGCCCGAGGTAGTCGAGATCCTCGTCCGAGAGCTCGGAGATGTCGTCCGAGCGGTACACCCTGCCCCAGCGCACGCGCCGGCCGTCGGCGGTCGCGTAGCCGCCGAGATCCCGAAAGTTGTGCGCGCCGTCGAGCGGCAAGACGCGCTCGGCCACCACCACGCCGCGCGACTCGCCCGCCGCGACGATCGTGAAGTAGGGACGCGAATCGAGCGGCAGCTCGGAAAGCACCGCACGACCGGAGCGGAGCTCCGCGGCGGCCTCGCCCTTCGGTTCAGGTGCGGGCTCGGTCTGCACGAACACGCTCCCGTGGGGCGCCTCGCCCTTCCCGTTCCAGACGATCGCGACCTCGCGCTCGCCGGTGCGCTCGACCACCCAGGCGTCGGCCGGGAAGTCGTGCGGTGACAGGGCGCGCGAGCAGCCGAGCAGAGCGAACACGAGCAGCTGCGGAAGCCGGCTGACGATTTGCATTCGACCATCGTACCTCTGTGCGCGAGACCGCGTGGACGAACGCGATCGCGAACGCGGACCCGGTAGAATGCCGCAGCCATGCCGCCCATCGACGTCGTGCTGATCGGGGCCGGAAATCGCGGACGCGCGGTGTTCGGTGCGTACGCGAAGCGGAACCCGCACAAGATGCGCGTGGTGGCGCTCGCGGAGCCGATCGAGGCGCGGCGCAGTGCGGTCGCAGCCGAGCACGGCCTGGCGGCGGAGCGGGTGTTCTCGGACTGGCGCGCGCTGGTCGCGGCGCGACCGACCGCGCACGCCGCGATCGTCGCGACCGGCGACACCGAGCACGTCGAGCCGGCGCTCGCCACGCTCGGGGCCGGCTACCACCTGCTGCTCGAGAAGCCGATCGCGCCGACGCCCGCCGAGTGCGTGCGCGTGACGGACGCGGCCGAGCGCGCGCGGCGCATCCTGCAGATCGGGCACGTGCTGCGCTACACGGCGTTCTACGCCAAGGTGCACGAGCTGGTTTCGAGCGGACGCGTCGGCCGCGTGACGATGATCGATCTGCGCGAGCACGTCTCCTACTGGCACATGGCGCACTCGTACGTGCGCGGGAAGTTCCGAAATCGCGAGCTCGCGGCGCCGTTCCTGCTGGCCAAGAGCTGCCACGATCTGGATCTCCTGGCCTGGCTGGCCGCGAGCCCGGCCACGCGGCTCGCGTCGTTCGGATCGCTCGGCGTCTACCGGCCCGAGCTCGCGCCCGCCGGCGCGCCCGAGCGCTGCAGCGCCGCCTGCCCGGTGCAAGCGAGCTGTGCTTGGGATGCAGAGCGCTTCTATCTCGGGCCCGACGATCGAACGGCGCGCCACTGGCCGTGGAGCGATCTGTCGCCGGACCCGACCCGCGCGGCGCGCGAGCTCGCGCTCTCGGCGGGCCCCTACGGCCGCTGCGTGTTCCGCTGCGACAACGACGTGGTCGACCACCAGGTGGTCGCGGCCGAGTTCGAGAACGGGCTCACCGCCACGCTCGGGGTACACGGAACGGCGTCGGAGGAGCTGCGCACCGTGCGCGTGTCGGGCAGCCAGGGCGAGCTGCGCGGCGTGCTGCAGCGCGGCGTGATCGAGCTGTCGCGCCACGGCTCGACGGAGGTCGAGTCGATCCGCATCGAGACCTCCCCCTTCGGACACTCCGGCGGCGATCACGGCCTGCTCGAACACTTCTGCGAGGTGGTCGAGCAGGATGCACCCGAGCGCGTGCGCGCGAGCGGAAGCTCCGCGCTCGAGAGTCACCTGTTGGGCTTCGCAGCCGAACGCGCGCGTATCAACGGCCAGACGATCGACATGCGCGCCTATCGCGGCGAAATTCGCCGCGAAGCGGGACTACTCGGGTAGTTCTCCCCCGTCGGCCCAGACCGAAGCGAACTCGGTGGCGGGAACCGGGCGTCCGAACAGGTAGCCCTGCATGCGCGCGCAGCCGAGCTCCACCAGGAAGTCGCGCTCCTCGGTGGTCTCGACGCCCTCGGCCACGACGTCGAGGCCGAGCTCGACGGCGACCGCGAGCACCGCGCGCGTGATCGCGGCGCGACGCGACTCGCGCGCGATGTCGCGCACGAAGGCCTGGTCGATCTTCAGCCGGTTCGCGGGAAACTGGCCGAGCACCGACAGGCTCGAATAGCCGGTGCCGAAGTCGTCGATCGCGAGTCCGACGCCCATGCGCCGCAGGCTGCGCAGTGAAGCGAGCGTCTGCTGCACGTCGTCCATCAGCGCGTTCTCGGTGATCTCGATCTCGAGGTGATCGGGCGCGAGCCGCGTCTCGCGCAGGATCACCTCGACCTGGCGTTCGAAGTCGGCCCCGCGGAACTGCCGTCGCGACACGTTCACCGCGATCGGAAAGCTGCCCAGACCCGCGCGCTCCCAGGCGCGCTTCTGCTCGCACGCCTCGCGCAACACCCACTCGCCGATCGACACGATCAGACCGTTCTCCTCGGCGATCGGGATGAAGTCGGCCGGCGAGATCATGCCGTGCTCCGGCTGGATCCAGCGCAGGAGTGCTTCGCAGCCGATCAGCTCGCGCTTCTCCACGTCGATCTGCGGCTGGTAATACAGCACGAACTCGCGGCGCTCGAGCGCCTCGCGCAGCAGCACCTCGAGGCGCATGCCCTCGAGCGAGCCGGCCTTCATTTCGGGCGAGTAGAACTGGTGCTGCCCGCGGCCCTCTTCCTTCACGCGGTGCAGCGCCACGTCGGCG
>JANNLG010000063.1:0-28076 GCA_031396695.1 Deltaproteobacteria bacterium
CGCCGCATCACCGATCGGGGAAGTGAGAGTGTAATTCCCACCCCACCCCGAGGTGAAGTCCTCTTCCCGAGCTGCCGGTTCGCTGCCGGCGGCCTGTCTATAATGGCCTCGGGCGGGGGGGAGCATGCCAGATCGCGCGCGCGCGCTCGACAGCTTCCGGGAGCTCGGCGCCGGCCTCTCGCGGTTCTCCGAGCGCTGGGTGCCGGACGCCTGGGTGATCTGTATGGCGCTCACGGCCGGCGCCTTCGCGCTCTCGGTCCTGGGCGCCGGCGCGGGGGTGCAGGAGGCCCTGCTCGCTTGGGGCAACGGGGTCTGGAGCCTCCTCACTTTGGCCATGCAGTTCAGCCTGGCGATGGTCGCGGCGCACGCCTGCGTGGTCTCGCGGCCGGTGTACCGCGCGCTCGATCGGCTGGCCGGACTGCCGGACCCGGCCAAGCCCCTGCAGGCGGTCCTGCTCGCGGGCCTTTTCTCGATTGCGACCGCGTACTTGAACTGGGCGATCTGCCTGGTCGCGTGCGCGCTCTTCCTGCCCTTCATCGTGCGCCGGAACCCGCGCGCCGATGTCCGCGTCCTGATCGCCGCCTCCTATCTGGGGGTCGGGACGGTCTGGCACGGCGGACTCTCCGGCTCCGCCCCGCTGATCCTGGCGACGCCGGGAAATCCGATGCTCGAGCCGGCCAGCGGCCCGCCGCTCGTGACGCGGCTCTACCCGGTCACGGAGACGCTGTTCAGCACCTTCAACCTGGTCTACATCGCGATCATCGGCGCGGTCGGGCTCGCGTGCATCATCGCGCTGCACCCGCGCGCGGGCGCACTCGTGCTCTCGCCGCAGCAGGCGGACGCGATCCTGCCCAAGCCGCGCGCCGACGAGCCGCCGGTCGACTCGCCCGCGGGGCGCATGGATTCCTGGCGCGTCTGGGTCTGGCTCGCCGCGCTCCTGCTCGGCTACCCGCTGCTACACTCGTTGGTGACGCGCGGCTTCGGCTCGACCTGGAACATCAACGCGTACAACACCGTGTTCCTGCTCGCCGCGCTCTTGCTGCACGGACGCCCGCTGCCGTTCCTGCGCGCGTGCCGCGACGGCGTCGACGCCGCCTGGGGCATCATCGTGCAATTCCCGTTCTACGCGGGGATCTTCGGGCTGATGCAGGACGCGCACCTCGGCCGCTGGCTCGCCGAGCTGTTCGCGACCTACGCGACGCCGGGCACGTTCCCGCTCGCGGTCTACGTCTACTCCGCGGTGATGAATCTGTTCGTGCCGTCGGGCGGCTCGAAGTGGCTGATCGAAGCGCCGTTCCTGCTGCCGGCCGCCGCCGCGCTCGGCGTCTCGCCGGTCACGACCGTGCTCGCCTACGGCTACGGTGACTCGACCACGAACCTGATCCAGCCCTTCTTCGCCATCCCGATCCTGGCGATCGCGCGCATGCGCTTCGGCGACGTGGTCGGCTACACGCTGCTGGTCACCGCCGTGTGCTTCGTGGTGTCGGTGATCGCGATGCTGTTGATCCCGCTCGATCTCTGAAGCTGCGCAGCGCGTTACAACGCCCGCTGGAGCATCTCGCGCAGCTCCGCCGGCAGCGGCGTCTTGCTGCCAGTCATGTCCGTCGTCACCGCCACGATCCGACCGCTGATCGCGAGCTCGCCGGCGAGGGTGCGGATCTCGTAGGCGTAGGTCGCGGAGGTGGTGCCGAGCTTCTCGACGCGCGCGCTGCAGGTGAACTCGTCGGCGTAGCGCAGCGCGAGCTTGTAGTCGGCCTCGACGTGCACGCGCGGCATCGAGAAATGGCGCTCGCCGGACGTCTCGCGCGCGCCCATCAGCGCGCGCATCAGGCCGTGCTCGGCGATCTCGAAGTAGCGCAGCGCGGCGGTGTAGTGGATGCGTCCGCTGGCGTCGGTGTCGACCCAGTTCACGCGCAGCCTCTCGGTGTGGACGATCGGCATTCGGCCTCCTCGCTGGCGCACAGCTTCCGTGCGATCGGCTCGCGATGCAACTCCGCTCGCGGCCGCGCGATCAGGGCGCCGCGCCGCGGCCGGGCAACGTGTACGCGATCACGTGGTCGCCGAGCGGCGAGCCGACGCCCACGTGGCCGCCCGGCGCGATTACCAGGAACTGCTTGCCGTCGGGACGCAGCTTGTAGCTGATCGGTCCCGCGTGAAGGCCCGCGGGTAGCGCCAGCGTCGAGATTCGTTCGCCCGTGTCCGCGTCGTGCACGCGCAGCACGGGTCGCTTGGTGCCCGAGTGGAACACGAGTCCGCTCGCGGTCGCGAGTGCGGGGCCGTAGCCGGCCTCGCCCGGGTCGTCGTCCGCGACGCTCGTCGACGCGCGCCACGCGATCGTTCCGCGCGCGAGATCGACGCCGACCACGCTCCCCCACGGTGGCCGGTTGCACGGCACACCGTCGTGTTGGAGTAGCGTTCGTCCGAGCAAAGGGCTCAGCCAGTAGCGCTCGCCGGTGCCGCGGCCGGTGAGCAGCCACCAGGCGACACGTGGCGAGGCGCCGTGCAGCGGCTTCACGTCCGCGGCGCCGCCCTCGGCCCGATCCGCGACTTCCTTCAGCTTGATCACGTGCGCGAGATTCGCCGTGGGCACGACCAGCAATCGGCGCACCGGATCCCAGGTCGCACCGGACCAATTCGCGCCGCCGCCCGCGTACGGATAGGCAATCGAGCCGGTCAGCGTCGGCGGCGTGAACAGACCGTCGTTGCGCAGCTCGGCGAGCTGCGCGCGGCAGGCCGCGAGGTGCTCGGGCGTCGGCGCGTACAGATCGTTCGCGTCGAGCCGTTGGGGAACGAGCGGCGGCGGCGCGAGCGGAAAGGGCTGGGTCGGTGCGCTGCGCTCGCCCGGCAGATCGCTCTGCGGCGACGGCCGCTCCTCGATCGGGAATAGTGACTCGCCCGTCTCGCGGTTCAGCACGAACACGAAGCCGTTCTTGGTCGCCTGCGCGACGGCGTCGACCGGCTTGCCGTCGCGCTCGAGCGTGACCAGCACGGGCGGCGCGGCGAGGTCGTAGTCCCAGAGATCGTGGTGCACGGTCTGGAAGTGCCAACGGCGTGCGCCCGTCGCCGCATCGAGCGCGACCACGGAGTCGGAGTAGAGGTTATCGCCGAGCCGGTCGCCGCCGAAGTAGTCGTTGCTCGGCGTGCTGACGGGCAGGAACACCCAACCGCGTGCAAGGTCCGCGGTGATCGTCGACCACACGTTGGTCGCGCCGGTCAGACGCGTCCCGCTCTCCCAAGTCTCGTGGCCGGGCTCGCCCCCGTGCGGGATGGTGTGGAAGGTCCAGCGCAGCTCGCCGGTGCGCACGTCGAACGCGCGCACGTCGCCCGGCGGCGCGTCGGGGCGCAGCGTGTCGGCGATCGCAGACCCGACGATCGCGACGTCTCCGACGACGGTCGGCGGCGAGGTGACGTTGTACTCCCAGTCGTCGTAGAGCGGAGCGATGCCGATGCGCAGATCGACCTCTCCGTCGACGCCGAAGCCGGCGCAGGGTTTGCCGCTCGCGGCGTCGAGCGCGATCAGGCGCGCGTCGAGAGTCCCCAGCAGCAGGCGGCGCGCGCACGGAGCATTCGCGGCGGCGGCTCCGTCGCGCCAGTACGCGACGCCGCGATTGATCCACATGTTCGCGTAGGCCCGGCCGGGTTCGAGCTCGGGATCGAAGGTCCAGAGCTCGCGTCCGGTCTCGGGATCGAGCGCGATCACGCGGTTGCGCGGCGTGGTGAAGAACAGGCGGCCGTCGACGACGATCGGCGTCGACTCGAACGCGGTGCCGCGGTTCACATGCAGCGGGAAGCTGCCCTCCCAGAAGTCGCCGTGGCGATAGGTCCACGCGACACGGATCTGCGTCACGTTTTCACGCGTGATGTCGGTGAGCGGCGTGTAGCGTCCGCCGCCGGGCGCGCCCTCCGTCCAGGGCCAGTCGGCGGTCTCCGCGGCGAATGCTTCGAACGAGACCGCGGCGAGCAGAGTGGCGGCGAGCGCCGCGATCGCAGCTTTCGGCACGCGGCGCAGCAAGGGCGTCCAGTAGAGCGGAGCTGCGAACTGCTTCAGCAGGTGGGCCGGGATCGGGGTGTCCTCGATGCCGACGCTGCGCAGCACATGCCGCGCGGGATCGCGGAACGTGCCGAACAGATGGTCCGGCAGCAGCGTGACGGGCGAAAGGTTCGAGCGCCCGAATTCGGGCTCGAGCCCGTGGTGCAGCCGGTGCACGTCCGGGGTCGTGAAGGCGAAGTCGCAGAAGCGCGGCAGTCGCACCGCGAGATTGGAGTGGTTCAAGCTGCCGAGGACTTGCAAGAGCGCGCCATACCAGAGCAGCACTTCGGCGGGCGCTCCCAGCGCGAGCAGCGGCGCGTTGATGACGGTGAATCGGATCGTCGTCTCGACGAGGTGCAGGCGCATGCCCTTCAGCACGTGCATGCGACCCACGTCGTGGTGAAGCGCGTGGATCGGCCAGAGCCAACGCACGTGGTGGTACGCCCAGTGCTTCGCCCAGTCGCTGAAGTCCGCCAGCACGACGGCAAGCGCGAGCTGAAGCGCAAGCGGCCACTCGATCGGCCACACCCCGCCGCCGCTCGCGAGCAACGCCGCGACCACGGTGACGAGACCGCCGAGCGCCGCCTCGCCGATGCGCGCACCCAGCAGGTTCGAAGCGCCGTGCACGATGTCGTTCAGGGACTGGCGGTCGTTCCACCACGACCACTCCGCGCGCAGCGGGAACGCGATCTCGAGCATCGCCACCGCCGCGACGTTCACCACGCTGAAGGCGAGGAACGCCAGGCCGGGCTCGATGCCCAGCCGCAGCAGCCCGTGAAACAGAACCAGCGTGCCCGCGAGAACCGCGGGGAAGATCAGGCGTTCGAGGATCGCTCGCATCGTCAGGCCTCCAGTAGGCGGCCCATCCTACTTGACTGACCCATTTGGTCAAGTATGATCGTCGTCGATGTCGCGCTCCATTCCCAAGGACCGCTTTCACGACCTGGTCGAAGCCGCCACCGCCGTGTTCCTCGAGCAGGGCTACCGGCGCACGCAGATCGCCGACGTGGCGGCGCGGATGGGTCTGGCCAAGGGCTCGATCTACACCTACGTCGAGAGCAAAGAAGCGCTGTTCGACTGCGTGCTGCGGCACGCGGATCACACGGACCGCATCGACCTGCCCGAGACGCTGCCCGTCGTCACGCCGAAGCCGGAGGCGACTCTCGAGATGGTCGCGACGCGCCTCGCGGAGGAAGGCACGTTGCCGGCGCTGATCGCAGCGCTCGCTCGAGCGCGAGTCAGCGATGTCGGCGCCGAGCTCGAGACGGTGCTGGGCGAAATCTACGACGCGCTCGCTCGCCATCGCACCGCGATCAAGCTGCTCGACCGCTGCGCGCACGACTATCCCGAGCTGGCGAAGCTCTGGCACGGCGCGGGTCGCGAGGGCGCGCTCGCGCTGCTCGGCCGCTATCTCGACGACCGCGCGCGCCGCGGGCGACTGCAGCGCTTCGAGGACGGCGCAGTCGCGGCGCGGATCGTGCTCGAGACGCTCGTGTTCTGGGCCGTCCACCGACACTGGGATCCGTCACCGCAGTCCATCGACGAGTCCTCTGCGCGGCGAACGGTGCTCGCGTTTCTGATCGGCGCACTGATGAGAAGGGACGGCTAGGAACGACATGGCGAAGACTCAACGGATCGCACGCCAGTCGCGCCAACCCAGCGGGTGGCTTGGCGAGATCGTGGCGCGGGTGATGTCCTTCGACACCGCGAACGCGAATCGGATCGCCAGCGAGCGGCTGGCGGTTCGAGCGGGCGAATCGGTTTTGGAAGTCGGCTGCGGCCACGGACGGACGCTTCGCCAGATCGCGCGAGCGCCGTTCGGCTTCCTCGCGGGGATCGATCCATCGGAAGTGATGGTCCGGCTGGCGCGGCGGCGCTTGCGTCGCTGGATCGAAGCCGGACAGGCCGAGATCTCGCTCGCGAGCAGCCACTCCCTTCCCTATCCGGACGCTCGCTTCGACGCCGCCTTCGCCGTGCACGTGCTGTACTTCTGGAGCGACGCGCTCACGGAGCTGCGCGAGATCCGACGCGTGCTGCGTCCCGGCGGCCGCGTGCTGCTCGGCTACCGGCCGCGAGACCAAAGCGCGCTCGCCGAACTTCCCGCGACGGTCTACACGCTGCGCAGCGTCGACGAGGTCGAACGACTGCTCGCGCAGGCCGGCTTCGTCGCGATCCAGTCGACCGAGTTCCCGCTGGGCAAGTCCTCGTTCGTGTGCACCGAAGCCACCTGAACGGCGGCCGTGTCGCGCAGGCTGGCTGGGCGCCGTGGTAACGTCCATCGCCATGAGCGAGATCAAACACCGCACGATCCAGACCAACGGCATCAACCTGCACATCGCGGAGGCGGGCGTTGGACCGCTCGTGCTCTTGTGCCACGGCTTTCCCGAGTCGTGGTACTCGTGGCGCCACCAGCTTCCCGCGCTCGCGGCCGCCGGCTATCACGCCGTGGCGCCCGACATGCGCGGCTACGGACAGAGCGACGCGCCGGCCGAGATCGACCGCTACACCGTATTCCACCTGATCGGCGACATGGTCGGCGTGCTCGATGCGCTCGGCGCGCGCACCTGCACGATCGTCGGCCACGACTGGGGCTCGATCGTGGCGTGGAACGCGGCGCTGCTGCGGCCCGAACGCTTCAGCTCGGTGTGCGGCATGAGCGTGCCGTTCTTCCCGCGCGGACCGATGCCGCCCACGCAGATGTTCAAGGCGCTGGCCGGCGATCGCTTCATGTACATCCTGTACTTCCAGGAGCCGGGCAAGGCGGAGCGCGAGCTCGACGCCGATCCGAAGAAGACCATGCGCATGATGCTGTACAGCGCGTCGGGCTCGGTGCCGCGCGAAGAGAAGTGGAACATGGATCTGCCCAAGACGTCGGGCTTCCTCACCGGCATGAAGGAGCCCGCGCAGCTGCCGAGCTGGCTCAGCTCCGCCGACCTCGACTTCTACGCGGGCGAGTTCGCGCGCCGCGGCTTCCGCGGCGGCCTGAACTGGTACCGGAACTTCGACCGCAACTGGGAGCTGCTCGCGCCCTGGGCCGACGCGAAGGTCGCGGTGCCGTCGTTCTTCATCGGCGGTCTGCGCGACGGCGTGGTGACCGGACCCGGCGGCGAGGGCGAAGGCCCGATGGTGCAGATGCTGCCGACGTTCTGCAGCGATCTGCGCGGCAAGGTGCTGATCGAGGGCGCGGGGCACTGGAACCAGCAGGAAGCGCCCGACGTCACCAACAAGGCCCTGCTCGAATTCCTCGGCGGACTGAAGCGCTAGCGAGTCACGGCGCCCCGATGTGGGCGCGGAGTGTCGCGGCGTCGAACGGCCGGCGCAGGTGCACGAGTGCTGCGCGCAGACGCACCAGGTGGAAGACCACCGCGTTGAAGCTGAGCCCCGCGACGATCAGCGCCAGCACGGGCAGGAGCCCCGGCTCGGCCGAGAGCGTGCGCACGGTCTCGAACACGTAGGTCGCGCCGCCCACGCACAGCGTGAGCGACACCGCGAGCCAGAACGAAGCGTCGCGCACCAGCGTCGCGGGACCGGAGCCGAGCGTGCGGCGCAGCTCGCCCTTGCTGAAGTGATCGAGGAACCAGCCTGCGTCCTCGCCCACGCCGCGATCGCGCGGCGGCGCGAGCCGCGCGCCGCTCACCGGATCGATCACGCTCTCGCCGCGGCGGTGTGCCGCGACCCCGTCCTGGATCTCCTGATGAACGGCTTGCGTGATCGGGAAGAAGCAGGCGAAGCTGAATGCGATCACCGCCGTCATCGCCGGCGCGAGCGCGAAGATCGAGCGGATCACGAGCTTCACGTCGTCGGTCTGCTCGACGTTGGGCTCGTAGCCGTACGCCGCGAGCACCGCGAGCGGAATCGTGAGCGACGGGATCACCGCGAACTTGGTCATGATCGACCACAGGCCGCCGTACTGCGCCTCGCGGCGCTTGCCGGTCAGCAGCTCGTCGTAGTCGATCACGTCGGCTTGGATCGACGGACCCAGGAACAGACGCGCCGCGAACGACGAGCCGGCCCAGACCAGGATCCAGCCGAACAGCACGGTCGCGCCCTCCGGCACGAAGAACAGTCCGAGCGAACCGGTGCCGCCCGAGATGAACGAGAACAACCAGGTCGCCTTCTTGCCGATCCGGTTGGCGAGCCAGACCCAGAGCGGCAGACACAAAAGACCCGTGCCGAAGTACAGCACCAGATAGAGCGAGATCCAGCGCAGCGGCTCGCCTTCCGGCCGCAGCACGTAGGTGACGAAGTACGGCATCAGCGTGCCCGGGATCGCGCCGGTCAGTGCGCCGATCACGTACACCGTGACGAGTAGCCGGAACGCGCGGTTGCGCAGCACGCGCCGCACGCCCGGCACGAGCGGGTTCGGCGGACGCGTTACAAAGCTCGCGCGCTCGCGCACTCGGAACACCAGGTTCCACATCAAGCCGACCAGCAGGCCGCCGAACACGGCCGCGAACCAGAAGTAACCGCGCCGCGCGCCAAGCTGCGCCGCGAGCAGCCCCGGAACCGCGGACGCGAACAGCGTTCCCGCGACCGAGAACGCCTGCTCCCAGCTGAACACGCTGTTGCGCTCGCGGTAGTCGAGCGTGAGCTCCGCACCCAGACCGTAGTTGGGGATCTGATAAATGGTCTGGAAGATCGAGTACACGATGTACATCACGCCGAGCCACGCGCCTGCGGCCGCGGGGCCGAACGATTCGGGCGGCGCGAACATGGCCAGGAACGCGAGACCCGCACCCGGTGCGCCGAGCGCGATCCACGGCCGGCGGCGTCCCCAGCGCGTGCGCGTGCGATCGGTGACCCAACCCATCAGCGGATCGGTCAGCGCATCGAACGCGCGGCCGAGCGACTTCGCGAGCGCGATCACACCGAGGGGTACGAGGATCACGTCCGAGTAGAAGATCGTCAGGTGGATCGCGAGGGGGATCGCCATGGCTGCACCTGCGAAGGCGGGCGCGCCGAAGGCGAGCTTGATGCCGAGCGGCAACCGCTCGGACTCCATCCCTTTCGCAGCCGTTGCATTGGACTCGAGGGGCTCGGAGATCGCGGGTTGCACGGCCGGGATTCTCTCCGGGCAAGCCCCGGGATACAAGGCTAGACTCGCCGACCGCTTCAGGGAGGGCCTCGAAAATGCGACGACTCTCGATCATCCCGCTCGTGCTCGCGCTCGCCGCTCTGGCGTGTCAGCAGCAAGACGCGAGCAGCTCTTCGGTGGACGGCGCGGTCGATTCGACGGTCGTCGCAACTCTGAACGGTCAGGACCTGCGCGCCGACGAGCTTCGGGAGTTCATCAAGAACAACCTCTACGAGCGCGAGATCGAGAGCAAGCCGGCGGGCGAAGCGTTCGACGCGAAGGCCGAGGCGCTCGACGCGATGGTCGACGACCTGCTCCTGAAGCAGGCCGCCAAGCAGGCCGGCCAGACGCCGGAAGCGTACGTCGAGGCACAGGTGCTGGCGCTCGGACCCGTCACCGACGTCGAGGTGAAGCAGTTCTTCGACGAGAACGCGTCGCGGCTTCCGCCCGGCACGACGCTCGATGACGGACTGTCGTCGCGCATCAAGGCGCATCTCGAGGCCCAGCGCGCGCGGCTCGTGTCCGACAACCTGCGCACCGCCGCCAAGCTCACCGTGCTGATGGAGCCTCCGCGCACGAACATCGAGGCCACCGGCCCGTCGCGCGGACCCGCCGACGCGCCGGTCGTGATCGTCGCCTTCAGCGACTACGAGTGCCCGTTCTGCCTGCGCGCAGAGCCGACCATCGACGCGGTGCTCGCGAAGTACCCGACGCAGGTCCGCCTGGTCTTCCGCCACTTGCCGCTCGACGCGCTGCACCCGCACGCGCGCACCGCGGCGATCGCTGCAGTGTGCGCCGAGGAGCAGGGCAAGTTCTGGGAGTACCACAACCAGCTCTTCCAGAATCAGCAGGCGCTCACGGACGAGGACCTGATCAAGTACGCGAGCGCCGTGGGCCTCGACATGGCCGCCTTCAAGACCTGCCAGACGAGCCCGGCCGCCGCGGAGCGCGTGCACAAGGATGCGGAGAGCGCGCGCGTGGTGGGCATCACCGGCACGCCCGCGTTTTTCATCAACGGCATCCTGCTCTCCGGCGCGCAGCCGCTCGAGGCGTTCCAGAAGCGGATCGACTCGGAACTCGCGACCGGAGCCAAGGGCCCGACGCCGCCGGAGTCTTGAGACGCTCGAGCGAGTGAGGCGCTTCCGCGCGCGTCAGCCGATGCGTGGGAAGCGTCGCACCAGCTCCGCGAGCCAGACCTTCACGAGCGGTTGTTGCTCGGCGGTCGATGCGCCCAGGCGCACCGCGACCAGGTCGTGCGCGGGCGCGACGTACACGTACTGACCCTGGTAGCCGTTGGCGGAGAACATTCCGTCGCCCTCGACCGGCAGCCACCAGTGCGCGCCGTACTCGCCGTTCGAAGCCGGCGTGGGCGTGCGCGCGTAGTCGATCCAGCCCTCGGGCAGCACGCGCTTCCCTTCCCAGACGCCGTCGCGCAGCGCGAGCAGACCGAACCGCGCGTAGTCGCGCGCGGTCGCGTACACGAACGAGGAGCCGATCCAGGTGCCCGCTTCGTCGCAGCGCACGGTCGCGCTGCGCATGCCGATGCGCTCGAACAGCTCGCGCCGCAGGTAGTCTGCGAGCGCCGCCGGGCCACCGCCGAGCGCGCGCGCGGCGATCGCGGAGACCAGATTGCTGGTGCCGCTCGAGTAGCACCAGACGGTGTCGGGCGGATGGGCGAGCGCGGCCTCGGCTGCGTACGCCGCGACGTCGTCCTTGCCGCGCCCGAACAGCATCTCGATCACGTCGGACTTGCCCGCGTCGACGTAGTCCTCGAGCCAGGCGAGCCCGCTCGACATGCGCAGCAACTCGTCGAGTGTGATCGCGGCGCGTGGGTCGCCTAGCGCGCGCCACGCCGGCGGGTCGGCGCGCTGCGAGACGGAGAGCTTACCGTCGCGCACGAGCAGGCCGACCAACGTCTGCACGAAGCTCTTCGCGACCGACCACGAGATCAGTGTGCTGTCGGGCCCGTGCTCGGGTCCGTAACGCTCGAGCACGAGCCGGCCGCGCCAGACGACGGCGAGCGCATGCGTGACGCCGGCGTCGGGGAACGGCGGCAGCTCGAACCCGCTTGGCGGCTCGCCGCGCGGCCAGTCGTGCGTGGGCCAGGCGACGTCGTGCGGCTGCATGGGAAGCGGCACCAGGTCTCGAGTCACGCGCTCGCTCCCGGGCCGGAGTCCGAGTTCTGTGACTCTGACGCCGCCGTCACCAGCGCGTCGATGCGCGCGTTCACGAGCGCGAGCTCCTGCGCCAGGTTCTTGATCTGCGTGCCGGAGCGCGAGAGCCGCACCGCGTAGTTGAGACAGATCGCGATCAGGAACAGCTCGCCCAGGAAGAACAGCGTCGAGCTCGGCGTCCAGGCCCCGATCGCGCGGGTGAGCTCGCGCAGCAGATCGAGGCGCAGCGACACGAACACGAGCGCGGCCGACACCGCGACCCAGATCGGTGTGTACTCCTCGCGCAGCGCGCGCTTGCGTACGAGCAGCAGCACGACCGCGATCAAGAGCACCGAGATCGAGAGCGCCAGCCAGCGCGTCGCCTCCAGGTCCGGGTTGTCGAGAAACAGCTCGCGCAGCTGCGCGAGCGACACGCCTTGATTCACGGCCGCACTCCTCCGCTCAGGTCCGGGTCACGCGCGACGAAGCGGCCCAGAGCGAGAGCATCATCTTGTACAGGTACCAGACCGACTTCATGCCGCCGTGCAGCGTCGATGCGCGCACGCCGGCGTGCATCTCGACCGAGATCTCGCGCACCGAGAGCCCGTGCCGGTGCGCGGTCAGCAGCACGTCCACGTCGGGATAGTCGCTCGGAAACGCGTCGCCCACGTACAGCTCGAGCACGCGACGCCCGAGCGCCTGGAAGCCCGAAGTCGGGTCGGTGACCTGGAAGCCGAACAGCCGCGCGAGCGCAACGAAGAAGCGCCGGCCGAGCTGACGCAGCGGGTCCATGTGATAGCCGGTCGGCTCGAGGAAGCGCGAGCCGATCACCAGATCGCACGCGCCCGCGCGGATCGGCTCGAGCAGCCGCGCGATGTCGCGCGGATCGTGCTGCCCGTCCGCGTCCATCTGCACGACCCACGGCGCTCCGGTCGCGAGTGCGTACTTGTAGCCGGTCTGCAGGCCCGCGCCGTAGCCGAGATTGAACGGATGCCGCAGCACCGTCGCACCCGCGCGCGCGGCGACCTCGTGCGTGGCGTCGCGTGAGCCGTCATCCACGACCGCGATCTCGAGCGGCAGCGCCTGTGCGGCGATCGCTTCGAGCAACGCGGGCAGACGCGGCGCTTCGTTGTAGGCCGGAATCACGAGCACGCCGCGTCGCGCGGAGTGTGGCGCGAGGCCAGACACAGCCATCGTCGAGCGAACCTCCGGGGAAACGCATTCTGACGCAAATCCGATCTGCGTGCGCGCGGGCCATGTCGCGGGCGACTCGCGGCGAGAGCGCGGCGCCCTGCCGCCGAGGCCTCACTCGAAGCAGGCGATCACTGCGTACTCGCGGAAGTTCGGACCCGCGTAGAAGATGCCTTCGGGATTGACGTTGCAGACGCGCACGGGCTCGGGACTCGGCTGCAGTTCTTGCTGCGCCCAGAACGCACGCGCCTCTCTCGGCGCGAACTCGCGCGGCGGGCGCGCATCGATCGCGAACGGCCGCGCGACGAATAGCACGACCGCGGCGCCGGCGAGCAGCGCGACCGAGAGCGCTCGACGCGCGAGCGCGGGCGCGCGCGCGATGCCGAGCGCAGTCCAGAGCGCGAGCGTGAGCGGCACGAACAGCCAGTAGCGGAGCTCGTGGCTTTGGGGCAGGAACGCGACCACCACGAGCGCGCCTGCGAACGCCGCGAGCGCCGAGACGGGAATCCGCCGCGCGCGCAGCGCGAGCGCCGCACCGAGGCAGAGCCATGCGATCGTCCACGGGAACCAGCCACCGAGGCGGTGGTGGGGGCTGTCCGCGGGATTCGCGCGCGCACCCTGATCCAGGCTCCACACGAAGCGCTCGCCGGAATGGAAGCGGTTCCACTCCGCGACCGACGCCGCGAAACGCAGCGGTCGCGAGCTCGACTCGAGCCAGAGCGGCAGGTTCCAAACGCCCGAGTCCGCTTCGACCAGCGCGTTCGGAAACAGCCCGGGCGCGAGCGGAAACTGCACCGGGTAGACGGGATTGCCATACACGATCGTGTTTCGCGCGGGCCAGGCGCCGAGCGCGATCACCAGCGCCGCAGCGAGCGCGAGCGCCCGGGCACGGGGCAGCCGGCCGGCCCGTGAGAGCGCGACGAAGCGCAGCAGCCCCGCCGCGCCGATCAGCGCCGCGACCGGCCAGGCCTGGAACTTCGACAGCATCGCGAGCGCGAGCGCGGCGATGAAGAGCACGGCGCTTCCGAGCGGCCGTTCCGCGTCGCGTTCCAGCCCCGAGAGCGCGGCGAGCGCGAGCGTCAACCCGCACGCCGCGAACAGGTCCACGTAGCCCGAGGCGAGATGAATCACGAACAGCGGCACGCCGACCAGCGCCGTCAGAAACCAGCGCGCGCTAAACGAGCGGCCGTACAGGAACGCGAGGCCCGCGAGCAACGCGCCGAACGCGACCAGGTTGATTCCGCCCGCGGCCGAGAAGCGCTCGGTCGCGAGCACCAGCGCGCCCGCGAGCGCGCGCGGGAGCGGTGGAAAGCCCGCGATCACCGCGACCAGCCGCGGCTCCGGAGTGAAGCTCGTGAGTCCGTAGGTCGAGAGCGCCCCCGGCAGGTGGTACGCGAGGAAATCCCAGTCGAGCGGAAAGTGCAGGAACGCCTTCGCGCCGAGCCTCGCGTAGACCGCCGCGAGCAGCAGCCAGTGCAGCCCCGCGAACACATGCGCGGCGAGTCCCCGGCTGCGTCGCATTCTGCCCCCCTCCTCGCTCGATCCAATTGACTCTATCGCACGCGGACAACTAGCTTGCCGGGAGAGGTACACATGCTCACACCGATCACCGCGCTCTGGGCCGCGATCCTGGGAATATTGTCTCTCGCGCTCGCCGGTCGCGTCGTGCAGGCACGCTCCAGCGAGAACGTGATCTTCGGCGATGGCTCGAGCATCGTCCTGCAGCAGCGCATCCGCGTGCACGCGAACTTCGTCGAATACGTGCCGCTCGCGCTCCTGTTGCTGCTCTTGCTCGAGGTCAACTCCGAATCGAGCCTGCTGATCAACGTGCTCGGCGGCTCGCTCGTACTCGGACGCCTCCTCCACGCGTTCGGCCTCTCGTTCAGCACCGGCACCACGCCCGGCCGATTTGTCGGCACCGTGCTGACCTGGCTCGTGATCCTGTCCGAGAGCGTGCTGCTCCTGTACTTCCGCCTGGCCGTCTGAGGCGAAGAAACCGGGCAAGCTCCGCCGCTTCCGACCGATGGGAAGACATGCGGCGGTGTCGGCCGCCGCGTTCGCACGCGGAGGATCGGCGATGAAGACGCTCTTGCTCGTGCTTTCGACGGCGCTGCTGATCGCAGGTGGCGCATACGGTCGCGGTTGGCTCGATTCGGACCCGGCGATACACCCGGCGACCGCGGCCTTCGAGCTCTTCTACTGGAAGCTGCAACGCCGCGACCTCGAAGCCGCGAGCGCGCTGGTCGTGCCCGGCAGCGAGGCGGAGCTGGCGCTGGTGGCCGAACGCACGGTCGGCGCGGCGGGCGAACCGGTTGCCGGAACCGCGCGCGGCTTCGCGCTCGACGTGAGTCAGGAGTCCGACGGCGACTCCGCGGGGCGCGAAGTGATCCGCCTGCGAGGCGAAGCCACCGTCAACATCGACCCGAAGGGCTTCGTCTCGGCCTTCGGTGTCGCGGAGCTTCACGACGTAGAGGCGCACCTGGTCGAAGATCGAGGCGCCTGGCGCGTGCTGGCGTTCCGCGACCTACGCCGCTAGTCGCGCGCTGGCGCAACGGCTCAGAACGGCGCGATCGCGAGCTTGCGCCGTTCGGTCGAGGCCGCGAGCTCGCGCCAGATCGCGTCCTCGAGCGCGCGTGCGGCAGCGCCGGACTGCTGCTCGACCGACGCGTGCAGCTCGATCAAGAGCGCGCGCAGCGCGTCGTTCGCCTTCTCGAGCTCGGAGATCAGCAAGCTCGCGTCGCTCGAGGCGCCGGCGGCTTCGAGCCGGCGACGCAGATTCGTGTCGGTGACGACGCCCGCGCCCTCGCGAAACAGCGCGCGCAGACTCGCGTTCTCGTCGACCCGGCGCGCGGCCGCGCGGTCCCACTCCTCGCGCACGATGCCGAGCAGCATCGCGCTGACGCCAACCGACGACTGCCGGTAGGACGGCGCGACGTTCGGCGCGATGTCGAACAAGAACCGGCCCGCCAGGATCTCGAGCACCTTGGGAACATCGGGCTTCATGCGAGCTTCCCGAGCGTCTCGAGCGCGGCGCGGTCCTGCGCGTTCATCAGCCACCAGCCCGACAGCGCGAGCACCGGATCCTGGTTCTTGCCGGTCTGGTATTCGCGCCCGCTCGAGATCCAGATCGCCTGCCCCTTCACGCTCGAGAACAGCTCCCACCAGCGCAGCGCCTCGGGATCGGCGCGCAGACCGCTCGCGGATTCCCAGATGCGGATCGCATTCTGCTTGGACGTGAGCCCGCCGACTCGACCGTCGCGCGCCCAACACCAAACGCGGTTCAGGCTCCAGGCCAGGTCTTCGAGCGGATCGCCGAGGTGCGCCATCTCCCAGTCGAGAATGCCGCGCACGTTGCCTTCCTTGTCGTACAGGAAGTTGCCGGTGCGGTAGTCACCGTGCACCACGTGCGCGCGCGCGGGCGCGGGCGGCGGATTGCGGCGCAGGAAGCGGATGGCCGCGCGCATGATCGGCTGCGGCGCGAGCTCGTCCTCGTCGATCACGCCGGTCCAGTGATCGAGCTCGCGGCGCCAGGCGTCGACCGGCGCGACGGGCTTCATCACGCCGACCAGCCCGAGCTTCTCGGGGTCGGCCGTCGCGATCTCGCCCAGGATCGACCACTTCTGCCGCGCGAGCTTCTCGTGGTGCGCTGCGTACGGCGGCATCAGGATGTTCTGGGGTGACGCGTCGAAGCCCGACAGCTCTTCCATCACGAAGAACGGGTAGTCGAGGTGGCTCGGATCGTTCTCGAGCCAGAGCGCTTCGGGCACCGGCACGGACGTCGCGTGGAAGGCCTGGTACGCGGCGAACTCGATCGCGCGGTCGGTCTCGATCAGGCTGCCCGGCGGATCGCGGCGCAGGATCAGGCGGCGCTCGATTGCATTCGCGCCGTCGCGGTAGCGGAGCTTCAGCCGGTACGTCTCGCGCGACGCGCCGCCGTGGATGCGCTCGACGTCGGCGACCTCGAGCTCGGCCACTTGCGGCAGCCGGGACTTCGCGTAGCGAGCGATGCGCGGGGCGAGCTCGTGCACGAGCCCGATTCTGTCACAACCGTTGCTAGGCGTGCTCTCGGAACGGACCCGTGATCGCGAACGTGATGCCGGGGTTCTGGACGTTCACGAACAAAGTCTTGCCGTCGGGCGCGAAGCACACGCCGGTCAGCTCGGAGTCGTTGTAGAGATTGCGCGCGATGGTGGTGAGGTCGCCGCTCGCCGACACGCGCACCAAGCCGTCGAATCCGTCGCCGTCCTCGCACACGAACAACTCGCCCCAGGGCGCGACGGTGAGGTTGTCGGGATAGTGGAGCGCCGTGTTCGCGCCGGCTTCGAGCAGCACTTCGAGCGTGCCGGGACGGGCGGACTCGCCGTTCTGACCCTCGCGCTCGCTCGGCGCGTAGCGGAAGATCTGCCCGCGCATGGCCTCGCCGCCCATCGTGGCGGTGAAGAAGACGCCGGCGTTCGAGGCCCAGATGCCCTCGCCGCGGCCGAACAGCGTGGCGCGCTTCTCTCTGTGGCCGCGCACGCGCAGGTCGTCGTTCGGCGCGTCTACACCGTCGAGCGTCACCCAGTCGACCGCGTACGACTTCGAGATGTCGAAGGGCGGGCTGTCCTTCCACTTGCGCGTGTCGACCGGAGCGTCGCGCAAGCGCAGCGCCTGCAGCTTGCCGCCCCGACCGAGGTCTCCGGGAACATCGGGGAGAAAGCGGTAGAAGAGCGAGTCCGCGCGGTCCTCGGTCAGGTAGACGACGCCGCTCGCGGGGTCGACGACCGCCGCCTCGTGGTTCATGCGCCCGAGCGCGGTGAGCGGGCGCGCGTGCGTGAGCACGGGCTCGGCCGTCGCGGGCACCTCGAACACGAAGCCGTGGTTCTTCGCGAGCGGTCCGCCGGCGTTGCCCGGGTATTCCTCGCAGCTGAGCCACGAATTCCACGGCGTGGTACCGCCCGCGCAGTTGCGGATCGTGCCGCCGAGCGACAGCCAGCTCGACTCGACTTTGCCCGTGGCCGGGTCGTAGACGAGCGTGGTCGTGCCGCCGAGCATCGGGGCGCGGCCGGCGCCGACGTCGTACAGACGCTCGATCGCGACGCGGTCGATGCGCTCGAAGTTCGCGCCGAATGCGCTGGTGCCGCGCGGCGAGGCGCCCTGCTCGTGGTTTCGCACCAGGATCAGGCGCCCGTTCGGCCCGCGGAACACACCGGTGCCGTCGGTTCCGCCGGGCATGATCAACCCGTCGCTCATCTCGTCGCCGGTGCGCGCGAGCACGCGGTACGAGAAGCCGGGCGCGAGCGCGAGCAGACCGGCCGGGTCGGGCACCAGGTTCTCGCTCGAGCGCGCGCGTCGCGGCAGTCCGAGCAGCGCGAGGCTCGCCCAGCCGGCGGTGCGCAGAAAGTCGCGGCGATTCGTGTTCACGCGCTCTCGGTTTCGGCGCGGTTAGCGCATCTCTGAAGCGACGAGCAGAACGCTGCGCAGAGCGTGCGGCGGCACCTCGAACGAGACCGAATCGTGCGATGTTTCGAGCGCGAAATCGGCCGGGCTCTCGTCGAGACGCAGCGCGTGCGCAGCTCGGAGCGCGAAGCCGGTGCGCACGGTCGCGCGCGCGCTCGCGCCGCCGGGATTCAACACGCGCACGACCAGACCGTCGCCCTGCTCCGCGGGCTTGCACGCCGACAGCACGAGCGCGCGCGGCTCGAGCGTCACGAGCGCGACGCCCTCGCGCGCGAGCGGCTTGCCCGAGATCGTCACGGCTTGCAGAGGGATCTCCGCCTCGCGCGCATCCGAAGCGGCGCGCTCGAGGTCGCTCGCGTCGAGCAGGTGGAGCTCGGCTTCGAGCACGCCCAGACCCTGCGCGCCGGGCGCGGCGAGCTGTGGACCCGCGGGCCCCGGCCGCGTGCGCAGGTCGTGGCGCGAGAGCCAGCCGACCGCGCGCAGCAGTGTGAGCGCGATCGCGCCGTCGGGTCGCACTTCCGCCTCCGGCAGTCCGGGCGCGACCAGGTTGAGTCCGTTCACGCACACGTTGCCCTGCTGCGGGAAGGTCGCAGGCGGCGGGTGGATCCAGCCCGTCGCGTCGGGCGTCGCGGTCGCGCGCAATGCGGCGTCGAAGGTGGTCGCAGCCAGGAACTCCGCGCACGGCGCGCCGGTCGGGAAGAGCAGCCGCAGGCGATGATCCTCGGCGGCGTTCTCGACGCGCACACGCAGCCGGACACCGGGCTCGCCGGGCGCGACACGCGCGTGCAGCGAGACGCGAACCTGCGCCGTCTCTTCCGAGCGGCTCGCGCGCGAGGCCTCGAGCCGCGCGGACACGCGCAGGACGCGCTTGACACCGAGCTCCTCGATCCCGCTCGCGTGGCGGCGCCTCTCGATCGCGACGCTTTCGAGTGTAGCCTCGCCGCCGGACACGAGATCCACGTCGTAGCTGTCGCCGCGATCGCCCTCGTCCTCGAGCGCGCACAGGCCGGTGAAGACGCGCGCGCCGAACCGCACAGAGAGCGTGCCGTCGTCGGCCGCGCGCACTGCGAGATCCCGGCCTTCGATCTCGCGGCCTTCGTCGACGGCATCCGGTGCGGCTTCGGCGCCGCCTTCGAGCAACACGCGCCGGAAGCCGAAGGCGGGGATCTCGCCGACCACGAACTCGAGATCGCGCGCAACGCTTTCCGCCGCGATCAGGAAGCGGCCATCCGGGTTTCCGGGGATCACGCGCGCCGGCGCTCCGTCGGCCCGAAAGCCCGGCGTCGCGCGCGGCGGAAGCAGCCAGCGATGGAAGAACGGACCGGACTCCTCCGTCTGCAGCGACGGCCACGGATCGAGCGCGAAGCGCACGACGCCCGCGCGCGGAAACGGCGACGGGTTCCAGACCGCCAGCTCGATCGCTTCACCGGACGGTGTCACGCGCGCGACGCCGTGCCCCGAGAGCCGCTCGAGCGCGCGCAACGTGGTCTCGCGCGCGAGCTCCGCGCAGGCGTCGTAGCGCGGCTCCATCTGCGCGTGCACGCGGTCGATCGAGCAGCCACCGATCGAGTCGTGCGCCTGGTTCTTCAAAAGCTCGCGCCAAGCCTCGCGCAGGCTCGGCCGCTCGTCGGGTAGTCCGTGCAAGAGCGCGAGCGCCGCGAACGGTTCGGCCAGCCGCTCGAGCGACGTCTCGCAAGCGCGGTTGCGCAGCTTCAGGCCGAGCCGCGCGGACCAGACGCCGGGCAGCAGCGGACCGGCGCAGCCACCGACCAGCTCCCCGCCGAACGCGGGCAGCTCGGCGCCGATGCCGTCGACGAAATCGTCGACCACGCCGCGCTCGACCTGCCAACCGGTGCGCTCGGCAATCGCCTGCGCGAGCGCGGCGGTGTCGGGGCACGGCGCGGCGTGATCGAAGCCGTTCATCAACAGGATTCGCCCCTGCCGCGTGCGCTCGGCCAGCTTCTCCGCCTGGTGCGCGATCTTCGACGCGGCCGCCTCGGGATCGCGCGCCACGTTGCCGGCGTTGAAGTAGCCAGCGCCGAGGTGGCAGGCGACGACCGAGCTGCCGTCCGGGCTCTGCCAGCGGTACTCGGGCGGCAGCTCCGCCAGCGCGCTCGGATTCCCGCGCCAGTACACGAACGCGCGCAGGCCGAAGCCGGCGAAGAGCTGCGGGAACTGCGCGGGGTGCCCGAATGAATCCGGTGTATAGGCGACGGTCGAGACCGGTCCGAACGATGCGCCGACACGCCGGCCCTCGAGCAGGTTGCGCACATGCGCCTCGCCCGACGGCAGGAGCGAGTCCGGCTGCACGTACCAGGGCCCGATCGCGATCCGTCCTTCGCGCACCGCCGATTCGATGTCCTTGCGGCGAGCCGGCCGCACGGCCAGGTAGTCCTCGAGCACGATCGTCTGCCCGTCGAGCAGGAAGCGGTAGCCGGGGTCCTCTGCGACCAGCTCGAGCACGCGGTCGATGGTGTCGACCAGCCGCGCACGGAACGCCTCGAAGGTGCGGTACCACTCGCGGTCCCAGTGCGTGTGCGAGACGAGGATGGCCTTCACGGCGGCCATGGTACCGCGGCGGGACGGCGGTCGGGCCCGCGCTAAAGGCGCGGCTGTCCGCGCACGATGCAGTACGTCACATGCGCGTCTGCATCCTCACGCTCGGCTCCCGCGGCGACGTCCAGCCATACGTGGCGTTGGCGCGCGGTCTCGACGCGGCCGGCCACAGCGCGGTGCTGTGCGCGGCGCCGGCGTTCCGGCCGTTCATCGAGTCGCACGGCGTGGAGTTCGCGAGCTTCGACACGGGCGACCCGCAGGCGATGCTGCACTCGCCCGAGGGACAGGCCGCGTTCCGCGCCACGCGCAATCCGTTCGCGCTGTTTCGCAGCCTTTCGCGCTTGCTCGAGCCGATGCTCGAGAAGGGCTACGCCGAGGCGTGTCTGGCGACCGAGGGCGCGGACGCGCTGCTCGCCGCGCCGGGCGCGCTGCCGATCGCGCAGGCGCTGCACGCGCGCCGCGACGTGCCCTTCTCGGCCGCGTTCCTGCAGCCGAACCATCCGACGCGCGAGTTCGGAAGCTGGCTGTTTCCCGAGCTGCCCTCGTGGCTGCCGTTCTCGGGCACCCTTCGGTACTCGAGCTACCGCGTCACCTGGTATGTGCTGTACCGGCTGATTCGCGACGCGAACGACGCCGCGCGGCGGCGTGTACTCGGTCTCGAACCGGGCGTCAATCCGTTCAAGGCCATGCTGCGCGAGCGCTGGCCGGTGCTCTACGGCTTCAGCAGCACGGTCGTCCCGCGTCCCGCGGACTGGGGAGCCGAGCTCTCGATGACGGGCTACTGGTTCCTGGATCGCACCCCAGACTGGACGCCGCCGCTCGAGCTCGGGCGGTTCCTCGCGGCTGGACCGAAACCGATCTGTGTCGGTTTCGGCAGCATGCCGTCGGCGGATCCTACGCTGACGACGCAGCTGTTCGCGCGCGCGCTCGCGCTTTCGGGCCAGCGCGGAATCCTGCTCACCGGCTGGGGCGGGCTCGCGTCCGCGCAGCTGCCCGAGCACGTGTTCGCGCTCGAGTCCGCGCCGCACGACTGGCTGTTTCCGCGCGTGGCCGCGGTGGTGCACCACGGCGGCGCCGGCACCACCGCCGCGGCGCTGCGCGCGGGCGTGCCCGCGCTGGTGCTCCCCTTCATCGCCGACCAGCGCTTCTGGGCCGACCGCGTGACCGCGCTCGGCGCGGGCCTCGGGCCCATGTCGCGCCGGCAGCTCTCGCCCGAACCCCTCGCCGCTGCACTGCGCTCGCTGGTCGAGAATCCCGACTATCGCGCGCGCGCGGCGCAGGTCGCCGAGCAGCTCGCGCGTGAAGATGGCGTCGGCAAGGCGGTCGCCGCTCTGCCGTTCTAGTCGGCTTCCGAAGTCGCGCGGGCAATCCCGGTAGAATCCGACGCGGAGGGCAGGCATGGCCGCCGCGCGTCTCGGACCGGTGATCGTCACGGGCGCAAACTCGGGCATCGGCCTCGCGAGCGTCCTGCGCTTCGCCTCGCGCGGCTGGGAGACTTGGGGAACCGTGCGCTCGCAGGCCAAGGCCGACGAGCTGCTCGAAGCCGCCAGCGTGTCCGGCTGCGGCGAGTTCGTGCGCCCGCTCGTGCTCGACGTGTCCGACCACGAGCGCGTCGTCGAAACGTGGAGGGACCTGCCTGACTTTTACGCCGTCGTGAACAACGCCGGTTTCTCGCAGTCTGGCGCGGTCGAAGAAGTGTCGGCGGCGCAGGCGCGCGCACAGCTCGACGTGAATCTGATCTCGCCCGCCGTCGTCGCCGGCTGCGCGCTGCCCGGCATGCGGCGGCTCGGCGCGGGACGGATCGTGATGGTGTCGTCGGTCGCGGGTCGCGCGGCCGTGATGCCGTTGAACGGCTGGTACCACGCCTCGAAGTTCGGACTCGAGGCGCTCTCCGACGTGCTGCGCGTCGAAGTCGCGTCGTTCGGCGTGGCGGTTTCGATCGTCGAGCCGGGCTTCTTCAAGACCGGCATTACCGGCCGCGCGCGCGACATCGCGACCGAGCGCGCCGGGCACGCCGACTCGCCCTACGCATCAGCCTATGAGCGCATGGACAGCCTGATCGAGTGGGTCGAGCGCTTCGCGCCGCCCGCGAGCCTGGTCGCGCGCGTGATCACCTCGGCGGTCGAGAGCCGCTCGCCGCTGCGCCGCTACATCGTCGGGCTCGACGCGCTCGCCACGATCGCCGCCGACTCGCTCGTGCCCCGGGCGCTCACCGATTTCGCCATGCGCGTAGCCGCAAACCTGAATGCGAAGAGCTAGAGTTGTCGTCCCCCGCTGCCGCTGCATCTTCTGAATGAGCAAGAACGTCGAGACCAGCTACGGAAAGCTCGCCGGCGAGGAAGTCGCGGGCGTGCACGTGTTTCGCGGGGTGCCGTTCGCGCGGCCGCCGGTGGGGGCCCTTCGCTTCGCGCCGCCGCAGCCTCCGGCCCGCTGGCGAGGCGTGCGTGAGGCGTTGCGCCCCGGCGCGGCGCCGCTGCAGGTCGGCGCGGCGTGGATGACGCGCATGCGCCTCGACGTCGGCGGCCGCGTCGACGAGGACTGCCTCTACCTGAACGTCTACACGCCGGCACTCCGGCCCGCGCGCCGACCCGTTCTGGTGTTCCTGCACGGCGGCGCGTTCCTGATGGGCGCGGGCTCCACCGCGCTCTACGACAGCCGCCGGCTCGCGCGCCGCTCCGACATCGTGGTGGTCACGTGCAACTACCGGCTCGGGGCGCTGGGCTGGGCGCACCTCGGTCTGGTGCCGGGCTCGAACGTGCCCGACGCGGTGAACCTGGGGCTTCAGGACCAGATCGCCGCGCTCGCCTGGGTGCGCGACAACATCTCGGCATTCGGCGGCGATCCCGAGAACGTGACGCTGTGCGGGCAATCCGCGGGCGCGATGAGCGCCGCCGCGCTGTGCACGTCGCCGCAAGCGCGGCCGCTGTTCCGCCGCGCAATCGTGCAGAGCGCCGCGGGCAACAGCGTGATCGGCCGCGAGGAGGGCATGAACGTCGCGCGCCTGTTCCTCGCCGAGCTCGGCCTGAAGCCCGAGACAGCGCACGAGCTGCGTGACGTCGACACCGGGCGCTTGCTCAAGGCGCAGGCCAGCGCGTGGCGGCGCACGTACAACCCGCTGCGCCTGATGTCGTTCATGCCGGTCGTCGACGGCGCGCTCGTGCCCGAGACGCCGCTCGCCGCGATCGCGCGCGGCGCACTGGCCGACAAGGAGCTGATGATCGGCACCACGCGCGAGGAGTGGAAGCTGTTCTCGCTCGTCGACGGCGGATTGGTCGGCATGCGCGAGACCTCGCTCGTGTCGCGCATCGCCGCGCTCTCCGATCCGCGCGAGCTCGCGCTGCCCGACGCCGAGCTCGCCAGCCGCACCTACCGCGATGCGGTCGCCGCCGACGGCGGCTCGACCGACGCCGCCGACGTCTGGAACGCCTTCCAGTCCGCGCGCGTGTTCCACCATCCGGCCGCGCGGCTCGCCGAGGCGCAGGTGCGCGCGGGCGGGCGCGCATTCTCGTACCTGTTCGCGTGGCGTCCGCCCGCGGTGGGCGGAATCATCGGCGCGTGTCACGCGCTCGAGCTGCCGTTCGTGTTCGGCTGGACGCAGATTCCGATGCTGCGCTCGCTCACCGGACTGTCGACGTCGGCGCGGCGCCTGTCGCTCACCATGCAACACGCGTGGGGAAGCTTCGCGCGCTCGGGAAACCCGTCGCACGAGGGCCTGCCGTCGTGGCCCGGCTACGAGCCGATCCTGCGCTCGACCATGCTGCTCAGCCGCGACGCGCGTGTGATCGACGCGCCGCTGGAAGCGGAGCGCCGGCTGTTCGAGAGCTGGTCGGTGGGTCCCGGAGCCGCATAGGGACCGCACCGTTCCGTGTATCCTGTGCGAATGGCGAGCTACAAGTACGAGGTTCTCTCGCCTCAGGACGCGTCGTTCCTCTCGGCCGAGGGACCGAGCACGCCGATGCACATCGCGGCGGCGTTCATCGCGGAAGCCGGTCCGCTACGCACCGAGCACGGCGGCATCGACATCGAGCGCATCCGCGCGTTCATCGCTGCGCGCCTGCACCGCATTCCGCGCTACCGGCAGAGGCTGGCCTACACACCGTTGCGTGGCCGGCCGATCTGGGTCGACGACAACCACTTCAGCGTCGAGTACCACGTCCGTCACACCGCCCTGCCCCACCCGGGCAACGAGCACCAGCTCAAGCGCCTGATCGGCCGTTTGAGCTCGCAGGCGCTCGACCGGCGCCGTCCGCTCTGGGAGCTGTGGGTGATCGAGGGGCTCGAGGGCGGCGATCGCTTCGCGGTGGTCTCGAAGGTTCACCACTGCATGGTCGACGGGATATCGGGCGCGGAGATGATGACCGTGCTGATGAGCACGTCGCCCGACGAGCCGAGCGAGCTGCCGCCGCCGTTCGTGCCGCGACCCGCGCCGAGCGCGCGCGAGCTGGTCGCCGAGGATCTGCTCGGCCTGGCGACGGGGCCGGTGGAAGCGGGCCTGCGCGTCGCGGACCTGTTGCGCGCCGACCGCCGCAGCGAGCTCTCGCAGGCGCTGAAGGGCGCGGGCGATCTGATCGCGCGCGGCATCCTGCCCGCGTCGGAGACGCCGCTCAACCGCGAGATCGGACCGCACCGCCGCTTCGACTACTTCGGGCTCGAGCTCACGCGCGTGCGCGCGCTGAAGGACAAGCTCGGCGGCACGCTGAACGACATCGTGCTCGCGACCGTCGCCGGCGGCATGCGCCGCTTCCTCACCCGCCGCCTGGTCGACGTGGGCGCGCTCGATTTCCGCGTATCCGCGCCGGTCAGCGTGCGCTCGAGCAGCGAGAAGGGCGTGGTCGGGAATCGCGTGTCGGCCTGGATCATCCCGATCCCCGTCGGTGAAGTCGATCCGCTGCGCCGGCTCGAACACATCCGTGCCACCACTCGCAGGCTCAAGGAGTCGAACCAGGCGCTCGGCGCGGATCTGCTCTCTGCGGTCACGGAGTGGACGGGCATGACGCTGCTCTCGCTCGGCACGAGCTTTCAGAACATCGGCCGGCCGCACAATTTGATCGTCACCAACGTGCCGGGACCACAGGTTCCGCTGTATCTGGTCGGCGCGCCGATACTCGAGAGCTACCCGATCGGCCCGCTGTTCCAGAACCAGGCCGTGATCGTGGCGCTGTTCAGCTACGCGGGGAAGCTGTTCTGGGGCCTGAACGCCGACGCAGAGCGAATGCCGGATCTGGCCGATCTTCGCGCGGACCTCGAGCGCGCGTTCGAGGAACTCGCGGCGATTGCCGCGCTCTAGTCGAAGCGCGATGCAGCTTTCGAAACGCGCGCACTGGATCTTCGACATGGACGGCACGCTGACCGTGGCCGTGCACGACTTCGACGCGATCCGCGCCGAGCTGGGAATGCCGCTGGGCAAGCCGATCCTCGAGGAGCTCGCGACCCGGCCCGAGGCCGAAGCACGCGATCTGCTCGATCGGCTCGGCGCGATCGAGCTCGAGCTCGCGCGGCGTGCGCGCGCCGCCGATGGCGCCGTCGAGCTGCTCCAGACGCTCGCGAATCGCAACGCGCGACTCGGCATCCTCACGCGCAACAGCTTCGTGAACGCGCTCGAGACGCTGCGCGCGTGCGGACTCGAGCGTTTCTTCGAGCGCGCCTGCATCGTCGGGCGCGAAGCCGCGGCGCCCAAGCCCGATCCCGAGGGGATCCATCACCTGCTCGATGCCTGGCGCGCCGCGCCGCAGCAGGCCGTGATGGTCGGCGACTACCGCTTCGATCTGCTCGCCGGCCGCGCCGCCGGTACCACGACCGTGTACGTCGACACCCGCGGCGCGTTTCCGTTCGCCGAGCACGCCGACGTGTCGGTGCAATCGCTCGCGGCGCTGACCGAGCTGCTCGGATGAGCGCGTCGGCGGCGATCTTCCTGCTCACCGTGCTCGGCGTGTTCGCTGCGCTCGCGTGGGCGTCCGAGCGGCGGGCCTACACCGTTCTGGGTCTCTCGGGCTGGCTCGCGCTGGCGGCCGCGCTGGCTGCCAGCGGCTGGATGGCCGGCTTCGACGCGCGGCCGCCGCACTTCTTCCTGTTCATGACGACGACGTTCGCGGCGACGCTCGGGCTCGCGTACTCGCGCGTCGGCACGAGCGTTGCGAATCGGGTCGGCCTGGCGGCGCTCGCCGGCTTCCAGGTCTTCCGCGTGCCGGTCGAGTGGGTGCTGTTCTCGCTGCACCGCGACGGCGTCGTGCCGGTGCAGATGAGCTTCGAGGGCTGGAACTTCGACGTGCTGACGGGGCTCACGGCACTGCCGGTCGCGTGGCTCGCTGCGCGCGGCCGGATCACGCTGCGCGGGCTGGTCGTTTGGAACTGCGCGGGGCTGGCGCTGCTCGCGAACATCGTCACGATCGCGGTGCTCTCCACGCCGACGCCGCTGCGCGCGTTCTGGAACGAGCCCGCGAACACCTTCGTCGCCGGCTGGCCGTGGATCTGGCTGCCGGGCTTCCTGGTTCCCGCGGCGCTGATCGGGCACCTGCTGTCCCTGCGCAAGATCGCGCGCGTGCGGTAGGCTCCGCGTTCCATGAGCGAGACCCACGACCCGAAGCACCGCTTCCACGAGCTCGTGGTCGCGGACGTGATCCAGGAGACCGCCGACACGCGCTCGTTCGTCTTCGACGTCCCGCGCGAGCTCGCGGCCCTGTTCGAGTACGTCTCCGGCCAGTTCCTGACTTTCGAGATTCCCTGGGACGGCTTCCGCGTGCACCGCTGCTACTCGCTTTCGAGTGCGCCGGGCATCGACGCGCGCCCGCAGGTGACCGTGAAGCGCGTCGACAACGGCCGCGTCTCGAACTGGTTCAACGAGCGGCTCGCGAAGTCGGATCGCATCGCGGTGAAGCCGCCCGAAGGCCTGTTCGTGCTGCGCGGGGCCGAGCAGGAGCGGCCGATCGTGATGTTCGGCGGCGGCAGCGGCATCACGCCGATCCTCTCGATCATCAAGACCTCGCTCGCGCGCACCCGCCGGCGCGTGAAGCTCGTGTACGCGAACCGCGACCGCGACTCGATCATCTTCCGCGACGAGCTCGAGTCGTTGCGCGCGCGGTATCCCGAGCGCCTGGAGATCGCGCACCACCTGGACGCCGAGCGCGGCTTCATGCACGCCGCCAACGCGAAGGATCACTTCGCGGGCCTCGAGCAGGCGGACTTCTACATCTGTGGACCGGGGCCGTTCATGGACGTGGTCGAGAGCGCGCTCGAAGAGCGCAAGGTCGGCCGCGGCCACGTCTTCATCGAGCGCTTCGTCTCACCGACCGATCCCGATCGCGTGCAGGCGGCCGCCGCGCCGCCCGCCGGCGCGCCCGCCGCGAGCGTCGCCAGCACATTCGTGTGTACGCTGGAAGGCGAGCGCCACGAGATTCCCGTGAAGGCCGGCGAGACTCTGCTCGCCGCCGCGCGCCGCTCCGGCCTCGAGCCCTCTTTCTCGTGCGAGGAGGGCTACTGCGGCTGCTGCATGGCCCAGTTGAAGAGCGGCAAGGTGGCGATGCGCACGCACGATGCGCTCACCGCCAAGGATCTCGCCAACCGCTGGGTGCTCGCCTGCCAGTCGCGGTTGGAGGGCGACGAGCGGGTGGAGATCGACTTCGACGCGACGTACTGA
>JANNLG010000067.1:0-2764 GCA_031396695.1 Deltaproteobacteria bacterium
CGACCCGGGTGAGATCGCGCAGCCGATCCACGCCGACGATCAGCTCATCCCGCTCGAGAAGCCCCACGCGCCGATCATCTGCAACTCCATGTGGGCGCTGACCGACTTCACCGAGGCGAACGGCGCGACCCGGCTCGTGCCGGGCACCCACCTGCGCGAGAACCCCGACTTCGGCGGACGCTACGAGACGATCGCCGCCGAGATGCCGCGCGGCAGCCTGCTGATCTGGAACGGCGCGCTCTGGCACGGCGGCGGCGCGAACGACACCGACCTGCGACGCACGGGCATCGCCATGAACTACTGCGCGGGCTTCATCCGCCAGCAAGAGAACCAGCAGCTCGGCATCCCGCGCGAGATCGCCGCGCGCTTCGAGCCGAAGCTGCAGGAGCTGTGCGGCTACGGCGTCTACCGCGGGCTGATCGGCCACATCGACAAACACAGCCCGCAGGAAATGCTCGAGACCGGAGTTGCCTTTCGCTCGATCTGGGAGCAGACCTAGGCGGGTCGCTACGAACGCGGGACGATCAGGCCGCCGCGCAGCGCGGCGTCGCCCTCGGCGTTCTGCACGTCGAACGGCACCGAGCCGTCCGCTTCGGGTACGAAGATTCGCACCCGCAACACGGACGGCAGCCGCACCATCGCCGTGAAGCGACACGCGATCCGCGCGACGCGCTCCGGATCCCCGCCGAGCGCGCGATCCACGACGGCGCTCACCGCGTGCGCGAGCGTGGCCGTGCCGTGCAGAATGATGCCCGGCAGGCCGGCGCGCGCAGCGACCGCCGCGTCGCTGTGGATCGGATTCCAGATCCGCGCGCACTCGGTGTAGACGTGCGCGGCCGTCGCCGCGAGGGAGATCTCGACTTCCTCCGTCGGCTTCAGTTCCGGCGCGAGCTTCGTCGGCGCGGGCGGCTCGTCCCCGAGCGCGCGATCCGCGCCGGTTACCTCGACGCCGCGGAACAGCGACCCGTACCAGGTCGTGCAAACCGGTTCGCCACCACGCTCGCGCGTGTCGAGGCGCACGACCTGGAACGCGCCGGACGGACGGCGTTCGACACGGCTGATCGTGGCGCGCGTCTCGAGCTCGATTCCCGCCCGCAGCGGCCGGTGCAGAACCAGATCATGCGACGCGTGCACGCCGCGCACGCGCTCGTCATTGCGGAGGTCCTCGCCCACCGGCAGGTGCCTTGTCGACAGGAACGCCGGCCACTCGAAGCAGACCGGGAAGAGCGGGTGCGCGAGCAGGTCGGCACGCGCGCGCGTGTCCATGTACAGCGCGCGTGAGTCACCGAGCCCCGCCGCGTAGGCCATCGTCCAACGCGCGTCGACCGAACTCTCGAGGAGCTCGCCGGAAACCCCGACGCTTTCGGAGGAGAGCGGCACGGGGCCATTCTACAGTACGATCGCGTCTCACCCTGGAGGATCCCCCGTGCGTACCGAGCTCTGCGAACGCCTCGGCATCGAGTTCCCGATCTTCGCCTTCACGCACTGCCGCGACGTGGTCGCCGCGGTCTCGCAGGCGGGCGGATTCGGCGTGCTGGGGGCGGTCGGCTTCACGCCCGAGCAGCTCGAGATCGAGTGCCGCTGGATCGACGAGCACATCGGCGACAAGCCCTACGGCGTCGATCTGGTGATTCCACAAAAGTACGAGGGGCTGGGCGAGATGGACCCCGCCAAGCTCGAAGAGCATTTGCGCGAGATGATTCCGCTGCAGCACCGCGAGTTCGCCGCGAAGCTGCTGGCCGACCACGGAGTGCCGGAGCTTCCGCCCGAGAATCGCGCGCGCGAGCTGCTCGGCTGGACCGCCGCCACCGCGGCGCCGCAGGTCGAGGTCGCGCTCAAGCACCCGAAGGTGCGGCTGATCGCCAACGCGCTCGGCACGCCGCCGGCCGACGTGATCAATCTGGTGCACAAGAGCGGGCGGCTGGTCGCGGCGCTGTGCGGACGCGTGCACCAGGCCGTCCGGCACAAGCAGTCGGGCGTCGACATCGTGATCGCGCAGGGCACCGAGGGCGGCGGACACACCGGCGAAATCGGCAGCCTCGTGCTCTGGCCGCAGGTGGTGGCGGCGGTTGCGCCCACGCCCGTGCTCGCGGCCGGCGGGATCGGCACCGGCGCGCAAGTGGCTGCGGCGCTCGCGATGGGTGCGCAGGGCGTATGGACCGGGTCGCTGTGGTTGGCGGTCGAAGAGGCGGAAGCGCAGCCCGCGCAGATCGAGTCGTACCTGCGCGCGACCAGCGAAGACACCGTTCGCTCGCGCTCCTGGACCGGCAAGCCCTGTCGCATGCTGCGCAACGAATGGACCGAGGCGTGGGAGAGCGAGGGCGCGCCCAAGCCGCTCGGCATGCCGCTGCAGGGCATGGTCACGATGGACGCGATCGCGCGCACCAGCCGCTACGCGTCGTCGGCGCACGCGCAACAGGTCGCCTTCAACCCGGTCGGGCAGACGGTCGGCCTGATGAAGGAAGTGCGCTCCTGCCGCGAGGTGATCTACGACCTGGTCGAGGGCTACGTCGAGGCCGCCGACCGGCTCGCCACGCTGCAGCCGCGCTGATCGTCAGGCGAGCTTCGGCAGCACCTTCTCGGTGAAGAGCATGAACGACTCGTGCGAGAGTGGCGCGCACATCAGGGAGTCGAGGCCGATGCTCTCGCGCAGGGACTGGATCTCGTCGATCATGCGCTCGGGCGAGCCGTGGATCACGACCTCGTTCACGTAGCGATCGATCGCCGCGTTCGGGTCGTCGGGCGTGCCCGGCAGCTTCGCGTA
>JANNLG010000088.1:0-15343 GCA_031396695.1 Deltaproteobacteria bacterium
GGCGCTGCGCGCGGAGCCGGAGCTTGCGGGGCAGCGCGTGGCGATCGTCGAACCCCAGGATCGCAAGGGACGATCTGCGCAAAGCCCGGCGATCGTCGCGGGTTTTCTGCGCGGGCTGACCGTCGCGCAGGCGCGCGCGTCGGAGCCGGACCTGGTCGTGCGCGCGTTCTCACTCGAGGCCATGCGCTCGGCGGAGCTGGCGCTCGGCGACGTGGCGAGCACGATCGCGCCGCGCGTGATGCTCGCCCGGACCGGGCTCGTCTTCATCGATCTCGCCGGCACGCAGGCGTTGTTCCGGAGCGAGCGGGGACTTCTGACCGCGCTCGAGACGCGGCTCGAAGACGTGGGGCTCGCGGGCATCGGGCCGGCGGGCGCGCGGCTCGGCATCGGGCCGACGCGCACGGTCGCGGAGCTCGCGGCACGCCACCGCGAGGGCGGGCGGATCCTCGGCAGTGTCGAGGCCGCGAGCTTTCTGGTGCCGCTGCCGCTCGATCTGCTCGACCCGAAAGGCGATCTGGCGGACCGGCTCTCGCGCTGGGGGGTGCGCACGCTCGGCAAGCTCGCGCGTTTGCCGCGCGAGCCGCTCGGTACGCGGCTCGGCGAGGCGGGAGTGCGGCTCGCGCGCCGCGCGAACGGCGAGGACCTGTCACCGTTTCGTGTACACCCGCCGGATCTGCGCTTCGAAGAGGGCGTGGAGTCGGAGTGGGCGATCGCGAACCTGGAGCCGCTCGCGTTCTTCCTGCGCGGCGCGCTCGATCGGCTCTTGCGGCGCCTGCGCGTGCGCGGCTTCGCGCTGCGCCGGCTACGCCTCGAGCTCGGGCTCGAGAGCGGCGCGCTCTTCACGCGCGAGCTCGGCCTGGCCGCGCCCACGCTCGAGACGAACGTGCTGCTCGCGCTGGTGCGCCTTTCGCTCGAAGCGGAGCCGCCGCCCGAAGGCGTGCTGCGTGCACGTCTGATAGCGACACCGGATTGCGTCGAGACCGCGCAGCTCGACCTGTTCCTGCCACCGCTCCCCTCTCCCGGCGAGCTCGCCATCACCATCGCACGCATCGAGGCGCTGTGCGGCCCCGGCAAGGTCGGCGCGCCGTGCGTGCAGGACACGCACCTGCAGGACGCCGCCACGCTCGCCGAATTCCGCATCGCGCGCGAGAGCAAACGCGAGACGCTGGTCACGTCCGATTCCGACGATGCGTCGCCGTACGGTGTCATGGCGCTGCGCGCCGTCCGGCCGCCGAAGAGCGTGCGCGTGTACGGGGCAAGCCGCGCCGAAGGCGTGGCGCGCAGCGAGGCGAAGCCGAGCGAAGTTGCGGGTGGCGCGCGGCCGCCCGCGCGCCGGGCCCCGCTCGGCGAGCCGCCCGTCTACGTCTCGCTCGTCGCAGACAGCCCGCTCGACTCCGAAGGCGGCCGCGTGCGCAACGCCGCCGGACCCTGGCGCATCTTCGGCGAGTGGTGGGGCGAGAGCCGCTTCGCGCGCGACTACTGGGACGTCGAGCTCTCCGACGGCGGCGTCTACCGCCTGTACCACAACCTGCCCGACGACTCCTGGTTCGTCGACGGCGTGTACGACTGAGCCGTGGCTTCGCCGCCCTACATCGAGCTCGGCGTGAAGAGCGCGTTCAGCTTTCTCGAGGGCAGCTCCGCGCCCGAGGACCTGCTCGAGCGCGCGGCTGAACTCGGTCACGGCACGCTCGCGCTCGCCGACGTGCACGGCGTGTACGGGCTGCCGCGCTTCGCGCGCGCCGCGCGTGCCGCCGGGGTGAACGCGATCGTCGGCGCGCGCGCGGTGCTGCTCGGCGAGGGCAAACCGAAGCGGAAGAGCGATCCGCCGCCCGACGGCGGCTGGGTGACGTTGCTCGTCAAGTCGCGCGCGGGCTATCGCAATCTGTGTCGCCTGCTCACGCTCGGCCACGCGCGCTGCGAGAAGCCGCAGAGCCGCGTCAGCCTGGACGAGCTGCGCGCGCACGCGGACGGGCTGGTGGCGGTGATTCGCGAGCCCGCGCTCGCCAAGCCGATCGGCGAGATCTTCGGCGCCGACACGTACGGCGAGCTGTGGCGCCATCGCGATCCGGACGAGGAGCGCGCGAACCGGCGGCTGGTCGCGACCGGCATCGCCCCGCTCGCGACCGGTGACGTGCGCCACGCGCGCCCGGCGGGCAAGCGCCTGCTCGACGCGTTCACCTGCATCGCGAATTCGGCGAAGCTCGACGACGCCGGGCGCCTGCTGCTCCCCAACGCCGAGCGTCACGTGCACACGCCGGCCAGCATGGCTGCGCGCTTCGCGGATCTGCCCGAAGCGCTCGCGAACACGCTGGCGGTCGCGGAGCGCTGCGAGTTCCGGCTCGAAGACCTGGGCTACGCGTTCCCGGATTTTCCGCTCGCGCGGGGCGAGACGCTGCCGGGCAAACTTCGGGAGCTCGCCTTCGCCGGCGCGCGCCACAGGTATGGCGGGAAGGTGCCCGCGAAAGCCAAGCAACAGCTCGAGCACGAGCTCGGCATGATCGGCCGGCTCTCGCTCGAGGGCTACTTCCTGATCGTGTGGGACATCGTGCGCGAGTGCCGCGCGCGCGGGATCCTGTGCCAGGGACGCGGCTCGGCGGCCAACTCGATCGTGTGTTACGCGCTCGGCATCACCGCGGTCGATCCGGTGCGCTACGAGCTCTTGTTCGAGCGCTTCCTCTCCGAGGAGCGCGGCGAGTGGCCCGACATCGACGTCGACCTGCCGTCGGGCGAACGCCGCGAAGAGATCCTTCAGTACGTCTACCAGCGCTACGGCCCGCATGGCGCGGGCATGACCGCGAACGTGATCACCTACCGCGCAAAAAGTGCGGTGCGCGAGATGGGCAAGGTGCTGGGGCTCGCAGCCGAGCAGATCGAGCGGCTCGCGAAGCTGATGTCGCGCCACGAGTTCACCGACGAGCACGACGTGCTCGAACGGCAGCTCCGCGAATCGGGTGTTCACCCCGACGCGCCGCGCGTGCGCCACCTGGTGCGGCTCGTGCACGAGGCGCAGAACTTGCCGCGGCACCTCGGGCAGCACTCCGGCGGCATGGTGATCGCGCAAGGCAGGCTCGACGAAGTCGTGCCGCTCGAGCCCGCGCGCATGCCCGGCCGCTCCGTGATCCAGTGGGACAAGGACGACTGCGCGGATCTCGGCATCATCAAGATCGACCTGCTCGGGCTCGGCATGATGGCGGTGCTCGAAGAGGTGATCCCGCTGGTGCGCGCGCACGACGGCGCCGACGTCGACCTGGCGAAGATCCCGGCGGACGATCCGCTCACCTACGAGATGCTGCAGAAGGCCGATACGGTCGGCGTGTTCCAGGTCGAGAGCCGCGCGCAGATGGCGACGCTGCCGCGCATGAAGCCGACCTCGTTCTACGACCTGGTGGTCGAGGTCGCGATCATCCGCCCCGGTCCCGTCGTCGGCCAGATGGTGCAGCCCTACCTGCAGCGCCGCGCCGGCCGCGAGCCGATCAGCTACGCGCACCCGCTACTCGAGCCGATCCTCGCGCGCACGCTCGGCGTGCCGCTCTTCCAGGAGCAGCTCCTGCGCATGGCCATGGCAGTGGCGAGCTTCTCCGGCGGCCAGGCCGAGGAGCTGCGTCGCGCGATGGGCTTCAAGCGCTCGGTCGATCGCATGGCGTCGATCATCGAGAAGCTGCGCAGCGGCATGACACAGAATAGCGTCGATCTGCCCGCGCAAGAAGAGATCGTGAAGCAGATCGGCTCGTTCGCGCTGTACGGCTTCCCCGAAAGCCACGCGGCAAGCTTCGCGCTGCTGGCCTACGCGTCGGCGTACATCCGCGCACACCATCCAGCCTGCTTCCTGACCGCCATGCTCAACAACTGGCCGCTCGGCTTCTACAGCCCAGCGACGCTGGTGCAGGACTCCGCGCGCCACGGCGTGCGCACGTTGCCGATCGACGTGCAGGAGAGCGACTGGCTCTGCCACGTGACGGAAACGAAGGAAGTGCGGCTCGGTCTTCGCTACGTCGACGGTCTGCGCAAGGACGCGGGCGAGCGGATCGCGGCCGAGTCGCCGTACGAATCGCTAGGCGATCTCGCGCACCGCGCGGCGCTTCACCGCGACGAGCTCGAGAAGCTCGCCTCGGTGGGCGCGTGTGCGAGCCTGGACCTGGAACGGCGCGAGGCGCTCTGGCAGGTCGCGGCGCTACAGGGCGGGCTGCTCTCGGGCGCCACGTCGACGACGCCCTCGCCGCTCGGCGAGATGGCCGGCTTCGAGGAGACCGTCGCCGACTACAAGGGCACGGGCATCACCACCGGCGCGCACCTGATGTCGCACTTCCGCGAGCGCCTGCGCGCGCGCGGCGTGCTCTCGTCGGCGGAGCTGCGCGGCGCGCGAAATGGCGCGTGGGTGCGCATCGCGGGTGCGGTGATCGTGCGCCAGCGCCCGGGCTCCGCGAAGGGCTTCCTGTTCATCACGCTCGAGGACGAAACCGGCACCTCGAACGCGATCGTGGTGCCCGACATGTTTCAGCGTCACCGCGCGCTCGTGCAGACCGCCGGTATCCTGCTCGTCGAAGGGCCGGTCCAAAGTGGTGACGGTGTGATCCACGTGCGCGCCAAGCGCTTCGAGCGCCTCGACGGCGAGGCGATGGCGGGCCTGCTGCCCCGCTCGCACGACTTCAGGTAGGGGTGGGAGAGCGCGCAGCGAGACGGAGGCGAGCGTAGGCAATAGGGTACGATCGGCCCATGCGGCCGACGAATTCGGAGCTCCTGCGCGGAATCGTCCACACACTGAATACGGTGATCATGCCGGACCTGCGCTCGCCCTGGCCGCAGATGGTGACGCTGATGACGAGCCGCCTGCTCGAACACCTGATCGCGCGCGAAGAGGGACTGGCACCGACGCTGCGCGCGCGCATCCCCGAGCTGCGCGCGCTGCTCGCGAATGTCGCCCCCGCGGCGGCCGCGCTCGAAGCAAAGACACATGCCGGTGACGCCGATGCCTCGCTCGACGCGCTCGTGCGCGAAGACGACGCGCTGCACGTCGCGCTCGAGATCTTGCTCGCGAGCGAAGCGTCGCGCGCTCCCGCACTGCTCGCGCGCATCGACGCGCTGCTGGCGGCCGAAGCGCGCGCGGAGCCGCCGCTCTACGAGCGCCTGGTGAAGGCGTGAGCGTGAACGTCACCGCCGAGCGCCTTTCCGAGATCGTTAAGGCACCGGTCGAGAACCTGTTCCGCATTCCCGGCGGCTTCTCGAAAGAGACGTTCCTGTTCGACGCGCTGCACTCGGATGGAACGCGCGAGTCGCTCGTGCTGCGCCGCGATCTGCCCGCCGGCCCGTCGCAGACCACGGTCGTCGATGAGTTCGTGGTGCTGCGCGCCGTGCACCGCGCGGGCATTCCCGCGCCCGAGCCGCTGCGGGTCGAGCCGGACGCGTCCGTGCTCGGTCAGCCGTTCCTGCTCATGCGCCGCGTCGCGGGCAGCGCCGACGCGGGCGGCAAGCCGCGCGAGGTCGGGCTCGACCTCGCGCGCCTGCTCGCGCGCCTGCACTCGCTCGATCCCGCGCAGCTCGACGCGGGCTTTCGCGCGATTCCGCGCGACGCGGTCGAGTGCGCCGATCTGCTCGTCGACCACTGGCACACGATCTGGCTTGCCAAGAAGCTCGAGCCCGCGCCGATCCTGGTGCGCGCGTTCGGCTGGCTGCGCGCGAATCGACCCGAGCGCGTGTCGCGCATCTCGGTCGTGCACACCGACGTCGGCATGCACAACCTGCTCGTGCAGGACGGGCGGATCCTGGCGCTGCTCGACTGGGAGTTCGCGCGCGTCGGCGATCCCGCCGACGATCTCGGCTACGCGCGCCCGCACGTCGAGAAGCTCATCGCCTGGCCCGAGTTTCTCGCCGAGTACTACGCGCACGGCGGCCCGCCCTATCAGGAAGAGAACGCGCGCTGGTACGAGATCTGGCGCAGCGTGCGCAACGCCGTGTGCTGCACCGCCGGCCTCGCGGGCTTCGTCTCGGGCGAGAACCTGCAAGTCAACCAGGCGCTGGTCGGAATCGGCCTGTACCGCCAGCTCTGCGCCGAGATCATCGAGCGGATCGGGAGAGAGAAATGACCGCCGCGTTCGGAGTCGTGCGCGCCGAGGACGATCTTCTGCACCCAGCTGCACCGGACGCACCCGCCTCGCTCACGGAGACCAGCTACTTCGGCTGGAGCGTCCCCGAACGGAACCTGAACGGCGAGATCTACGTCTGGTTCCACCCGGTACTGCGCGTGGTCTCCGCGGGCGTATTGATCTGGAGCGGCTTCAAGCGCACCACGCTGGCCGCGGACTACTTCGACTACCGCGCCTACCTGCCCTGGCCCGACGGCGACCTCGGCGACCTCGTGCTCGCGAACGGGCTGCACATCCGCACCGAGAAGCCGCTGGAGCGCTGGACCTGCGGGTGGAGAGACGCCGCCCGCAACACCGAACTGCGTCTACACTCGAGCGCGCTGATGCCACCGGCCGCGCCCGTACCTGTGGCGCGAGCCGGTGGCTCGCTGGAAGGCGGACACCTGGTGCAAGCCGTTCGCACGCGCGGCGAGCTCGTGCTGCGCGGCGAGCGGATGCCGATCGATGGCTTCTTCACGCGCGACCGCTCGTGGGGCGCGCCGAGACCCGAGAATCCGCACGCGATCCCGCCGCTCGGCTGGATGGCGGGCGTGTTCGGCCCCGACCTCGCCTTCCACGTGAGCGGCTTCGACGATCCGGCACTCCGCCCCGCATGGGCCGGGAACTACGCCATCCCGCGCCCGGGCGAAACGCTTCGCTTCGGCTACATCTTCCGCGGCGGCCAGACCTTCGCCGTCACACGCATGTCGCGACTCACCGAGCGCGCGCCCGACGGCGTCGAGCCCCGCGCCGTCCGGCTCGAGCTCGACGACTCCGGCGGCCGCACCCACACCATCCGCGGCGAGATCACGTCCTGCCTTCCATGGCACGTCTGGCCCAACGTCCTGACCTACTTCTGCCAAACCCGCTGGACCTGGAACGACCGCACCGGCCACGGCGACGTCCAAGACATGAACTTCGGCGACCACGTGCTCAAGTACAGCCGCGTTTGATCCACCGGGCGGACGCGAAGCCGCCTTCGCGTCCGCCCCGCAAGCGCGCAACGCGCGCGCGCAGCGAGCCGAAGGCAAGCGTAGTCAATCGGAGAGGTCGCGGGTGACGGTGAGACTCGACCTCGGGACTTTCATGCGCGGTGAGTCGAT
The DNA here is from genome assembly GCA_031396695.1 of Deltaproteobacteria bacterium. Classification (GTDB taxonomy): domain Bacteria; phylum Myxococcota_A; class UBA9160; order SZUA-336; family SZUA-336; genus VGRW01. Next base: position 7,223 of record JANNLG010000088.1, read on the forward strand.
GGTCGCTGTTGCCGCTGTGCTGGACTCGGCCGACGCGCTTCTCGCGACCGAAGAACACCGACGAGGAACATCCCGGTGTCGCGGCGGATGACTCGCCGCTTCTCGGCACCGGCCCGTCGGACCGTCTTCGGTCCTCCCGGCTTTCGTTTGACGTCCCCGGTGGCTCACCGGAGCACCCGCTCGCTCGCCCCGCGGCTTTTCGTCCGTCGGCCGATCGTTCGAACCTGCGATTTCACCGCTGGGAACGAGCCCTCACGTCTCCTCGGGCTCGACTTCGACCGACGAGCACACAGTTACGCCCGGGCAGCGTCGGTGTCAACCACAACTTCTCGCGCGCGTCTTGCGATAATCGCACGAGCAAACCAGCTCGCCGGAGGACCGCCGCGTGCAGCGCTTCAAGATCGAAGTTCCCGACGCCGTGCTCACCGATCTCGCCGAGCGCCTCGCGCGCACGCGCTTTCCCGATCAGCTCGAGGGCGCGGCCTGGGACTACGGCACCGAACTCTCGTACGCGCGCGAGCTGGTCTCGTACTGGCGCACGAAGTACGACTGGCGCGCGCACGAGCGCACTTTGAACGAGTTCGAGCACTGGAAGACGAGCGTGCGCGATCTCGACCTGCACTTCATCCACCAGCGCTCGAAGGAGCCGAGCGCGCTGCCGCTCGTAGTCACCCACGGCTGGCCCGGCTCGGTGTACGAGTTCCACAAGATCATCGGTCCGCTCACCGATCCCGTCGCGCACGGTGGACGCAAGGAGGACTCGTTCCACGTCGTCTGTCCGTCGATGCCCGGCTACGGCTGGAGCGAAGCGCCGAAGAAACCCGGCTTCGACATCCGATCGGTCGGCGAGACGGTGGCCGCGCTGATGGGCAAGCTCGGCTACACGCGCTACGGCGCGCAAGGCGGCGACTGGGGCGCGATCGCGACCGCGTGGATCGGCCGCGTCGACCCGTCGCACTGCGCCGGCATCCACATGAACATGGTCGTGGCGGGTCCACCGGCCGGCGTCGCGAATCCGATGGAGGGCGTGACACCCGAAGAGCAGGCCTGGCTGGGCGAGATGGGCAACTTCACCAAGAACGAGACCGGCTACCAGCAGATCCAGGGCACCAAGCCGCAGACGCTCGGCTACGGGCTGAACGACTCGCCCGCGGGGCTCGCCGCGTGGATCGTCGAGAAGTTCCGCGGCTGGAGTGACTGCGGCGGAAACGTCGAGTCGCGCTTCTCGAAGGACGAGCTGCTCACCAACATCATGATCTACTGGACCACGCAAACGATCACGTCGTCGGCGCGGCTCTACTGCGAAACGATGCGCGCGGGCCGCTTCGGCGCGGCCGAGGGCAAGATCGAAGTGCCGACCGCGGGAGCGATCTTCGCCAAGGAGCTGTACAAGGCGCCGCGCAGGTGGGCGGAAGCCGGCTTCAACCTGAAGCAGTGGTCCGTCTTCAAGTCCGGCGGCCACTTCGCCGCGCTCGAAGAGCCGAAGCTGCTGGTCGAAGACATCCGCAAGTTCTTCAAGGACCTGCGCTAGGCCTTCGTGAGCGGAGTCGAGCGCGTTCTCGAGATCGCGGCGTCCACGCGCGTGCTGCGCGAGCGCCGGCTGCGCGCGCTCGAAGACGCGCCCGGACACGCGCTGCTCGGCCGCGAGTTCCTGCACCTGCGCGCGCTGGCCGAGCGCTGCGCGGCCGAGACCGGCGAGGCGTTTCGCGTGTCACTCGGCGCGACGGCGCTGGAGCGGCTGGTGGCGGTGTGCGCGCAGCGCAGCGCGTACTTCGGACCGCTGGTCTCGGATCGGCCGGGCTTCGCCGGAGCGCTCGCCGCAACGCTTCGCGATCTGCGCGACGCAGGCGTGCCGCCGGAGCGGCTGCCGAACGACGTCTCCGCCCTGCGCTCGCTCTACACCGATCTGGAGCAGGCGCTCGCGCGCCTCGCGAGCGACGGAATTCTGGATCGCATCGGACTGTTCCGGCTAGCCGCGCGCGGCGCCGCGAGCTTCGTCGAGCGTCGTGGCTTCACGCGCGCGGAGGTGCACGGTGCGACCGAGCTGGTCGGCAGCGCGGGCGATCTGGTCGACGCGATCGCGACAGCGCTGCCCGACGGCGCGCTGCGCTTCCTGCAACCGGATTGGGGCGATGCGCACGCGGAGCGCGTGCAAGCGGAGTGGAGTTGGAAGCGTTTTCCGCCCGAAGGCGTCGCCGTTCTCGACTCGCCGGCGTTGACGCGCGACGGTCCGATTCCCGACGGCGCGCTGCGCGTCCTGCGCGCCAGATCGCCGCGCGACGAGGTCGAGCAGATCGCGCGCGAAGTGCTCGCACTGATCGAATCGGGCGTCGCGCCGCACGAGATCGCGATCGTACCGCGCTCGCTCGAACCGTACGAGACCTGGCTCGTGGCGATCTTCGACGGCTACGGGATTCCGGTCACGTCGTCGCTCGCACGTCCGGCCATCGCTCGCCCCGAAGCGCGCGCGTGGTTGGCGCTGGTGCGCGCGCTCGGCGGCGATCTCGAGCGCGCAAACGTGCTCGGCTTCCTCGACGCGACGCTTCCGCGCGAGTCCGCGCGCCTGGCGGAGCACGTCGCGCGCGAGTCCGCCGTCGTACGCGGGGAACGTGACTGGCGCGCGGCGCTCGATTCGGCGAAGCCGGATCCGGCTCTCGAAGCGCTGCGCGAAGCGCTCGAGCGCGTCATCGCCACACGCGAGGCGTTCGCCGCGGCGCGCTCGTTCTCGGAAGCGACTCGTCTGACGCTCGTGATCGCGGCCGATCTACCCGGCGACGACTGCCGCGCGGCGCTCGGGCGCGCGCCGGAGCTCGACGAGATCGATCGGGCCGCGAAGTCAACGCGGCCGTTCACGCCCGAGACCGCTGCCGCCGGACTCGAGTCGCTCCTGCTCGAGCTCTCGGATCCCTGGCATGCGCGCGACGATGGCGGCGTGCGTGTGCTCGACGCGATTCAGGCGCGCGCCCTGCCCTGCGCGCACCTCTTTCTGCCCGGTATGGTGCACGGCGCGTGGCCGCGCCAGGCTTCGGAGGACCCGTTCCTGCTCGACTCGACACGCGAAGCGCTTCGCGCCGCCTGCCGTCGGCCGGTTCCCGTGCGCGGCCGAGCGCTCGCCGAAGAGCGATTCCTGCTCGGACTCCTGCTCTCGCAGGCGAGCGAGCGCGTGACGCTGTCGTTCTCGGACGCCGACGGCTCCGGACGAGCGCTCTCGCCGTCCGGCTTCCTGCGCGACCTGCCGTTCGTCGAGCGTGGCACGGACGTCGTCGGGCTCGCCTCGACGCCGAACGGCGACGCCGCGCGATTCGAGCGCGCCTCTACACCTCTCGGCCAGAGCGCCCGCGACTACATCGCCGGCACCGACTCGTTCCACTCCGACTCGCTGCCGTTCGATGGCGAGATCGGAGCCGGCGCCCTGCGCCTGCCCGACGCCGTCTCGCCGAGCTTCATCGCCGAGCTCGGGGTGTGTCCGCTGCGCGCGTTGTTCAAGTCGGTGCTCCACGCACGCGAGCTCGTGGATCCCTCGCCCGACACACTCGACGCGAACGAAGCGGGACAGCTCGCGCACGAGGCGCTGCGGATCTTGTACCGCGGGCTCTTCGACGAGGGGCAGCTCGCACCCGGCACGCACCCAGACACCGCGGTTGCGCGCGCGAAGGCGCGGCTCCCGGCCGCGCTCGACGAGGCCGCAAAGAGCGCCCGCACTCGCACGCGCGTACGCACTCGCGAGCCCGAGCTCTGGAGCGCCTTTTTGGCCGTGGTGGAACGCGCACTCGTGGACTTCGTCGAGCGCGATCTCCGCACGCTGCTTCTCACCGGGCTCACCGAGCTCGAGGCCGAAAAGGGCGTGCGCGCGACGGTTCACGTCCACGGCGATACATCGCTCGAGCTCGAGGGCCGCGTCGATCGAATCGTGCACCTGCCCGACGGCGGCTTGCGGGTGGGCGACTACAAGACCTCGCGCGATTTTGGCAAGCCCGTCGCGCCCGCGAGCGTGCGGCGCGGCACATCGCTGCAGGTTTCGCTCTACGCGCTGGCGGTGGCCTCCGACCGCAGCACGCTCGCGGTGGTCGGCGAAGCGCTGCCGGTGCCGGTGCGACCCGAGCGCGATCGCGACGGCGGTCGCGAGACGGAGCGATCGCTCGAGCTCGCCGAGATCGAGATGTTCGCCTTCCCCGTGCTGGAGGAGCTTGCCGGCCTGCTCGCCCGGGGCTCGTTCCCGTTCCATTTCGAGCGCGAGGAGTGCCGCTACTGCCCCTACACGATCGCGTGTCGGCGCGAGCACGGACCGAGCCGCGAGCGGATCGCGTCGGCCGAGCCGCTTTCCGCCTGGCGCGCGCTGCGCTCGCGAGCCGACGCGTGAAGGACGCGAGCGAGCGCGAACGCGGAGCTCACGACTTCGAGACCAATCTCGTCGTCGAAGCCGGCGCGGGCAGCGGCAAGACCAGCCTGCTCGTCGAGCGCGTGCTGTGTCAGATGCTCGCGCGCGGGCTCGACGTGGACGGCTTTGCCGCGATCACCTTCACCGAGAAGGCAGCGGCCGAGATGCGCAAGCGACTCGCCGCGGCGCTGGCCGAGCTCGCGGAGCTGGCTCGCAGACGCGCTGCTCCGGAGGGCGTGGGCGGGCAGACGGAGGCGCAGCGCGCCTATGTCTGGCTCGCGCGCGAGCAGTCGCCCGAGGCCATCGCCGACACCGCAAAGCGTCGGCTCTCCGACCTCGTCGGCGCAGAGATCTCGACCATCCACGCCTTCTGCTCGGGTCTCTTGCGCAAATTCCCGCTCGAAGCCGGCGTCGATCCGGGTTTCACGGTCGACACAGGACTCGGATTCGAGGACCTGCTCAGCGAGCTGTGGCGCGACTTCCTGGCCGGAGACGACGGACCGGGCGGCGCGCGCGCTCCACTGTGGCGGCGCGCCCTGCTCGGTCTCGATCTCGCGGAGCTCGCGGAGCTCGGTCACGTCTGCGCGTCGTTCAAGTCGGGCGGCGAGGCGAGCCGCCTCGAGCTGCCACCGTCGCGCGATTGGCTGCGCGCGTGCGCAACGCGCTGGCTCGCCGAGATCGATGCCTGCGTCACGACGGCGCCCGCGAAGGGCCCCGAGAGCTGGCTCGACGCCGCTCGGGTTCCGCTCGCGGCGCTGCGCGATGCGGACACCGCCGCGCTGCGCGACGAGATCGCGGTCGCGCGCTGCATCGGTGGCACCGGGAAGGAGCGTGGACTGCTCGATTCCGCTCCGCCGAAGTCGAAGAAGCACCCGAGCGCAGAAGCGCTGGCGAAGGATCTATACCGCGAGCTCCGCCGCTTGCGCAAAATCGACGACGCCCTGCTCTCCGACGCGCTCGAGCTCGTCCGACCCTACGCCACCACGGCGAAGCGCGAAGCGCGTCTGCGCGGGATCCTGCCCTTCGACGCGCTGCTCGTGCTCGCGCGCGATCTGCTGCTCACACAGCCGCGTGTACGGCGGGGTCTCGGTGAGCGCTACCGCGCACTGTTCCTCGACGAGTTCCAGGACACCGATCCGCTCCAGTACGAGATCGTGCTGTTGCTGGCCGAGGATCCCGAGACCGAGCCCGCGAGCGACCCGTTTTCGTCCGAGCTGGTGCGCGGGAAGCTCTTCATCGTCGGCGATCCCAAACAGGCCATCTACCGCTTCCGCGGCGCGGACGTCGGCGCCTACCAGAAGGCGGTCGCGCGCGTGCGGGCGCAGGGCGGCGACGTGCTCGAGCTGGTCACGTGCTTCCGCTCGGTTCCAGAGCTGCTCGCGCCGCTCGATCGCATCTTCCCGGCCATCCTGAACGCGGAGAGCCCCGAGCTCGCCTACGCGTTCTCGGGCTACAGCGGCCTGACATCGGGCCGCCTGCCGGCGGGCGAGACCCGCGTCGAGGTCTGGACCGTAGGCGCGGGCTTCGACCGCGCCGAGGAAGCGCGAAGCGCCGAAGCGCAGGCGATTGCGGGCTGGGTGGCGACGGAGATCGGCGCGGGGAATCTCGCGCCCAAGGACGTCGCTCTGCTCTTCCGCGCGCTCGGCGACGTGCACCGCTACGCGGCCGCGCTGCAGGAGCGCGGCGTGCCGTGTCTGGTCGGGCGCAGTGAGGAGCTCGCGTCCGAGCCCGCCGGCCAACAGGTGCTGGCGCTGCTGCGCGCGCTCGCGAACCCCGCCGATTCGCCTGCGGTGCTCGGTGTGCTGCGCTCCGCGCTCGGCGCGGTGCCGGACGCGGAGCTCGCGCGCTGGGCCGGCCGCTTCGAGCGCGGCAAACGCGACCACATCTGGTCGTATCCGGACGTGACTCCGCCGGCGGCCGAGCTGCCGAATCTGGCGCGTGCATTCGCCCTGCTTGCGGCGCTGCGCGAGCGAGCCCGCACGTTTGCACCCGACAGGCTACTCGCCGCACTCCTGGAAGAGACGCCCGTGCTCGCGGTGCACGCGCTCGCGCGCGACGGCGAGCGCCGCGTCGCGGACCTGTTGTTCCTGGTCGAGCGATTGATTGCGGACGCGCAAGCGCGGCCCGGCTGTACGCTCGCGGATCTGGTGCGCGCGCTCGAGGGTGAGGAACGCCGTCCGGCGCTCGCCGACAGCGACGAGGTTCCCGATCGCGTGCGCCTGATGAGCATTCACGGCGCGAAGGGTCTCGAGTTCCCCGTCGTGATCCTGCCCGACCTGGCGCGCGGGCCCGGCGGCGGTCGGGGCCCGCGCGTCGAAGTCGCGCGCCTTCGCGATCGCGATGCCCTGGCGGTCACGACGCGCGCGGGTGACTCCGCGAGCTGGCTCGAGCACGGAGATGCGCAGGAGAACCACGAGCAGGCGGAAGCCGGTCGCCTGTTCTACGTGGCCTGCACACGCGCGCAGGAGCGTCTGGTATTCGTGCACGCGCCGCGCAAGGGCGTGAACGAGGCCGAGTCGCAGCTTCGCTTCCTGTCGGCGTGGGGCTACACCAAAGCCGGTCTCCCGTCGGACGGGCCGCTGCCGAACGCGACCGACGTGCTCGGTCGCGCGATCGAGGAACCCGCGGCCACGACGCTTCCTCCGTCGCTACCTCCGGCGAGGCCGAGCGAGGATCCGGTCGCGCGCGCCATCCGCGCCGTCGCGCGCGCGAGACAGTTCGCTCGGCCCGCCTTCTCGAGCCCATCGGGACTGCGCGAGGACGCCGAGGCGCGTGAGCTCGCGAGCGATCACGAGGAATCCGGGCCTGCACCGCGTGCGAGCGACACACCGGACAACCTCACCGCACGCGCGCTCGGCACGGTGCTGCACGACGCGCTCGAGCGCTGGGACTTCCGCGATGCGACGGCGCTCGGCGCGCTGGTCGGAGCCGCGGCGTCGCGCATGGCGGCCGAAGAAGGTCTCGACGCGACTACACTCGCGCGCGACGCGCACGCGATCGTCGAAGCGCTGCTCGCGAGCGACCTCCCCGCTCACCTCGCGCGCGTCGACGTGATCGGCCGCGAGCTGCCGATTCTCTACCGTGACGCAGACGGCAGCGCCTGGAACGGCACGATCGACCTGCTCTACCGCGACAGCGACGGGCGTCTGGTGGTGGCCGACTACAAGTCGGACCGCGCGCCGGACGACGCGGCGCGCGCGCACTACCGCGCGCAGCTCTCGACCTACGCCCGCGGGGTCGCGCGGATCTTCCCCGACGAGTACGAGCCCGCGCTCGAGCTGGTCTGGCTGCGGAGCGGAAAGCGCGAGCGGCTCCCGCTAGAATCGGCGCCATGAGCTTCGACGACCTCGACCTCGAGACCCTGCGCCGGCGGCGCGGAGAAAAGTGGACGGAGTACCCGTCCGACGTGCTCGCGGCTTGGGTCGCCGACATGGACTTCCCGGTCGCGGAGCCGATCTCGCGCTACATCGAGCAGGCCGTGCGCGATGGCGATCTGGGCTACCCGGTGAATCCCACGCCGGGTGCGCTGCCGACCGTGTTCGCGAAGCGCGCCCTCGAGCGTTTCGGCTGGCAGGTCGACCCGCACCAGGTGCTGGTGCTCACGGACGTCGTACAGGGCATCTACCTGGGGCTCCACACGCTCTCGGAGCCCGGTGACGGCGTCGTCGTACAAACTCCGGTGTACCCCTGGTTCCTCCGGGCCACCGACGAGATCGGGCGGCGCCGGATCGTGAACGAGCTGG
>JANNLG010000188.1:0-7474 GCA_031396695.1 Deltaproteobacteria bacterium
AGAATCGCCCCGAGCGCTGCTGCTTGATCTCAGGTGGAGTCGCGAAGTACGCCGCGGATGTCGGCCAGGACCGAGTCTGGATCAAGCTCGCCGGTGAGCAACCACGAGATCCACTCGTCCATCACGTCCAGCGCAGCGTCCGACAGCCGGTACTTCGTTAGCTCGTAGGCGCCCTGTCCGACTCCGCCTGAGAACAAGCAGCAGCGCTCGGGGCGATTCTCGGGACGATCTCGCGTCACGAGTGGCCGCGTCTGGCCGCCACCGTCACGCTAACCGTCCGAAGTACCTGATTTCTTGGGGTCCTTGGTCGCCTTCTCACCCTGGAGACACGGGTTCGACTCCCGTAGGGACCACCAAGACTTACGCGATTCGGTGTCGCTGGCTCGGGTTGATCAGGTTGATCTAGGGGCGTTTTCCGCCACCTCGACGCCCGTATGCGACTTCGTCGCAACAACCGAACGCGCTCGCGGAGCTAGAGGGACAACGCAGCCCGATCGCTGCGCGCGGTCGATTCACGGCGCCGTGTTCAAGACGCGGGTCACGATCCGCTCGAGCGCCGCGCGCGCCCGCTCGCGTCCCAACCGCTGGTCGGTGCGCAGTCGATCCCAGAACTCGAAGGAGAGTGCGGCGTCGAGCGCGTCGACGGTCTCGGGCGCTGCGGAAGAGAGCTCGGGCAGCCAGGCGAGGAGATCCGCGCGCAGCAGACGCACCATGATCGCCTGCTCGCGCTGCACGACGCGCGAACGCCAGCGCTGCAGGTTGCCCGAGCGCTTGTACGGGGCGATCCGTTCGAAGAGATGAGCGCGGCGCTCGACGAGCCCGCGGGCGCGCTCTTCAAGGTCGCCGCCGGAGCGGGCCTCCTGGAAGAACGGCAGCGTGTGCTCGCGCACGCGTCCGTTGACCTCTCCAAGAAGGCTCTCCATGTCGGCGAAGTGGCGGAACACCGTGCGGATGCGGACGCCCGCTCGATCGGCGACTTGTTGCGCGGTCGGCTGCAGCACTCCCTCGCCGACCAGGTCGAACAGCGCTTGCACCATCGCCGCTCGACTGCGCTGGCCCCGCAGCAGGCGGCCGTCGGCAACCTGGGTTGTCAGCGCGTTTCCTCCACGATCCGCCGAACGATGCGGCTGGCGACCGCCTCGCCATGCGTGTTCTGCAGGAAGTGACCCGCGTCGATCGCGTCGAAGCTCGCGTTCATTCGGCCTGCCCAGGCGCGGCCCCACGCCTCGGTGAATACATCGTCGGCGCAGCCCCACATGAAGTGCACTGGCTTGGGCCAGGTTAGCAGTGCCCGATAGCAGTAGGTCTGCGCGGCGCCGTTGCCATTGTTATAGCTGTCGAACGGAATCGACAGCGGGAATCGACGCAAACCGTTGAAGGCTTCGTCGGGTAGACCGCGATGGGGCGCACAGAAGCCCTCGTAGACCTCCGCGGCGCGACCGGAGAACCGGGGGATCTCGCCGCGGGTGAGCGCGGGCAGGATCTGGTCCGGTCCGGCGAGCCCGGCGCTGGCAACCATGATCAACCCGACGTCGGGGCGCGGTCGATGGAACAAGCCGCCGTCGTGCCAGTTCCGGTTCCAGGCGCGGATCGCGTTCGTGTACTCGTACTCCGGATGATGCAACCACGTGTTCATGACGATCAGGCGGTCGAACCGCTCGGGCATCCAGACCGCCTGCGCCAGCCCGATCGGACCGCCCCAGTCCTGACAAACCAGCGTCACGCGCTTCAGGTCCAACGTCGTGATCAACGACGTCAGGATCTCGACGTGCCGAGCGATCGTGTACCAGTGAACGTCCGTGGGCTTGTCCGATCGTCCGAAGCCCATGTGGTCCGGCGCGATGCAGCGGTAGCCCGCGGCCACCAGCGCGGGAATCATGTCCCGGTACAGGTAGGCCCACGTGGGCATGCCGTGCAGCAACAGCATGACGGGCCCGTCGGCGGGACCGATGTCGACGTAGTGCACTCTCAGGTCCTGCCACGCGTGGTATCGCGGCGGATGGTCGAAGTCCTTCAAGCTCGCGAAGTTCTCGTCCGGCGTTCGGATGAAGTGCGTCAATGTGAGTCCCCTTGTCGATCTTCCGACTCACATGCGATCGAGCACCGGAACGGTGATCGACGCTTGCGTATCGGCGAGCTGCTTGTCGCCGACGATGTCGCGGTAGAAGCGGCTGCGCAGCATGTCGGCGAAGTACTGGGCGCCGGGGTAGTAGACGAGCGCGACCCGGTCGAACTCGTCCCCCGTCGCCAACGGCACCGCGTCACCGACGTGCATGGGCCCATGCACGCCTTCCGCCATCATTCCGAACATCTGCGAGCCATACCTGCGATCTGCGGCAGCATTCGCCGCAGTGCCTTCGCGGATCAGGTTGACGACGAGGACAGCCTCCGCTCCATACCCGCGGGCCGCAAGAAGTTTCGTTGCTCGCTCTTCGACGGCGTGATTGGGCTCGGCGGCCGGGACGAACGGGAAGTGAGAGGGAGACCCCGACAGGACCTGCCGAAGGCGCTTCCCTAGCAGAATGACCGGAATTCCGAGGTTGAACCCAGCCGATCGCTGCATCCCGCACGAGTAGGCTTGGCCGAATCGCGTCAGCGCCTGCCGGTACCCGTCGCTGGCCAGAACACGATCGGCTGCCGCACGGGAACTGAACTGTGTCAGTAGCACGGCGCTCCAGGCAACCTCGCCGCCGAATCGATCGACGAGCTGCTGGGAAGCGAGCGCGTTGACCGCGACTTTGCCCGCGTACACGACCTGCGCGTCGGCGCCGGACTCGGAGGCGTGCCGCAGGCCCCGCATTGCCGCGAACAGGTCGGCATCGTCGCTGCCGGGGAACTGGAGAAACGTCACGACGTGGAAGACGCGACCGGAATGCAACAACGGCTGCGCGTCGTGAACGACGTGACGCCGCGCGTGCAGATATCGCACCTCCTGCCACACGACCAGACTGACGATCCCGACAATCGCGAGGACGATGGTCCAGCGAAGCATGCCGATCCCCCTTGCAGCGTCAGCGACCCTTGTTCAGCCGACCGATGTCGACGAGCTTCCGGAGGTCGCCCTTGTTCCCCGGCGGCCCGCCCTGGTTGTTGTAGACCTCGATCCGGTTTCCCGTGCCGCTCTGGACGTTCACGATGATCTGAGAGACCAAGCGCAGGCTGCGCACGTCCGGAACTCCCTCCCACGGCGGGCTCCATACACCGTTCGGATACAGCGGGTCCGTCTGCTCCGGCGTCTGCGCGCGCCAGTCCTCGGTCCAGCGGAAGTTGTGCCAGATGATCTTCCACAGCTCCTTCTTGCGGTCATACGCGAAGCTGTAGAGCGGCTGGTAGGTCTGTTTGTCGATCCAGATGTCCTTGCGGCTGTACGGGTGGTCCTCGTTCTTCGGCTTGAAGCGCACCAGAAACGCGTCGCGCAGCTCCCAGCGATCGTTCGAGTAGGAGAAGCCGTACGGGCCGTAGTTGTAGTCGTCGCGGTACGGGTAGCCGAGCTTCGTCGTGTTGATCGGATGGATCAGCTTCCGCTCCTCGAGGCAGGTCCACTCGTACTGCGGTGGAATGCCCGAAAAGCTGCGCAGGTCGTCCATCGTGAAGTCGGTGCCCTGGATCGAGTCGGTTCGCTGCGCCTGAGAGATCCTCCGCACGCGGCGCAGATCCGGAACGTAGACCCACAGATCGTCGTTCCGCGCCTCGTCGAGCGGGCCGTCCGACGCCTTGTAGCGGTACGAGAGCGTCATGATCCCGCGCGCGTCGAACGGCTCGTCGACGTGCACGCCGCCGCCGGCCAGGCGCTTCTCCTTGGGGAACACGTCACCGCGCGTCTCGATGTACTCCGCCTCGACGCGCTGCGAGAGCAGCACACCCTCCGCGCTGCCCTTGTAGTAGAGCGGGAGCTGCTCGCCGCGATCCCAGTAGCTGTAGAAGAACTTCGCCTTCCAGCCGCTGCCGTTCCACGCCTTGGTGAAATTCCAGATGATCTTCTGCGCCGCCTCGGGATCGCCCTTGCAATCGATCGCCTCGGTCGGAAACGGTTGACCCGCGACGAAGCCGACCAGCGCGCCATCGCGGCCGATCTTCGCCTCCTTCTGCCAGCGCTTGCTCGCGTCCTTGAACTCGTGCGCTTCGGAGTAGTCGCGCTGCATCGGGCCGATGTCGATCTTCATGCCCTCGTAGAAGAAGAACTCGCGATTCTCCCAGAACTCCGCCGGCAGGTAGTCGCGCAGCTTGTCGACGTCTTCGAAGCCGAGCACATCGCCTTCCTGAAACGGAACGGCGGCGGGGACGGCATCGGGCTGCTGCTCTTGTGCGCTCGCGACGACAGCCGCGGCGCCTGCCAGGATCAGGATCAGCAGGAGCGATTTCATTCGCGCGACCCTACGCCTGCGCGCGCGGCTTCGTCGATCACTTCGACGAGCGCGTCCGGCTCTTGCTCCTGGATGAAGTGAGTGCCGCGCGGGAACTCGCGGTGCCTGCGGCCCTTCGCACCCGGAACGTACTTCTGGAACAGGCCGTCGAAGTGACCCAGGATCGCATCGGCCTTGCCGTAGGCGGTGATGAACGGCTTGTGCCACTGCTCGAGGACGCGCCAGCTCGAGATGAAGAGCCCGACGCCTTCCGCGCCGAGCTTCTCGGGCTGCACCAGCGACGGGAACACCAGAGCTCCGGCTTGGTACGACGCGTCGGGAAACGGCGCGTCGTAGGCCGCGCGCTCGCCGGCTGACAGCCGGATGCCCGTGTCCTCGCCGATTCCGGGAATGCCGTCCGCGATGATCGCGCTGCAGCGCAGCTCGCGCGACGAGGCCGCGTGCGCTTGCCAGCGCGCGAACGCGGTCGGATCCGACGCGCGCTTCTGCACTTCGGCCATGCGATCCATGTTCGCCGGGTCGGGCAGCGCGCCGTTCGCGAGCACGATCGCACGGAAGCGCGCTTCTTCGAGCCCGACCACGGCCAGGCCGATCAGACTGCCCCAGTCCTGACCGAAGAAGACCGCGTCGCGCAGATCGACCGCCTCGACCCACGCACGCATCCACGAAACGTGACGCGGATATGTGTAGTCGGTGGCCAGTGTCGGCTTGTCGCTCCGGCCGAAGCCGACCAGGTCGGGTGCGAGCACGCGGTAGCCGAGCTTCAGAAGTCCCGGGATCATCTTGCGGTACAGGTACGACCAGGTCGGCTCGCCGTGCAGGAGCAGGACGGGAGTCGCCGAGCGCGGGCCCTCGTCGACGTAGTGGATGCGCAGGCTGCCGCCCTCGCCGTCCGCGATCTCGAGATATTGCGGAGCGAACGGATAGCCGGGCAGATCGGCGAAGCGCGACTCCGGCGTGCGCAGCGTCTTCACGTCAGAACTCTCCCGGCGTGGTCGCGATCAGCCACTGGCTCTCGAGTCCGGCCGCGCGGTGCACGCCGATCGCGGCGACCTCGGCGCTCTTGGCGATCTCGATGAACGCCGCGCGCGACGGGTACTGGACCAGCGCCACCGCGTGGTAGCCGGGATCGACGTCGGCGATCACCATCGAGTCGACGCGGCCCGACCAGACGATCTTTCCGCCGTGCGATTCGACGATCTTCCGCATCTCGGCGCCGTAGCGCGCGTAGGCTGCCGCGCCGGAGAGACCGACATCCGGCGCGTCGGCGCGCGGCTTGAAACGCAGCAGGTTCAGCATCACGACCGGCTGGTTCGGCGGACCCTCGAGCAGCGCCTTGAATTGTTCGGCCTTCGGATAGATGGACATGGAGCCTCCTGGGCGCCTATTATGGCAGAGCAAGTGTCAAAATAGAAACACGGAGCTCGGCACCCATGCGCTGGCGAAAATACGCGATCGGATCCCTTCTCGTCGTCCTCGCGCTCGCGGGTACGGCCTACGCGTTCCGCAAGCAGGTGATCCTGTACCTGATCGCGACCGTCGCGCGGAACGCCTCGGTGGTCGGACCCAACCAGGAGGTCGTCTGGGCGCGCGGGCCCGAAACGGCCGAGGCGCCGATCGGGCAGCGCCCGCCCAACATCGTGGTGATCCTGGCCGACGACCTGGGCATAAACGACATCAGCTTCTTCGGCGGCGGCGTCGCCGGCGGCGCGGTTCCGACGCCGAGCATCGACTCGCTCGCGCGCGAGGGCGCGTCTTTCGACGTCGGCTACGCGGGCAACGCGACCTGTGCGCCGTCGCGCGCCGCGATCATGACGGGGCGCTACCCGACGCGCTTCGGCTTCGAGTTCACGCCCACGCCCAAGGGCATGGGGCGCATCCTCGAGCTGTTCTACAACGACGGCACGCGCCCGCATGAGCTCTTGTACGACCCGAAGGCGAGCGAGAACCAGCCCGAGTACGCGGATCAGGGGATGCCCGGCTCCGAGATCACGATCGCCGAGCTGCTGAAGGATCGCGGCTACCACTCGATGCACATCGGCAAGTGGCACCTCGGGAATGCGGACGGGTTCGTGCCGATCGCGCAGGGCTTCGACGAGTCGGTGATGATGGAGAGCGCGCTCTACCTGCCGGAAGACGATCCGCAGGTCGTGAACGCGAAGCTCTCGTTCGATCCGATCGACCAGTTCCTGTGGGCGCGCATGCAGTACGCCACCTCGTACAACCACGGAGAGGTGTTCGCGCCCAAGGGCTACCTGACGGACTTCTACACCGACGAGGCGGTCAAGGCGATCGAGGCCAACCGCAATCGCCCGTTCTTCCTGTACCTGGCGCACTGGGGCGTGCACTCGCCGCTTCAGGCCTCGAAGGCCGACTACGACGCGTTGTCCGGAATCGAGGATCATCGGCTGCGCGTGTACGCGGCGATGGTCCGCGCGCTCGATCGCAGCGTCGGTCGAGTCCTGAGGGCGCTCGAGGACAACGGCCTCGCCGAGAACACAGTCGTGGTCTTCACCAGCGACAACGGCGGCGCGGGCTACATCGGACTGCCCGGGGTCAACCAGCCGTATCGCGGCTGGAAGCTCACGTTCTTCGAGGGCGGCATTCGCGCGCCGTTCTTCGTGAAGTGGCCGGGGCGCATCGCGCCGGGCACGCGCAACGCCTCGCCCGTCGCACACATCGATGTGTTGCCAACGGTGGTCGCGGCCGCCGGCGCCGCGCTGCCGACGGATCGCGCGATCGACGGGGTGAACTTGCTGCCGTTCCTGGACGGAACCGCGCAGTCGGCGCAGCCGCACGAGACGCTGTTCTGGCGCTCGGGCTACTACCAGGCGGTGCGCGCGAACGGCTGGAAGCTGCAGGTCTCCGACAACCCGAAGAAGGCGTGGCTGTTCGATCTTTCCGTCGACCCGACCGAGCAGGTGAACCTGGCGGAGGCGCGTCCCGAGAAGGTCGCCGAGCTGCGCGCGCTGCTGATCGAGCACAACGCCAAGCAAGCGCCCGCGCTCTACCCCGGCGGCGGACAGATGCCGGTGCTGGTCGACAAGACGCTCGAGGAAGTCGGCACGAAAGAGGACGAGTACATCTACTGGCCCGGCTGAGTCAGCGCG
>JANNLG010000192.1:0-10449 GCA_031396695.1 Deltaproteobacteria bacterium
CGTGTTCACCGGGAAGAACGGGTTGCGCGCGTAGCGGGTGATGCCGTGATGCGCGAGGAAGCGGCGCGTCTCGAGCTCCGTATACTCGCCCTTGTTCTTCACGTCCCGAAGCGACACCGCCGGCGAGACGTTGTTCGTGGCCTTGAACACGCCGCCGAGCAGAACCGGCACGTACGCGAACCGCACACCCGTGCGCTGCTCGATCGCTGGCACGACGAGGTGACTCAAGTATGCGTTGGGCGAGCCGAAGTCGAAGTGGAACTCGACGCTGACGTCCACGGCGGCCTCAGCTCGCACTCATGCCGGGCCGAGCGGATCGAGAACCACCACCGGGATCTCGCGCGCACCCGCGTTCTTCTGGTAGTCCTCGTACGGCGGATACATCGCCGCCATCTTCTTCCAGCCGCGCGTTCGCTCGTCGCCGCTCGCCGTCCGTGCTCGAGCGCGCATGCGCTTCGCGCCGACCCGGATCTCACACTCCGGATTCACCTTCAGATTCACGTACCAGCCAGGATGGGTTGGCGCGCCGCCCTTAGAGCCGATGACCACGTACTTCCCATCCATCTCCTGGTAGAGGAGCGGCAGCGGCCGGAGCTTCCCGCTCTTCGCTCCCTGCGTGATGAGGAGCATCGTCGGCAACGGGCCGGGGCCGCCGGCAATGGTCGAATCCCACAGCCGAGCTCTCTCCGGATCGGAGAGGTAGAGCTCCACGTGGTCCTTGATCCACTTGGGCATTCCCGCCGCGGGCATCTCGAACTCTTGCTTCTCGCTCATGATGGACTCCTTTGTGATTCAGTCATCTCGCACATCGAACTTCTTCTGGGTAGCGAGCTCCGGTGCGAACGCCGCGCATTCACAGCGGCTCTACCCGCGCCGGCGTGTGCTTGTGCCACGGCGTGCCCGCGAGCCAGTCGCGATCCTCGCTGCGCGTGAGCTCGTTCGGCGCGACGCCGGTCTGCAAGCGCGCGCCGCCGCCGTCGGGGAAGTCGAGCCCGAGCCCGTTCGGCAGCGAGACGTGGCCCGGCTGCATGCGATCGGAGAGCTCGACCACAACCTCGACGCTGCCTCGCCGCGTCGAGACCCGCACGCGCCCACCGTCCGCGACCCCCACGCGCTTCGCGTCCTCGGGGTTGATGCGCAGCGCGCCGCCTTTGTCCTTCCGCCGCCATTCCGGATTGCGGATGATCGTGTTGGCCGTGAACGAGCGCCGTTCTCCGGCGGATAGCACGAACGGGAAATCGGGCTGCGCGCCGGGCGTGGGCTCGTTCACGAGCGATTCGAGCTCTTCGTAGAGCTCCGGGATCGAGAGCTGGATGCGCCGGTTGGGCGTGTCGACGCGCGCGAAGCTCTCTTCCCACTCGTCGACCGAGAACACCACCGCGCTCTTGCTCTCGAGCAGCGCGTCGAAGAGCGCGTCGGCGGCATCGGGCGCCGCGCCGCCGAAGCCGGCGCGCGCGAGCGACGCCGGTTGGCGTTGGGCGGCGATCTGGCACAGCGCCCACACGCCGGCGCCTTCCGCGAGTCCCTTCGGCAGCAGGTCTCCGATCGCGCGATAGAGCACGACCGGCGCGACGGCGAGCAGCTTCGGATTCGCACCGACGAGCTCGAAGAACTTCGCGCGGAACGGCAGCCGGCCCTCGAGCCAGGCCGCGCGCAGCGCGGCGACCGCGTCGTGCGGCAGCCCGCCGAGCGCGTCGCAGAGCCGCGCGTGCAGCTCCGCCTCCGAGAACAAGCCCGGCAGCGGCTCGACCAGCGCCTTGCGCAGGTGAAAGTAGTTGCGCGGGAACTCGAAGTTGAAGAAGGTCGCCTCTGCCTTCTCGAACTGGCTCGCGACCGGCAGCACGTAGTGCGCGAGTCGCGCGGTCTCGGAGAAAGCGACGTCGATCACGACGACCAGATCGAGCGCCGCGATCGCCTCGCGCATGCGCGGGCCGTCGGCGAGCGAGTGCGCGGGGTTGCCGCTCTCGACCAAGAGCGCGCGGAAGCGCTGCTCGTGGTCGGTGAGGATCTCGTCCGGGATCACGTTGCAGGGCGTGAGGCCACCGATGATGCGCGCACCCGTCACCTTCGTTCGTCGTCCGCCGCCATCGCCGCCCTCGTGACCGCTCGCGAGCGGCACGAAGGCGCTCGGCCGGTACGCCGCGCCCTTCTTGCCGAAGTTCCCAGTCAAGAGCACGAGCAGCTTGTGCAGGTACGAGACCAACGTGGAGTGGCGGTTCATCTGCACGCCCAGGTCCTCGAACGTCGCGACGCTCGAGGCCGTCGCAATCCGGCGCGCGGTCTCGCGCACGACGTCTTCCGAGACGCCGCTCTTGGCGGCGTATGAAACCACCTCGAGCTGCTCGAAGTGAGGCACCACTTCGTCGAGGCCATCCGCGTGCTCGGCGAGCCAGTCGCGCGCGATCAGGCCTTCCTGCACGAGCACGCCGATCAGCGCGGCGAGCAGGAACGCGTCGCCGCCCGGCTTCACCTGCAGGTGGATGTCGGCGATCTCGGCGGTCTCCGTGCGCCGCGGATCGACGACGATCAGCGTGCGGTCCGGGTCGTTCGCGATCTCGCGCAGGGTCACGCGCGCGCGCGGGATGCTGTGCGAGAACCACGGGTTCTTGCCCAGGAAGATCGCGACCTCGCAGTGCTCGAAGTCGCCGCGCGAGTAGCCGCCGACCATCCGGTTCGCGACCCAGAACTCGCCGGTCTTCTCCTGCGCGAGCGCGCTCGACTGGTAGCGCGAGCCGATCACGCTGCGCGTCGAGCGCCCGTACGCGCCGGGCAAGTGATTCCCCTGCCCGCCGCCGCCGTAGTAGAAGATCGACTCGCCGCCGTGCGCGTCGCGGATCGCCGCGAAGCGCGCGGCCACCTCGCGGATCGCCGTGTCCCAGTCGATCTCTTCGAACGCGCCGTCACTCCTTCTGCGCAGCGGCTTGGTCAGGCGCTGGGGGCCGTTCTGGTAGAAATCGAGGCGCGAGGGCTTCTCGCACGCGTAGCCCTGCGAGATCGGGTGGGCGTCGTCGCCGCGCACGCGCACGAGCCGCCGGCCGTCCGCACCGCCGAGCTGCACCTCGATGCCGCAGTTGCACTCGCACAGAATGCAGGCCGTCGACTTCCAATCCGCGTCCGTTGCGCTCACGGTCATGCGTTCGCTCCTCTCGCGCTACGAGCTCGGGCTACCAGTTCTCGCCGTAGGGACGAAGGTCGAGCTCGAACGTCCAGGCCGAGCGCTCCTGCGCCACCAGATGGTGTACGGCGTCGGCGATGCCGGCGGGCTGGATGAAGAACTCGTCGGGACGGTCGGCGAAGGCCTGGCGTGTCCAGGGCACGTCGATCACGGCGTCGATCACGACGTAGGCGACGTGCACGCCCTTCGGGCCGAGCGCGCGCGCGAGCGACTCGGCGAGGATGCGCTGGGCGGCCTTGGTGGGCGCGAAACCCGCGAAGCTCGCCTTGCCGCGCCACGCGGACGTGTTGCCGGTGACCACGAACGCGCCGCGTCCCGCCTCGACCATCGCGGGCGAGAGCTCCTGCGCGAGCACCAGCAGCGACGTGACGTTCACGCGGAAGCGCAGCTCGAGCTCTTCGGGCTTCACGGTCTCGAACGAGCCGAACCCGCCCGCGACCGCGTTGTGCAGCACGACCGACGGCGCGCCGAGCTCGGTTCGCACGCGCGCGAGCGTCGCGCGCAGCGCGTCGAGATCGCCGACGTCGACGGGGAACGCTCGCGTGCCGGGCAGCTCGGCCGCGAGCTTCTCGAGCCGCGTCACGTCGCGCGCCAGCATGGCCACGCGGTAGCCCTCGGCCGCGAAGCGCCGCACCAGCGCGGCTCCGGTCCCCGGTCCCACGCCCGTCACCAGGCACACGCCTTTCTCCATGCGCCATGAGTACGCGAGATGGTTTCTTTATGCAACTGAAAATCTGTTAGTATCGAGGCATGGGACGGAGACGCTTCGCGGACATGAACTGCGGCATCGCCCAGGCGCTCGAGGCGCTGGGCGACTGGTGGACGCTCTTGATCGTGCGCGACGCCTTCTTCGGCGTGCGCCGCTTCGGCGACTTCGAGCGCAGCCTCGGAATCGCGAAGAACATCCTGGCCGCGCGCCTCGCGCACCTGGTCGAGCACGAAATTCTAGAGAAGGTCGACGTCGGCGAGTCCGGCGAGCGCTTCGAGTATCGGCTCACGGACAAGGGCGAGGCGCTCTTGCCCGTGCTGACGAGCCTGCGCGAGTGGTCCGACGAGCACGTGTTCGGTCGCGGCCACGAGCCGGTGATCGTGAAGGACCGCCGCACCGAGCGGCGCATCCCGAAGCTGCGCGTCGTCGACGCGGACGGCCGCCCGCTCTCGCGCCGCGACCTGCGCACGGTCGCCGGCCCCGGCGCGTCGGCCGAAACCCGGCGCCTGCTCCAGCCTCGAGCGAGGTGATTCCCGAGCCCGTGTGGCGTAGGCTGCGCGAATGCTCTCGCCCCTCGACGACTATCCGGTCCACCAGATCGCCGAGCCGATCCGCCACGTCGCGACCAGCGATCGCAACTTCTACGACCGCTACTACTTCAACCTGCACGGCTGCAGCGACGAACTGATGCTGGTGATGGGTCTGGGTCAGTATCCGAACCTGGGCACGACCGACGCATTCGCGGTCGTGCTGCGCAGCGGTGTACAGCGCGTCGTGCGCGCGTCGCGCGAGCTCGGCAACGACCGCATGAACACGCGCGTCGGCCCGCTGCGCATCGAGGTGATCGAGGGCCTGCGCAAGCTGCGCGTGGTGCTCGAGCCGAACGAGTGGGGAGTCGCCTTCGATCTGGTCTGGGACGGCCACGTGCCCGCGCACCTCGAGGCGCGCCACTTCGTGCGCCAGCTCGGCCGCGTCGTGTTCGACACCTCCCGATTGGCGCAGACCGGCTGCTGGACCGGCACGCTCGAGATCGCGGGCGAGAAGCTCGTGATCACGCCCGACCGCTACTGGGGCACGCGCGACCGCTCGTGGGGCGTGCGGCCCGTTGGCGAGCCGGAGCCGCCGGGCATGCGCGCGAAGCTCGGCGTGCCGTTCGCGTTCTGGAACTACGCGCCGATGCAGTTCCGCGACTACTCGATCCAGTACATCGTGCAGGAGGAGCTCGACGGCACGCGCGTGCTCGAGCAGGCGGTGAAGATCTGGCGCTTCGGCATCGACCGGCCGCCCGAGCCGCTCGGCCGCCCCGATCACAGCTTCGTGTTCCGCAAAGGCACGCGCATGGTCGAGAGCGCCGTGCTCCAATTCGCGAAGCCCGACGGCTCGAAGCTCGAGGTCGCCGTGCGGCCGCTCTTGCCGATGCACGTCGGTGTCGGCACCGGCTACGGCTTCGACGCCGACTGGCGGCACGGCATGTACCAAGGCGAGCTTGCGGTGCAGGGTCTGACCTACGATCTCGCCAAGCCAGAAGACCGCGCGAAGATGTTCGGCCTGGTCGACTCGGTCGCCGCGTTCGAGTGCGAGGGCGAGGTCGGCTACGGACTGTTCGAGTACCTCGTGCTGGGAGCGTACGCGCGCTACGGCTTCAAGGAATTCCTGGACGGGGCGTCGTGACGGAGCTCGCGTGATGTCGGCGACACAGGTTCGCATCGGCGTGATGAAGCTGATCGGGATCCGCGTGACGGGCTCGCGCGAGGATCTCGCCGCGCGAGTGCCGACGGCCTGGCGCGAGCTGGCGAGTCGGCTCGCCGAGATCGAGAACGTCGTCGATCCGGGCGACTTCCTGGGCGTGGTCCCCGAAGCCGACCACCACAAGCTGGCCGGCGAGAACACCTACACCTATCTGTGCTGCGTGCGCGTGCGCAGCGGGCGCAGCGTGCCGAAGGGCATGGAGTCGCTGATCGTGCCCGCGCAGCGCTACGCGCAGGCGACGGTGCGCGGCGGCGCGGCCGAGATCGCGAAGGCGTACATCGAGCTGGCGCGCTTCTTCGCCGACAACGCCGTCACACCGAACAAGAAGGCGTTCGGCCTGGAGCGCTTCGAAGAGAAGCGCCAGAGCGTGCTTGCGCCGTACGGCCGCTTCGACTACGACGTGCTGCGGCCGCTCGCCTAGGCCCACTCGCCTTCGAGCAGGCGCAGCGTCTCCGCGTAGAGCAGCCGCTTGTGCGCCTGCATCACCGCGCGGTTCTTGCCGGCCAGCGGCGCGGCCAGCGACGTCGCCTTCGAGAGCAGATCCACGTCGGGCACCGCGAAGTCGACGATCCCGCGCTCGAGCGCTTCGACGCCGCCGTAGCGCTTGCCGGTGACGATCGCCTCGTGCGCGGCGAGCTTGGGCAGCTTCGCCTGGATGATCGCGGCCATGCCCGGCGCGAGCGGCAGCCCGAGATCGATCTCGGGAATGCAGAAGTAGCCGCGGTCGGTGCGCATCACCCGGAAGTCGCAAGCCAGCGCGAGCATCGCGCCGCCCGCGAACGCGTGGCCGTTCAGCGCCGCGACGCACACCAGCGGCGAGGCGAGCACGCGCGCGAAGATGCGCAGCATGCCGACCACCACGTCGCCCGCCTGGTCCTTGCCCGGACCCGTCATCCAGGTCAGATCGAGGCCGTTCGAGAAGTACTTGCCGTCGCCGGTCAGCACGAGCGCGGTCGGCTCAGCCGCGCCCTCCGCCTGATCGAGCGCCGCATTCAGCGCCCCGATGAACTTCGTGTTGAAGCGGTTCTCGCCCGCGCGCATCTGCAGCACGAGCACCGGCCCCTCGCGTTTGAGGTCGATCATGCTTGCGTCCTTCTCGAAACGCCCCGGATCGGAACCCTATCAGACCTTCGGGTTAGCATGAGGCCCGGAGGATCCCCGATGCCGCGCCGACTCGAGTTCTTCTTCGACTACGTGAGCCCGTTCTCGTACCTCGCGAACAGCCAGGTGGCCGCGCTCGCCGCGCGCACCGGCGCGGAGCTTTTGTATCGGCCGTTCCTGCTCGGCGGTGTCATGCAGGCGACCGGCAATCAGCCCCCGGCCACGCTGCCGGCGCGCGGGAAATACATGGCGAAGGACATCCCGCGTTGGCTGCGCCGCTACGAGCTCGAGTTCGCGTTCAACCCGCACTTTCCGATGAAGACCCTGAACGCGATGCGCGGCGCGCTGGCGGCACAGGAGCTCGGTGTGTTCCCGACCTACCACGCCGCGTTGTTCCGCGCGGCGTGGGCGGAGAAGGCAAATCTGGCCGACGCCGCCGTGCTGCGCGACGTAATCGCGAAGGCCGGCCTCGACGCCGAGGCGATCGTCGCGCGCGCGGATTTCGAAGGGATCAAGGAGCGCCTCAAGGCGAACACCGCCGAAGCGGTCGAGCGCGGCGCATTCGGCGCGCCCACGTTCTTCGTCGGCGACGAGATCTTCTTCGGCAACGATCGCCTCGACTTCGTCGAGGAAGCGCTGCGCTCATGACGATCGCGGTCGCGCGGCCTCCTTGCCCCGGGTGGAGAAGTTCGAGCGGGAGGGGTACGAATAGCGCATGAGCCCGACGCCGGAACCCGCCCACGAGCCCGAACGCATCCCGCCCCACTCGCCCCTGCTCCAGTACTACGACACCGATGCGGAGCGGCGGAAGTACGTCGACGACCTGTTCAACAAGACCGCGCGGCACTACAACACGATCGAACGGATCTTCGGGAACGGCGGCATCTGGTACCGGCGCTTCTCGCTCAAGCGCAACGGGTTGAAGCCAGGCATGCGCGTGCTCGACGTAGCCATCGGCACTGCGGCCGTCGCGCAGGGCGCCGCGCGCTTGGTCGCGCCGAACGGCAAGGTGTTCGGCGTCGATCCGAACAAAGGCATGCTGGGCGAGGCGCGCAAAGTCTTCCGCGGTCCGCTCACGCGCGGCGTCGCCGAAGCGCTGCCCTTCAAGACCGGCCAGTTCGACTTCGTCACCATGGGCATCGCGCTGCGCCACGTGCCCGACCTGGTCGCGGCCTTCAGCGAGTACCTGCGCGTACTGAAGCCCGGCGGCAAGGTGTGGATTCTCGAGGGCCACCTGCCCGAATCGAAGCTGGGTCACTCGCTCACGCGCTTCGCGTGGAAGACCGTGATTCCCGGACTCACGCTGCTGTTCACCCGCGACCGCGATGCCAAGGTGCTGATGGACTACTACTGGGACACCGTCGAGAAATGCGTCCCTCCCGAAACCATCCTCGCCTCGATGCGCATCGCCGGCTTCGCAAATGCGAAGTTCAAGGTGGTCGTGCCCGGATCGTTCTGCGAGTACACGGGGACGAAGCCGGGCTGAGCGGCCGCGACACGCGGTAGCATTCCGTTCGTGTCGAATGTCCCCGCGATCCACGGCCTCTGCTCCCCGCGCTTCGCGGCGGTGAGGACGGCTCTCGAGGCGAATTTCCGCGAGCACGGCGAGGTCGGCGCGGCCGTGGCGGTGGCCGTCGACGGCGAGTTCGTCGTAGACCTGTGGGCGGGCTTTACCGACGAGGCGCGCACCCGCGCGTGGCAACGCGACGCGCTCGTGAACGTGTTCTCGGTGGGGAAGGCCGTCGCGACCGTGTCGCTCTTGATGCTGGTCGAGCGCGGGCTCGTCGCGCTCGACACACCCGTCGCGCGCTACTGGCCGGAGTTCGCGCAGGCGGGCAAGGCGGAGATCACGGTGCGGATGCTGCTCGGGCATCGCGCGGGGTTGCCGGCGATCCGGCGGCCGCTGCCCGACGACGCGATCTACGACTTGAAGCGCATGGCGGACGAGCTCGCGGCGGAGTCGCCGTTCTGGGCGCCGGGCCAGCGGCACGGGTACCACGTGAACACGTTCGGTTTCCTCGTCGGCGAGATCGTCCGGCGCGCGAGCGGCGAATCGATCGGCGCGTTCGTGCGGCGCGAGATCGCGGGGCCGCTCGGAGCGGATTTCCATTTCGGCGTCGGGCGGGGCGAAATCGGCCGCGTCGTGGATTTCCTGCCCGGTGCGCTGTTCGGCGGAGAGACACGCGAGGCCCCACCGGCCGACGCCGCGCACGCCGAGCTCCTGCAACGCGTGTACATGAACCCGCGCGGCGTGTCGGGCATGGGCACGGTCAACACCGCTCGGTGGCGCGCGGCGGAGATGCCGTCGACCAACGGTCACGCGAACGCGCGCGCAGTGGCGCGCGTGTACAGCGCGCTCGCCTGTGGCGGCGAGGTCGGCGGCGTTCGGCTTCTGCGCCGCGAGACGATCGACGAGGCGATCCGCGAGGCGGCCGCGGGCGAGGACTTCGTGCTGCGACGGCCGACGCGCTTCGGCCTGGGCTTCCAGCTCTCGATGCCGGAGCGGCCGTTCGGCACGGGCGCGCGCTCGTTCGGCCACTTCGGCGCGGGTGGATCGCTCGGCTTCGCCGATCCCGACGCGCGGCTCGCGTTCGGCTACACGATGAACCGCGCGGGCCCGCGCTGGCAGAATCCGCGCGTGCGCGGGCTGCTCGCCGCGGTCGCAGCCGCTGCGAACGCGAAGCCATGACGTCGGTCGCGCACACCTGGGGTACGACTTCCGACGAACGCGCCCTCGCCTTCCCCGGCGATCGCGGCGGTGACGCGGCGTGGACCTGTCTCTTCCGCGGCATCTCGATCGCGGCTCCGGCGCCGCGCGTGTTTCGCTGGCTGTGCCAGATGCGCGTCGCGCCGTACAGCTACGACTGGCTCGACAATCGCGGACGCCGGAGCCCGCGCACGCTCACTCCCGGGCTCGAGCAGCTCGAGGTCGGGCAACCGGTGATGGAGATCTTCCGGCTCGAAGCCTTCGCGACCTCGAGCTTCATGACGCTCGCGACGCCGCCGGGCGGTCGCGGCGAAGCGCTGTTCGGCCCGCTCCGCTGCACGTACTGGGTGCGCGCCGAGGCCGCGACGCGATCGCGTCTGCTCGTGAAGCTGCGCGTCGCGCCGACTCGCAACGCCTTCACTCGAATCGCGAAGGCCGCCCTCGCCTGGGGCGACCTCGTGATGATGCGCCGCCAGCTTCTGAACCTGAAGGCGCTCGCGGAGCGCGACTAGCGCGACGCTAGGGAATCAGCACCACGCGGCCGAACGCAGCTCGGCTCTCGATGTACGCGTGCGCGGCTCCGGCCTCCGACAACGGAAACGCGCGGTCGACGACCGTTCGCAGCTCGCCGCGCGCCAGGTCGCGCAGGATCGCGTCGAGCATCACGCGCACGCGCGCGCCCTGGAAGGCGACCTCGGCGCCGAAGAAGACGCCCGTCAGCGAGCGGTTTCCCGGCGCGAGCGGCGACGGATCGAGCTTCATGTCGCCGCGGCTGACGTTCCCGACCGTGATCGCGCGGCCGCGATAACCCAGGCACGTGAGGCTACGCTGAAGCGTGTCGCCGCCCACCGCGTCCACGACCAGATCGACGCCGCGCGACTTCGTCAGCTCGCGGATCGCGTCGGCGAAGTCGACCGAGCGGTAGTCGATGCCGTGGTCGACGCCGAACTCCTTCAGCCGCGCGATCTTCTCCGCGCTGCCGACGGTGGCGTAGACGATCGCGCCCGC
>JANNLG010000205.1:0-10405 GCA_031396695.1 Deltaproteobacteria bacterium
GAGTGAGAGGTCGGCGAGCTCGGCCGCGCCGATCACGCGCGCGAGCGAGCGCCACTCCGAATCGGAGCGCGCGGAGATCGCGACCCACTGCTCCTCACCCGCGCACGCGTACACGCCCTGCGGCGCGATGCGCGCGTCGCGGTTGCCGAAGTGCGTCGGCGACTCGCCCCGGAGCGCGGCCGCCGCGAAGGCGGAGCCGACCATCTGCGCCATGGTTTCGCGCTGGGCCAGATCGATCCACGCGCCGCGTCCGCTGCGGCGGCGCTGGATCAGCGCGAGTACGACCGCGCCCGCGGCGGCGAGCCCGCCGACCGGATCGCCGTACGAGATGCCGGTCTTGTACGGGATTCCGTCGTCGCCGTAGCCGGTCGTCGACGCCATGCCGGCCATCTGCTCGATGATCGGACCGAAGCCGACCAGGTTGCGCTCCGCGCCGGTCTTGCCGAAGCCGGCCATGCTGACGAGCACGAGGTCGGGGCGCGCCGCCTGCAATGCGTCCCAGCCGATGCCGAGCTTGTCGAGCACGTCGGCGCGGTAGTTCTCGATCACGCAGTCGCACTTCGCGGCGAGCTCGAGGAACAGCGCGCGGCCGCGCGACTGCGACAGATCGAGCGTGAGCGATTTCTTGTCGCGGTTGTAGTCGTTGAAGTAGTACGACGAGTTCCACGGCTCGGGTGCGCCGGGCTGCGGCAGGAGCGTTCGCACGTTGTCCCACGCGCGCGGCGACTCGATCTTGATCACCTCGGCGCCCATCTCGGCGAGCAGCCGCGTCGCGTACGGACCCGCCCACATCATCGACAGGTCGGCGATGCGCACTCCCGCGAGCGGCAGCTTCTTCACCGCGCGCCTCGGAGCCAGTCGCGCTGAACCGCTTCGGTGTCGGCTACCGCAGCGTGCAGTTCGCCGCCGCGCCAGTCGATGCCCAGGAACGGCCGGCCCGGAACTCGCGCGCGCCCGGCGGGCGTGGTCACGTCGTCGAAGAACGCGCGCTCCGCGAGCGACGCGTTGCCGAGCAGATCGAGCGGCGTCATGACGGCGCCGATCGGCACCTTGTGCTTCTCGCCCAGCTCCAGCAGCTCGGCCTTGGTCTTGTCCGCGAACCAGCGCTCGATGCGCGCAGCCAGCTCGGCCTCATGCGCCACGCGTTGCACCGGGTCGAGAAAGCGCGGCTCGAGCAGCTCCGCATCGCCGAGCAGCTTCAGGAACGCCGGCGCCTGACGCTGCAGAGCGCACACGCCCGCGAAGCCGTCCGCGCAGGCGAAGATGCCCCAGATCGCGTTCACGCGATTGCCGAGCCGGAGCGCGGGTGTGCCGTCGTAGGCGGCGCGAGGCCCCGCGTATTCGAGCATGCCGGCCGCGCACTCCTGAGCCGAGATGTCGAGCCAGTCGCCCTCGCCGTGCACGAGCGCGCCGTAGTAGGCGGCGAGCGACGCCGAGAAGCCGTTCAGACCCAGAAGCATCCATGCCTGCTGGCCGCCGTTCTGGAGCGGGGGCCGCGAGGCGACACCGGTGAGCGACAGGATTCCGCCCGCGGCGTGCGCGACCAGGTTGCTCGCTGCCCAGCCCGCGTGCGGGCCGTTCTGTCCGAACGGCGTGAGTGAAGTGATCACGAGCGAGGGTTTGGCTCGCAACAAATCCCGCGGATCGAGACCGAGGGCTGCGAGCGCGCCGGGCGCGCCGTCCTCGACCACCAGATCCGCCTCGAGCGCGAGCTCGCGAAGTCCGCGTGCATCGACCGCGACGCGGCGCTTGCCGGGCAGCAGGAACGCTTCCTCGTCTCCGGTCAGCGCGCCTTCGGGTGCTTCGCTGCGCACCACGTCCGCGCCGAAACCGGTCATCCAGCGCGTGGCGAACGCGCCGGGCAGTGAGCCGCCGATCTCGAGCACGCGCATGCCTTGCAGCGGAAGTTCGGCGTCCGACGGGCTCATCGGGCCGCATGATGCCACGCCGAGCCTGGCCTTCGCCGGCTACGGGCGCGCGAACACCGCCAGCGTCTCGACGTGATCGGTGTACGGGAACAGCGCGAACGCTTCGAGCGACTCGAGCGCGAGCGCGCCTGAGTCGAGCCAGCTCGAAGTCTCGCGCAGGAACGCGTCGAGGCCGCAGCTCACGTACACCAGCCGTGCGGGCGGGTGCGTGCGGATCGCGTCGACGAGCGCGGGTCCGAGCCCGCTGCGCGGCGGATCGACAAGCAGCGCGTCGACCGACGCGATCCGATCCGCGCACGCGGACGCGTCGCCGTCGAGGACTTCCGCGCGCGTCTGCTCCGCGGCAGGCCGCGCGCCGATGCCGAGCGCGAGTCCGTGCAGGCCGTGCTCGGAGATCTCGTTCAGCGCCACGTGTCGAGCGCGGCCGAGCAGTCCGAGGCCGATCGCGCCGGTGCCCGCGAACAGCTCGAGCACACGCGCGCCGTCAGGGACCGCCGCTCGCGCGCGGCTCGCGAGCGATTCGAACAGCTCCGTGTGACTTTGCCCGAACGCGCCCGGGGGATGGAACACGTCGATTCCGGCGATCGTCTCGCGCAGCGCCGCTTCGCCCGCGACGTGCTGCCAGCGCGGGCCGAGGATCGCGTTCGTGCGCGTGGGATTTCCGTTCCACCACAGGCCTTGCAGCACAGGGCCGAGCTCGCGTTCGAGCGCGTCGAAGGTCGGGCGCAGCGGCTCGGCGCTGTCGGAGTTCCCGACCAGCACCACCTGCGCGCGCCCGCTCGCACGTTCGACCGCGACCTGCAGATAGCGCAGCTCGCCGCGCTGCGACTCGTCGCCGTACGGCGCGACACCGGTCTCGCGAATCGCGCGGCGAAGCGCAGCCGAGACCTCGTTCACGACCGGGTGGTGGATCCGACACCGGGGAATGTCGGCGATCCGGTGCGTTCCCTCCTGGAAGAGCCCGACCTTCGGCGAGCTGGCGCGCCCGCGCACGGCCAGCCGCGCGCGCGTGCGGAAGGCGAGCTCCGCTCCGACGACGATCTCCGGTTCGAGCAGGCCGGAGCGTTTCGCGAGCTCGGCGAGGCGAGAGTGCGAATCGGGCGCGATGCCGAGCTCGCCGTAGCGCGGGCAGCCCGGACACGGCGGACGGTGAGGGCAGGGCGGAATCGAGGCGATCACGGACCGGAGGCTATACTCCGCGGTCCTGATGCGCCGCCCGCCCCCACCCACGGCCGCCGCCTTCCTGCCCACGACAGCGGCGGAGCTACGCGCGCGCGGTTGGGAGCAGCCCGACGTCGTGCTCGTGTCGGGCGATGCGTACATCGATCACCCGTCGTTTGCCGCGGCGATCCTGGGCCGCTGGCTCGAAGCGAACGGCTACCGCGTCGCGATCCTCGCGCAGCCCGACTGGAAGTCGGCCGAAGCGTTTCGCGAGCTCGGCCGGCCGCGGCTCTTCTACGGCGTCAGCGCGGGCAACATGGATTCGCTCGTCAACCACTACACGGCGAACAAGAAACGCCGCAACGCGGACGCGTACTCGCCGGGCGGCCGAACCGGCCTGCGTCCCGACCGCGCCACCGCGGTCTACGCACAGCGGTGTCGCGAGGCGTTCCCGGGCGTGACGGTGATTGCGGGTGGAGTCGAGGCGTCGCTGCGCCGGATCGCCCACTACGACTACTGGTCCGACAAGGTCTGGCCCTCGAGCCTGGTCACCTCGAAGGCACACGCGTTGGTGTACGGCATGGGCGAGACCGCGATCCTCGAGATCGCTCGACGACTCGGCGCGGGCCTCGGCGTCGCCGGCCTGCGCGACATGCGCGGGCTGGCCTACCTGCTCGGCAAGTCCGAATCCGTGCCAGAACACCGCTGGGACGACGCGAACTGTCCGAACGAAGACGTCCTGCTGCCGAGCTTCGAGACCGTCGTCGCCGACAAGAAGGAGTTCGCGGTCATGACCCACGACATGCACCGCGAGACGAATCCGCTGAATGCCCGGCGACTCCTGCAGCCGCACGGCGACCGGATGCTGGTCGTGAATCCGCCGGCGCTCGCGCTGTCCGAGCCGCAGATGGACGCGCTCTACGACCTGCCGTACACGCGCCGGCCGCACCCGCTGTACACGGAAGAGGTCCCCGCCTGGCAGACGATCAAGGACTCGGTGCAGATCATGCGCGGCTGCTTCGGCGGCTGCACGTTCTGCTCGATCACCATGCACCAGGGCCGCGCGATCCAGTCGCGCAGTCCCGAGTCGATCCTCTCGGAAGTGCGCACGCTGGCGGCCACGCCCGGCTTCAGCGGCCACGTGAGCGATCTCGGCGGGCCGACCGCGAACATGTACCGCATGCGCTGCACCAAGCCCGACGTCGAGGCCGTCTGCCGGCGCCTGTCCTGCATCAGTCCGACGGTGTGCAAGCTGCTCGGCACCAGCCACGAGCCGACCAAGGCGCTGATGCGGGAGGCGCGCGCCGTCCCAGGCGTCAAGAAGGTCCACATCGCCTCGGGCATCCGCATGGATCTCGCGCGCGAGGATCCCGAGTACCTCGAGGAGCTCGCCGCGCACCACGTGGGCGGTCATCTGAAGGTCGCCCCGGAGCACGTCTCCGATCGCGTGCTCGCGCTGATGAAGAAGCCCGCGCAGAACACCTTCGAGGAATTCGCCGACCGCTTCGAGGCGGCGTCGAAGCGCGCGGGCAAGGAGCAGTTCCTGGTGCCGTACTTCATCGCCAGCCACCCGGGCTCGACGGTGGAGGACATGATCGACCTGGCGGTGTTCCTGAAGGCGCGCGGCTACCGCCCGCGCCAGGTGCAGGACTTCATTCCCGCGCCGATGGACATCGCGACCTGCATGTACTGGACGGGGCTGAACCCGCTCTCGATGAAGCCGGTCGAAACCGCGCGCAAGCTGCACGACCGCAAGGTGCAGCGCGCACTGCTGCAATTCTTCGCGCCCGAGAACTACTTCACCGTGCACCGCGCGCTAGAGCAGGCCGGACGCAGCGATCTGATCGGCGAGGGGCCCGAGTGCCTGATCCCGTCGCACGCGCCGCGCGAGGCGATCGAAGCGCGAAGGCGCGACGCGCTCGAAGCGGCCGAGAAGACCGCGCGACCCGGCTACCGCCGGGCCGCGCGCGCCGGCGCAAACCGCACTAGGCCTGCATCTCCCGCAGACGACTGATCCGCTCGTCGAGCGGCGGATGGGTCATGAACAGGCGCGAGAACGACTTCCCGCCGCCCGAGATCCCGAAGGCGCCGAGCTGATCGGGCAGCGGCGCGTCGGCGCCGGCCTTCAGGCGCTCGAGCGCCGAGATCATGCTGTTCCGCCCCGCCAGTCGCGCGCCGCCCGCGTCGGCGCGGAACTCGCGCTGGCGCGAGAACCACATCACGATCACGCTGGCCAGGACGCCGAACAGGATCTGCAGCGCCATCACGGTGATGAAGTAGCCCGGCCCGTGCTCGCGCTCCGAGCGGAACACCGCCTTGTCGATGATCCCGCCGAGGATGCGCGACAGGAAGATCACGAACGTGTTCAGCACGCCCTGGATGAGCGTGAGCGTGACCATGTCGCCGTTCGCGATGTGCGAGACCTCGTGGCCCAGCACCGCGTCGACCTGCTCGCGGTTCATCCCGCGCAACAGACCGCTCGAGACGGCGACCAGCGCCGAGTTCTTGCGAGCGCCGGTGGCGAAGGCGTTGGGTTGCGGCGAATCGAAGATGCCGACTTCGGGCATGCCGATGCCGGCCGCCTGCGCGTGGCGCGCGATCGTGTTCACGAGCCACTGCTCCGCGTCGCCGCTAGGCTGCGTGATCACCTTCACGCCCATCATCCGCTTCGCGCTCCACTTCGAGATCGCGAGCGAGATGAACGCGCCGCCCATGCCGAAGATCGCGGCCATGGCGAGCAGCGCGCCGTATTCGCCGGGTCGGGCCTGCCCGACGCCGAGCAGCTGCGCCACCACGCCGAGCACGAGCAGGACCGCAAGGTTGGTCACGAGAAACAGAAACACGCGCTTCATCCGATTCCTCCGTGCGGCGCTCGGGAAGCCGGCGCCGGTAGAGCAGACGATCGACCCCGGCCGATCGGTGTCAAGCCCCGTAACCGGTTCGGCCCGGCTCCTGTAGATTGTTCGCCGATGCGCTCCACCCTCGCATGCCTCCTGGTATGGCTCGCGGCCGGGCTCGCCGTGGCAGCCCCGGAGGTGCCGGAGAGCGCGGTCGGAGTCGGTGCCTCGGACGGCGACAACGCCCGAGTAGAGGCGCGTCTCTACGTCGAATCGGACACCGTGCAGCCGGGCCAGAAGTACCGCCTGGGCGTCTATCTGACGCTGGACCGCGGCTGGCACGTGTACTGGCGCAACTCCGGCCAGTCGGGAATTCCGACCAAGCTCGCCTGGACCATCGACGGCGCCGAAGTTGGGCCGATTCAGTGGCCGTTCCCGGAGGTCTTCCGCGAGGCCGACGGCTTCATCACCACCTTCGGCTACGCGCACGAGGTGCTGCTGCTGCAGGACGCCGTGTTCGCGCCCGGCGTCAGCGGCGAAATCGAAGCGCGCGTCCACGCGGAGTTCCTGGTCTGCGAGGTGCAGTGCATTCCGGGCGAGGTGCACCTGCAGCGCACGATCCGCGTCGAGGACGCGCCGGCGCTCGCGGATCCCGAGACGCACGCGTTCTTCGAGGAGTGGGCGGCGCGCGTGCCGCGCGACCCGGCCGCGCTCGGCGTCGAGCTCGAAGCGGTCTACTCGCGGTCGGCGATCCGTCCGGGGGATTCGTTCCGCGCCGCGCTGGCGGTGCGCGCGTGCGGCGAGCCGGGCGCGGATCCGATCACGTGCGCGACGCTCCGGCCAGGCACGCGCGACGCGAGCAGCGCCTTCGTGCCCGACCGCATCGACGGCGTCGAGCTCGAGACGACCGGCGGCCGCAGCCCGGAGTTCCTGGCGGGCGGCTTTCTGCTCACGCTCTCGGGCCGCGCATCCGCGGATCCGCCGGCCGATCCGAACGGCCGGCTGCGCGGTGTGCTCGCAATCGATCGCGAAGGCGCCCGACAGTTCGTCGAGGTCGACCTGCCGCTGCCGCGCGCCGAGGCCGGCGCGAACGTGCTCGCGCTCGAGAGTCCCTGGCTCGAGCCGGTCGCGTTCGAGAACCCCGCGCGGGATCTGCCGCTGTGGCGCGCGCTGCTGCTCGCGCTCGCGGGCGGGCTGATCCTGAACCTGATGCCGTGCGTGCTGCCTGTGCTCGCGATCAAGGTCTTCGGCATCGCCGAGCTCGCGCACGAGCGGCGCGGCGTGGTGATCCGGCACGGTCTCGCGTACCTCGCGGGCGTACTCGCGACCATGCTCGTGCTCGCGCTTGTGGTCGCCAGCCTGCGCGCGGCGGGCACCTCCGTCGGTTGGGGCTTCCAGTTCCAGGAGCCGTTGTTCGTCGCGGCGGTCGCGGCGGTGCTGGTCGTGTTTGCGCTGAACCTGTTCGGCGTGTTCGAGATCGGCTTCGACGCGACGCGGCTCGCGAGCGCCGGCGAGGGCGCGGTCGGTGCGCGCCGCAGCTTCTTCGAGGGCCTGCTCGCCGTAGTCGTGGCGACTCCATGCTCCGCGCCGTTCCTCGGCACGGCGGTCGGCTTCGCGTTCGCGAGTCCCTGGCCGCTGATCGTCGCGATCTTTCTCGCGATCGGCGTCGGGCTCGCGCTTCCGTTCGTGCTGGTGACGCTGGTGCCGACCTGGGCGCGCTTCATCCCGCGCGGCGGCTCGTGGATGCTGCACCTGCGCGCGGGGCTCGGCTTCGCGCTGCTCGGCACGGTCGTGTGGCTGCTCTGGATCATGGGCCGCTCGGCCGGCTCGGGCGCGCAGACGGCGCTGCTCGCGTACCTGGTGGTAGTCGCGGCGGGGGTCTGGATCTTCGGCGCGCTGCAGCGCGCCGAGCTGCCGGGCGTGGCGCGAATCGCGTCGGTCTCGCTCGCGTTGCTCGCGGTGCTGGGCCTCTCCACGCTGCCGGTCGCCGAGGAGCGGCCGGTCTCGGGATCCGAGCACGCGCAGGCGCTCACGCTCGGCCGCGTGTTTTCGGCGGCGGAGGTCGACGCCGCGCTCGCGCGCGGCCGACCCGTGTTCGTCTACTTCACCGCCGACTGGTGCCTGACCTGCAAAGTGAACGAGCACATCGTGTTCGAGGATGCGCGCGTTCGCGCGGCGCTCGACGAGCGCGGCTTCGAGACCTTCGTCGGCGACTGGACGCGCCGCGACGAGGCGATCCGGCTCGAGCTCGCGCGCTTCGGCAAGGCGGGCGTTCCGCTCTATCTGGTCTACTCACCGAATGCGCCGGATCAGCCGATCGTCCTTCCCGAGGTGCTCACGGTCGACCTGTTTCTCGACGCACTCGCCCAGGCTTCGCCTGCTTCCAAGGAGGACACGACATGAACGGTTCCATCGTTTCGATCCTGACCCTGCTGCTGGCCGCGACGCCGTCCCCGGCGACCGTGGGTAAGCCCGCGCCCGACTTCAGCGCGGTGGACGAGACCGGCGCGACCTACGAGCTCGCGAAGCTTCGCGGCCAGGCAGTGGTGCTCGAGTGGACGAACCCCGACTGCCCGTTCGTCGAGCGGCACTACTCGGCAGACACCATGGAGAAGCTCGCCAAGACGCTCGGCGCGAGCGACGTCGTCTGGCTGGCGGTGAACTCGACGCACTCGAACACGCCCGCCGACACCAAAGCGTGGAAGGCGGCGCAGGGCTTCGCGTACCCGACGCTTCAAGACGCCGACGGCACGCTCGGCCACCTGTACGGCGCGCGCACCACGCCGCACGTATTCGTGATCGACGGCCAGGGCGTGCTCCGCTACGCCGGCGCGATCGACGACGATCCGAACGGCAAGGCGGCGGCGCCCGTGAACTACGTCGGCAACGCCGTCGCGGCGCTGCTCGCCAGCGGCGCGCCCGACCCGAGCGAGACCAAGCCCTACGGCTGCTCGGTCAAGTACAAGTAGGCGGCCGCTCGCGCGAGTCGCTCAGGCCGACGCGCCCTCGATCCGCATGTTGTAGAACGAGCGGTAGACGAAGTACGCCGACACCACGAAGAAGACGCCCGCGAGCACGTGCGTGAGCTCCGGGTTCGTGTGGCCGAGCTCGACGGCGAGCTCCACCGCGAGCAGACCGAAGAGCGTCGTGAACTTGATCACCGGGTTCAGCGCGACCGACGACGTGTCCTTGAACGGATCGCCGACGGTGTCGCCGACCACGCACGCGTCGTGCAGCGGCGTGCCCTTCGCCTTCAGCTCCGTCTCGACGATCTTCTTGGCGTTGTCCCACGCGCCGCCCGCGTTGGCCATGAAGATGGCCTGGTACAGACCGAAGATCGCGATCGAGATCAGGTAGCCGATGAAGAAGAACGGCTCGGCGCACGCGAACGAGAGCGTGGCGAAGAAGATCGCCAGGAAGATGTTGAACATGCCGCGCTGCGCGTAGATCGTGCAGATCTCGACGACCTTCTTGCTGTCCTCGACCGACGCCTTCACGACGCCTTCGAGCTTGATGTTCTGCTTGATGAACTCGACCGCGCGGTACGCGCCGGTCGAGACCGCCTGCATCGACGCGCCCGAGAACCAGTAGATCATCGCGCCGCCCGTGATCAGGCCGAGCAGGAAGGGCGCGTGGATCAGCGACAGCTTCTCGAGATCCGTGGTCATGCCGTTGGTGAGCGACAGGATGATCGAGAACACCATCGTAGTGGAGCCGACCACCGCGGTACCGATCAGCACCGGCTTGGCCGTCGCCTTGAAGGTGTTGCCCGCGCCGTCGTTCTCCTCGAGGAATTCCTTGGCGCGCTCGAAGCTCGGCTCGAAGCCGAAGTCGCGCTTCACCTCCGCCTTCACGTCGGGGATGGTCTCGATCAGCGACAGCTCGTAGACGGACTGCGCGTTGTCGGTGACCGGGCCGTAGCTGTCGACCGCGATCGTGACCGGGCCCATGCCCAGGAACCCGAAGGCGACCAGGCCGAACGCGAACACCGGCGACACGTCGACCAGCGAGCCCGCGATCGGGAACAGCGCCTGCACGCCCAACGTCGACACACCCCAGGCGATCGCCATCAGCACGACGATCGTGATGCCCATCCAGTAGGCGCTGAAGTTGCCCGCGACCAGGCCGGAGATGATGTTCAGCGATGCGCCGCCCTCGCGGGAGCTCGTCACGACCTCGCGCACGTGGCGCGAGTTCACCGACGTGAACACCTTCACGAGCTCGGGAATGATCGCGCCCGCCAGCGTGCCGCAGGTGATGATGGTCGAGAGCTTCCACCACAGCGTGCCGTCGCCGAGGTCCGCGATCAGCTCGTACGAGACGACGTAGGTCAGCACCACGGAGACGATCGAGGTGAGCCAGACCAGGAACGTGAGCGGCTGCTCGAAGTCCATGTGATCGGCGCTCGCGTAGCGCGCGCGCGCGATCGCGTCGTTGATCAGGTAGGCGGCCAGGCTCGCGATCACCATCATGATGCGC
>JANNLG010000243.1:0-4254 GCA_031396695.1 Deltaproteobacteria bacterium
CACCGTGAACTCGCTGATGCGGCAGACGTTCCAGGACTTCGAGCTGATCCTGGTCGTCGACTGGCAGCTCCGCGGTGCTCCGTGGGCGCGCAACCGCGGCGCCGAGCTCGCGCGCGGCGAGTACGTGCTGTTCTCGGACAACGATCTGGAGTGGGCACCCGACGCACTCGAGTGTATGCTGAAGACGCTCGAACGCGGCCAGAAGCTCGACGTCGACGAGGAGGGCTTCCGGGTCGGCTACGCCTACCCTGCCTACGTCGAAACCCACGTGCCCGGTCGCTGGCGCAAGTTCAAGTCGCGCACGCGCGGTCCGATCGGCGACATTGCCTGGGACTGGCCGAACCTGCGGCACGGAAACTTCATCCACACCAGCAGCCTGATCGCGCGCGAGCACGTGATCGAGTTCGATCCCGAGCTCGAACGGCTGCAGGACTGGGACGTGTGGCTGCGGCTCGCGCTGAAGAGCCGCATCAAGGGCATCGCGACGCATCGCGTGCTGTTCAAGACGCGCCATCGCCCCGGCATCACGCACGGCGCCCGGCTCTCGTACTCGGAAGCCAAGGAGTGGGTGCAAGACAAGCACGGCCTCGCGCCCGTGCGGAACCCGCGTCGAGGCTGAATCGAATCCGCTACTCGGCCGGCTCTCGCAGCCTCTCCACCAGCGCTTCGATCGCCGGATTCGGCGAGATCCACGGCAAGTGCACGTGCGTCGCGAGACCCGGCACCGCGCTCACGAGCGTTCTCGGCTTCCTGAAGAGATGCCGCTTTCTCAGGTAGGAGAACATCACGAAGCTGCGTGATTTCCCGTCGCGGTTGAAGCGCGTGTACACGGAGTAGTCCGCGCGCAAGCAATGCAGGCGCGTCGCGAATGTGAGCGGTGTGCTGTTCGTGATTTTCCAGTGCGTCGACGCGGATCGGTACAGCCGCGTCGCTTCGCTTCGCCCGCGGACCAGCTTGTTGGCGCGGGGCCCTGCCATGTACTTGTCGGGGTGGTCGTACAGCGTCGCGTAGTCGCCGAACTCGAGACCCTCTTCCAGGATCTGCCGCGATCCCGGCAGATGCAGGTAGTCGTCCTCGAGCAGGTAGATGGCCTCGTCTTCGGAGCGCGAGGTGCGCAGCGCGAGATCGATGGCGTGGATGAACGCGGCGGCGCCGTTTCCAAACGAGGTCGGGTGAACGGTCACGCCCATCGACCCTAGCCACTCTTCGGTGTCGGACTTCACGCAGTCCGCGACGACGTGCACGCCGTCGGTGCCGAACACCTCGAGGAAGTTGTGCAGGCACTTTCGCTTGGAGAAGCCCTCGGGGCGCGGTTTGGGCCGGCCGCCGTTGCTCTCGTCGCTGTACCGCATGAAGCAGCGCATCATCGTCGACCTACTCTAGCAACTCGCTGGGTATGGGAACCTGTGACCGGCGACACACGCGCGGCTAGCTTGTGGAGCTTCGCGCGGAGAGGAGCGGACCCTGAGCAGCGAGAGCCCGACCGTCGATGCCGTCGTTCCGGTGCACAACGCGCCGGAGCTGGTGCGGCGCTGCATCGAGTCCGTTCTGACCCACGTCGGCGACCGGCTCGGCCGGCTCGTGGCGGTCGACGACGCGTCCGACGCGCCGACCGTCGCGCTGCTCGCGGCGCTCGATCACCCGAAGCTCCGGGTCGTGCGCACGGACCGGAACCTCGGCTACGGCGGAGCGGTGAACCTCGGTGTCGCGAACTGTCAGGCGCCGCTCGTGCTGCAGCTCAACTCCGATGTCGAGGCGCGCGAGGACTTCCTGTCGCCGCTGGTCGCCGCGCTGGACGCCGATCCGAAGCTGGCCGGGCTGAACCCGGGCGGGAACAGCTACCGCCGCTACGACCTGTCTCGCTACACCCGGCGCGCCGGCTGCGTGGTCACGAACCACCTGGCCGGCTACGCGTTCCTGATTCGCCGCTCCGTCTTCGAAGACCTGAAGGGCTTCGACCCGATGTTCGGCCGAGGTTACTTCGAGGACAGCGACCTCACGCGCCGCATCCTGCGAGCGGGTCACTGGGTCGGCATGCACCCGGATACGGTGCTTCACCACGAGAGTCACGGCTCGTTCTCGAAGCGCCCCGAGCGGCGCGCCCTGCTCGAGACCAACCGGGTCGTGTACCACCAGCGCTGGCCCGAGGCGCGCCGCAACGTCCTGATCGCGAGTCGCGCGACGCGCGCCTCCGAGCTGCCGGCGCGGCTCGTCGAGCGCGCCTGGGCCGTGATCGAAGCCGGCGGCAGCCTCTGGTGGGTGAGCCCGGAGTCGCCGCGCGAGCTGCTCTCGCTGGGCATGCGCGGGGATCGGATCGGAATCACACGCGCCGCGCGCCGCTTTCGACGCCAGCGAAATGATCCGTGGAAGCGCATGACGGAGCTCTGGATCGTGGCGGACGCGCCGCGCCTGCCCGTCGCGCTGCTGCGACTCGCCGCGCGCAGCGCCGGAATCGAGCCCGAGGTCTGGCCCGCCCGCTGATCGCGGCTTAGCCTCCGAGCATGAATCCACGTTTGATCGGAATCGGGGTCCTCGGTCTCTTCGGTTTGATGGTCATGCTCGGCTGCTTCTACGTCGTGCAGCCCGGCGAGCGCGGCGTGCACGTCACGCTCGGCACCATGTCGGACCAATTCGTCGCGCCCGGCTTCGGCATGAAGCTGCCCATGGTCACGCAGATCTGGCGCGTGAACGTGCAGCAGGACACGCGCGAGATGGGCGCGGACTGCTTCTCATCGGATCTGCAGCAGATCACGATCCAGTTGAAGGTCCTGTACCGGATCCCGGAGACGTCGGTGGTGTCGGTGCTGCGCGACTACGCGGGTCACCCGTTCGAGAAGCTGATCCTGCCGCGCGTGCAGGAGGCGACCAAGGAAGCCACCGCCGTGCGCACGGCGGCCGACATCGTGAAGTCGCGCGAGCAGGTGAAAGCGGCGGCGCTGAAGTCGTCGCGCGAGAAGATCGGCAGCCTGCTGATCATCGAGGACCTGGTGATCGAGGACGTGAAGCTCTCGCGCGAGCTCGAGCAGGCGATCGAAGCGAAGATGGTGCAGCAGCAGGAGGCCGAGAAGGCCGTCTTCAAGATGCAGCAAGCCAAGACCGACGCCGAGACGCTGATCATCAAGGCCACCGCCGACGCCGAGTCGATCCGCATCCAGGGCGAGGCGCTCGAGAAGGCGCCCAAGCTCGTCGAGCTGAAGATGGTCGAGAAGTGGAACGGCGTTTCGCCGCAGGTGGTCGGCGCCGGCTCGAGCATCATGCTGCCGCTGGGGAAGCAGGAGACGTCGCGCTAGTCAGCGCGCGGCTTCGCGCAACTGACGGAGTGTCTCCAGTACGTCCCAGGCGCCCGCCCAGCCGTCGAGATAGTCGTCGTCCAGGACCGGGTCTGCGGCGAGAATCGCCTCGATGTCGGCGAGATCTTGCGCGCGACCCGCGATCAGCTTGAAGACGATGACGTCTTCGGGGGCCAGCACTCGGATCGAAGTCGATGGACTCGCACTTTCAGTGCGCGAGCGCGCGATCGCCGTCCTCTCGTACTCGGTGCCAGCAACGATCAGGTCGGCGAGACCGTAGGCCGGGTGTCTCGCTCGGAGCATCTCCCCGCCCGGCGTTGCGCGGCGAACCGTCCACCCCGCGCTTCGAAGTGCGGCTTCGAGAGCGTCGAGTCCCGGCCCGAAATCGACCAGCAGTAGATCGACGTCCTGCGTGGTTCGCGTGGTCTTCCGGTAGCGATTCGCCGCCAGCGCTCCAATCAACACCCAACCGATGCCGAGCGGATCGAGCACGGAACCGAGAGCGCTAACCGAGTCGCGTTCCGTCATCGCCCTGGTCTCGCAGGCGCCGGATCACGCGCAGATGCGCCTCGAGCTCGGACGGATCTTCGCCCTCGACTCCAGCCGCCGCCCACGGACCAAGCGTCCGCCGCAGAGCGGTGAGTCGCTCGAACATCTCGGCGAGCGAGGCCGGCGCGGCGGCCTCGGGATCGTTCGAGTTCGCCTCGGCGATCCGACGGAAGTGGTCTCGGTCTGCGTGAGAAGGGCGACGCGCGGCCATGCTCGCAGTGTATCGGCGATGCAGCCCCACCGTCAGGGCTGCGCGGGCAGCAGCCGCACGACCAGCGACTTCGACTGATCGACCATCAGGCCGATCCAGCGGTCGCGGAGTCCGTATTTCTCGAGGAGAAACGCGCGCACGCGCGCACGCGATTCCGCGTCGTCGCGGCGCTCGGCGACGAACGCCCCCTCGAGTCCGTCGGCG
>JANNLG010000245.1:0-7000 GCA_031396695.1 Deltaproteobacteria bacterium
CTCGAGACTCGCGCCGGGACGCGCATCGAGCTGCTCGGCCGGCCGGGCGCGCTCGCGTTCACGAGCGACGCCAACGGCCTGGAGGTGACGCTTCCCGGTGTCGGCGGCGGATCGCCCGCCCTCGCGCTGCGCATCGCGCCCGAGCCGGGGCTCCGCGAAGGCGCGACGCGCGCATGACCGCGCTCACGGCGGTCGTCGCCGCACCGTTCGTCGCCGCAGTCCTGATCGCCGTGCTCGGACGCGCGCTCGGGCGCTGGTCGGCGCTGGTGATGCTCGCGGCGGCGCTCACGTCGTTCGGCGCCACCTGCTCGCTGCTCGGCGCCGCGAGTCCCGCGCTCGTGTCGCTCGAGTGGATCCCGTCGCTCGGCGTGAGCTTCCGGCTGCGCGCGGACGCGTTCGGCGCGTTCTTCGCACTGCTGATCGCGGGCATCGGGGCGCTGGTCGCCATCTATTCGCTCGGCTACGACACGCACTCGCTCGGCCGCGCTCGGCTCGGCCGCTACTACGCGGAGCTCTCGGCGTTCATGGGCGCGATGCTCGGCATCGCGCTCGCCGACGATCTGATCCTGCTCTTCATCTTCTGGGAGATCACGAGCATCAGCTCGTATCTTCTGATTGGCTTCTGGTACGAGCGGGAAGCCGCGCGCGAGGGCGCGCTGACGGCGCTGCTCGTCACCGCGCTCGGCGGACTCGCGATGCTGGCGGGCTTCGTGCTGATCGGGCTCGCGACGGGCTCGTTCGCGTTGAGCGAGATCGTCGCCGACGATTCGCGCCGCGCGGCGTTGACCGCCTCGCCCGCATTCGTTCCCGCGCTGTTCTTGGTCCTGGCCGGGGCCTTCACCAAATCGGCGCAGGTTCCGTTCCACTTCTGGCTACCGGGCGCGATGGTCGCACCGACACCCATCTCGACCTATCTGCACTCCGCGACGATGGTGAAAGCGGGCATCTTCCTGCTCGCGCGCGTCACGCCGCTGTTCGCCGCCTCGCTCGTCTGGCCGTGGATCGTCGTGCCGGTCGGCCTCGCCACGTTCTTCCTCGGCGCCTGGCAGTCGTTGCGCGAGAACGACCTGAAGGCGCTGCTCGCGTACAGCACCGTCGCGACGCTCGGATTGCTGACCGCCGCCTACGGCCTGCGCGTGCCCGAGCAGGACGCGCTGCAGATCCTCTCGCACGCGACTTACAAGGGCACTCTGTTCATGGTCGCGGGGATCGTCGAGCACGCGGCCGGCACGCGCGACCTGCGCGAGCTCGGCGGCCTGCGCAAGGCGTTGCCGATCAGCTTCTCGCTGTGCGTCGTCGGCGTGCTGTCGATGGGCGGGCTGCCGCCGCTGTTCGGCTTCGTCGCCAAGGAATCCCTGTACGGTTCGCTGCTCGACAGCTCGCTGCTCGGCGCGCAGCCTCTCCTGCACGGCAGCGTGATCGCGGTCGTGCTGGTCTCGAACGCGTTCCTGCTCGCCGCCGGTCTGAAGCTCCTGATCGGCGTGTTCTTCGGCCCAGCGCGTGGCGCGCGCGTCGCGCACGGCGAGCCCGCACTGCTCTGGCTGCCCGCCGTCGTGCTCGCGCTCGGCGCGCTCGGGCTCGGATTGGCGAGCGCGACCGACGCCAGCGAGCGTCTGGTGAACGGCTGGTCTTCGGCCGCGAATGCGCAGCTCGCGGTCTCGCTCGTCCCGACGCATCTCGGGCCGTTCTTCCTTTCGCTCGTGACGTTTGCGCTCGGCCTGGCGCTCCATCGCTTCCGCACGCGCGTCGAAGCGCTGCAGCAGCGCGTCGACCGCCTGCCCGACGCGCAGAAGCTGTGGAACGCGTTGGTCGTTGGCCTCACCCGCTTCGCCGAGGCCTACAGTGTTTGGTGGCAGAACGGCTCGCTGCGCTGGTACT
Organism: Deltaproteobacteria bacterium; assembly: GCA_031396695.1. Taxonomy (GTDB): domain Bacteria; phylum Myxococcota_A; class UBA9160; order SZUA-336; family SZUA-336; genus VGRW01. The sequence continues at coordinate 1,879 of JANNLG010000245.1, forward strand.
TCTCGGCCATCCTGCTGTTCACCACGGGCATCAGCCTGTTCGCGCTCGAGGCGGGTGGGATCTCGATCGCGAGCCTGCACGTCAGCTTCGGGAATCTCGGCTGGACGAGCGCGGGCCTCGCGCTGCTGATCCTGATGACGACGTTCGCCGTGGTCCGCGCCGACACGCGGCTCGGCGCTGCGCTCGCGCTCACCGCGAGCGGCTTTCTGGTCGCGCTCGTGTACGCTGTGTACCACTCGCCCGACATCCTGCTCACGCAGATCCTGATCGAGACCGTGTCGACGATCGTGATCCTGCTCGTGCTCTACTTCATGCCGCCGTTCCGCAAGGACGGCCTCTCGCCGGCGCTGGCGGCCTGGAACGCCGCGGTGTCGGGACTGTTCGGCCTGGCCATGTTCGTGTTCGTGCTGTTGTGCACGAATCCGGCGTTCCGCGAGACGCGCAACCTGGGCCAGGACTACCTCGCGCGCAGCCTCGGCGAGGCCGGTGGCCGCAACGCGGTGAACGTGATCATCGTCGACTTCCGCGCGATGGACACGATCGGCGAGATCACCGTGCTGGTCGTCGTCGGTCTGTGCGTCTACGGACTGCTGCGCACGCGTCGGGCGGCGGGCTGATGCGCGAGTCGCCGATCCTGCGCACCGTCGCGCGCATCGCGGTTCCGCTCACGCTCTTGCTGTCGCTGCGGATCTTCGAGCAGGGTCACGACCTGCCGGGCGGCGGGTTCGTTGCGGGCGTGCTCGCCGCTTGCGCGGGAGTCATGCACCTGCTCGCGTTCGGGCTGGGTCGCGCTTCGCGCTTTCCCTGGTGGCGTCTGTCGGTGCTCGGTCTGCTCTGCGCGCTCGCGAGCGGCGCCGTGCCGATGCTCACCGGCTCGACCTTCATGGATCACGAGATCCTCGACTTCGCTCTGCCGCTGCTCGGGAACGTGCACCTGCCGAGCGCCACGTTCTTCGATCTGGGCGTGTACCTGATCGTGGTCGGGACGCTCATGACCCTGTTCGTGGAGCTGGGCCTGGAGGAGCGGCGATGGAATTCGTGATGGCGGTCGTGATCGGCGTGAAGTTCGCCGCCGGCACGTACATGATCCTGCGGCCGAGCCTGATCCGCGTCGTGATGGGCTTCGCGCTCTACTCGAACGCCGCGAACCTGCTGCTGATCACTTGCGGCGGCTACTCGTTCGACTGGGAGTCCCCATTCATCGCGTCGAACGATCGCCCGCTCATGGACCCGCTACCGCCCGACATCATCCTGACCGCGATCGTGATCAGCTTCGCGGTCGGAGCGCTGCTGCTCACCGTCGCGTATCGCGTCTACCTGGACCACGACACCGACGATCCCGAGAAGCTGCCGCCGGACTCGCTGGCGTGAATCGCTGGCTGATCCTTCCGGTACTGGTGCCTTTCCTGACGGCGGTGCTGCTGGCGCTGCTGAACGGGCACCCGCGCGTCGAGCGCGCGCTGAACCTGATCTCGTGCGTCGGACTTTCCGTGTACGCCTTCTGGCTGCTGGGCCACGTCGATCAAAACGGCATCCAGGCGATGGTGATCGGCGGCTGGTACGCGCCCTGGGGGATCGCCTTCGTCGCGGATCGGCTCGCCGCCATCATGCTCTGCTTGTCGATGTCGGTGGGCACGCTCGTGCTCGTCTACTCGTTCTTCACCGCCGAGCCGCGCCAGGAGCGCTACTTCTTCCACCCGCTCTTCCAGGTGCTTCTGCTCGGCGTGAACTGGTCGTTCATCACGGGCGACTTGTTCAACCTGTTCGTCGCCTACGAAGTCATGCTGATCGGCTCGTACGGGCTGATGATGGTCGGCGCCTCGAAGCCGCAGGTGCGGCAGACGCTCAAGTACATCGCGATCAACGGCATCGGATCGACGCTGTTCGTGGTCGGCTGCGGTCTGGTCTACGCGACGCTCGGCACGCTGAACATGGCCGACATCGCGCTGCGCTCGTCGCAGCTCGAGGGCGCACCGGCCGCGCTGGTGACCGCGGTGTCGATGCTGCTGATGGTCGTGTTCGCACTGAAGGCCGCGGCGTTCCCGCTCTTCTTCTGGCTGCCGGATTCGTACCCGATCGTGCCCGCGGGCGTGAACGGATACTTCGCGGGGCTGCTCACGAAGGTCGGGGTGTATTCGCTGCTGCGCCTGTTCGTGCTCTGCTTCCGTCAGCCGGGAGCCGAGCTCGTGCTCGAGGTGCTGCTCGTGCTGGCCGGCTTCACGATGCTGTTCGGCGTGCTCGGCGCGCTCTGCCAGTGGGAGATCCGCAAGATCCTGTCGTGGCACATCATCAGCCAGGTGGGATACATGGTGATGGGCATCGGGCTCGCCGCCGGCGGTGCCGACGTCGCGCAAGCGGCCGTGGCCGCGACCATCTTCTACGTCGTCCACCACATCGTCGTGAAGTCGAGTCTGTTCCTGATCGGAGGCATCGCGGGGCGGGTGTCGGGTTCGCAGCAGCTCGAGCAGATGGGCGGCGTGGTCGAGCTCGCGCCGGGGGTCGCGGCGCTCTTCCTGGTGTCCGCGTTCTCGCTCGCCGGGCTGCCGCCGTTCTCGGGCTTCTTCGCCAAGTTCGTGCTGATTCGCGCGGGTCTCGCGGACGGCGCGTTCGTGATCGTGTTCGTGTCGCTCGTCACGAGCTTCCTGACGCTCTACTCGATGAGCAAGATCTGGTCCTACGCATTCTGGCGTAGCCCGGGGCGAGCGACGGCTGAAGGCCGCTACCGCGCGATGATGGTGCCGACGACGGTGCTCGTGGTCTTCACGGTGGGAATGGGCGTCGTCGCGGAGCCGTTCCTGCGCCTCGCGAACGACGCCGCGCGCGATCTGGTCGATCCGCGCGCCTACCAGGCGGCGGTGCTGCTACCCGTGCCGGCCGCGGAGGCGACGCTCTCGGCGCGCGAGGTGCTTCGGCCATGATCCTCGTCCGACTCGTGTACTTGATCCGCTACGGCTTCATCTTCCTGAAGGCGCTCACGCTGTCGACGATCGACGTCACCAAGGCGGTGCTGCGACGCGACATGGACTTCCGTCCGGGCTTCCTCGCCGTCGACATGGAGTGCGAGACGGACTTCGAGATCACGATCCTCGCGAACTCGATCACGCTCACGCCGGGCACGATCTCGGTCCACGTCGAGCGCGAGCACCGCAAGCTCATCATCCACGCGCTGAACGTCGGCGACGATCCCGACGCGGTGCGCCGCGACGTGCAGCAGACGCTGGAGGCGAACATCCTGAAGTGGACGCGGCCCGGCGGTTGGCCGCCGAGGAGCGCGTCGTGAGTCCGTTCCTTCACTACGTCACGCTCGTGTGTCTCGCGGCGCTGCTCGGCGGCGGCGCGATGTGCGTGCACCGTGTGGCGATCGGGCCGAGCGCGGCCGATCGCGCGATCGCGCTCGACACGCTCACGATGGTCTTCATCGGCGTGATCTGCATCCTGTGCGTCTCGTGGGGCTCGTCGCTCTACTTCGACGCAGTCTGGATCCTGACGCTGGTCGGCTACCTCGGCTCGGTCGCGGTCGCGCGCTACCTCGAGAAGGGGAGGCTGTTCTGATGCCGAGCCTCCTCGAGCTGCTCACGGCCGTGGCCATGTTGCTCGGCACCTTCCTCACGGTGGTGGCGTGCGTGGGGCTGCTGCGCTTTCCCGACGTCTACTGCCGCATGCACGCCGCGGGCAAGGCCGGCACGCTCGGCGTCTCGCTGCTGATCGTGGCGACGATGATCGACTTCGCGCCGAGCGAGGCGTGGGTGTCCATGCGCGGCGCGCTGGCGATCTTCTTCCAGTTCCTGACCACGCCCGCCGCGACGCACATCCTGGCGCGCGCGAGCTACGTCTCGGACTACGGCATCGACGAGCGCACCGCGGTCGACGAGCTGCGGGCGTTCCTGCCCTCGCGGCCGCACGAGACCTACGGACGCGAGTAGGCGAATCGGTGCTGTTCGAGGCCGAGCGACACGAGGCGCTGCGCGAGAGCGCGTGGGACGAGACGCGCGCGCGGGAGGCGATCGCGCGCATCGTCGCGGAGGCGGAGCGCGTGTTCGATCCGGGGAATCTCTGGCCCGTGCACCCGCTCGACGCACGTCCGTCCGAGGCGCTCTACTTCGGCGCGGCGGGGGTGATCTGGGCGATCGACCACCTGGCGGAGCAGGGAGCCGTGCAGCGCACGCGCGACTGGGCGCCGATCGTCGAGACGCTCGTCGCGCGGCTGCACGAAGCCCTCGCGGCGTTTCCGATCTTTCGCTTCGGGTTTCTGAGCGGCGAAGCCGGCCTCGCTCTGGTCGGCCACCGGCTCACGCGCGCGGGCATCTGGGTCGAGCGAATGCTCGACGCGGTGCGCGCGAATCTCGACCACCAATCGAACGAGCTCTTGATCGGCGCACCCGGATCGCTGCTCGCGGCGAGCGCGCTCCGCGACGAGAGCGGCGACGCTCGGCTTCGCGAAGTCGTGGACGCGACCGCCGAGTGCGTGCTCGCCGAGCTGCGGTTCGAGCCGGATTTCGGCTGCCAGCTATGGACCCAGGAGTTTGGCGGTCGCACCAAGATGCTCGGGCTGGCACACGGCTTCGCCGGCAATGCCTGTGCCCTGATCCGCGCCGGCCACGCGCGCGCGCTCGAGCACGAGATCGAACGCACGCTCGACGCGACCGCGCAGCTCGAGGACGGCCTCGCGAACTGGCCACAGAGCGTCGGTCCGTCGCGGCCGGGTCGCAGCGCGCCGCTGGTGCAGATCTGCCACGGCGCTCCGGGCGTGATCGTCGGGCTCGCGCGGCTCGCGCCTCGGAGTGGCTCGCGGCTCGAAGAGCTCTTGCGCATGGGCGGCGAGCTGACCTGGCGGGCGGGTCCGCTCGCAAAGGGTTCGGGCCTGTGTCACGGAACCGCGGGCAACGGCTACGCGCTCCTGACACTCTTCCGGCGCACGGGCGAACGCGTCTGGCTCGAGCGCGCGCGCGCGTTTGCGATGCACGCGATCGGTCAATGGGAAGCGGAGCGCGCGCTCCACGGCCGTGGCCGCTTCTCGCTTTGGACCGGCGATCCGGGACTCGCCTGCTTTCTGTGGGACTGCGTGCGCGAGCGCGACGAGTTCCCGACCCTGCACGTGTTCTGAGCAAGCCAGGGCTATACT
>JANNLG010000231.1:0-16613 GCA_031396695.1 Deltaproteobacteria bacterium
GGTAGCGCGTCTGACGGCGCTCGCGGATGGTGGCCAGGTTGTCGGGCCAGGGTGAGTCGGCGCGCAGCACCGCGACGCCGTCGCGCCCGCGCATCGCTTCGGAGACGCGCACGGAGCGCAGGTCGAAGACGTTCTCCATCAACAGCAGCTGACGGAACGAGAGCGAGCCTGCGCTCTGCGAGAGCTCGAGGATCACGCGCAGCTCTTGCTCGGTGTGGAGCGGCTCGAGCGCGGGGGAGCCAAAGCCGATCAGGCGCAGCACCGCGTTCGCGGCGCCGTTCAGCACCATGAGCGGGACCCAGAGCAGCCAGCGCGTGACTTGCAGCGGGCGCGCGATGCCGAGCGCCGAGACTTCGGGCACGCGGATCGCGAGCGACTTGGGCACGAGCTCGCCGAACAGGATGTGCAGGAACGAGACCGCCACGTAGGCGAGTGCGAGCGCGACGCCGTGCGCCCAGAGCCACGACCCGAGCAGCGGCTCGAGCAACACCGCGAAGGCGGGCTCGCCGACGAAGCCCAGGCCGATGCTCGCGAGCGTGATGCCGAGCTGGCACACCGACAGGTACTCGTCGAGGTGCGCCTGGATGTGCGCGACCAGCTGCGCGCCCGGCTTCCCCTGCTGGACCAGCGCCTCGACCTGCGTCGGCCGCAGCTTCACCATTGCGAACTCGGCGAGCACGAAGAACGCGTTCAGGAGCAGAAGGACGGCGACGGCGATCAGTGCGGCTCCGGTCGACATGCCGCTATTTCGCCCCGTCCCACTCGGACTTGGGTATCGCACGCGCGCGGATGCGCGGCGGGCGCGGCTCGAGCGTGATCAGCTTGGGGTTCTCGCCGTCGAGTCGGAGCTGGAGCTCGATCGCGAGCCGACGCCCGTCGGTGTCGACCACGCTCCACGCGCCCTGTAGCGGATCACCGAGCACGGTCCACCACGGGTCGGCCTCGTCCAGAAGCTCGGTCGCCTGCGATGACGAGCCGCCGCCGAGCTCGATCTCGAGTCCGCCGTCCACGAGCAGGATCTGCACCTCGCCGCGATCGAAGCGAAGCGACAGCTCGCGCGGGCCGTTCGCCTCGACGCGCAGCAGGCGCGTGCCTGTGCTCACGAGCGGAGCGAGCAGCTCCTCGGGAATGCGTCGGTCCACCAGCGCCAGACTCTAGCAAGCGGGTAGACTCGCGTGCCGATCGAGGAGGGCAGGGTGTTCCGGCGTCTGATCGCGCGCATGTCCGAGTCCCACACCCGCTGGATCGCCTGGGGCATGGTCGCGGGCGTGTTTTCGGGCCTGGGCGCCGCGCTGTTCTTCGTCGCGCTCGAGTACGCCACGCACTTGACCCTGCACGAGCTGTCGCTGGCCTCGCCTCCGGTGGCGCCGGGCGACGCGTTCTTCGCGCCCGAGCACGCGCCCGACACGGAGCCGCGGCGCTGGCTCCTGTTCCTGTTGCCCGCAATCGGCGGCCTGCTCTCGGGCGCGCTGGTCTACCGCTTCGCACCCGAAGCCGAGGGCGCCGGCACCGACGAGATGATCCGCGCCTTCCACCGCGCGCGCGGCGTGGTGCGTCCGCGCGTGCCTTTGGTGAAGGCGGTCGCGACGATCATCACGCTGGCCAGCGGCGGCAGCGCGGGCAAGGAGGGACCGGTCGCGCAGATCGGCGGCGGAATCGGCTCGCTGCTCGCGACCTGGCTCGGCTTCAACGCGCGCGATCGGCGGATCCTGTTGCTGGCCGGCACCGCGGGCGGGCTCGGCGCGATCTTCCGCGCGCCGCTCGGCTCGGCGATCACCGCGATCGAGGTGCTCTACCGCGAAGACTTCGAGTCCGACGCGCTGATCCCGTGCGTGATCTCGTCGGTCACGGCTTACGTGGTGTTCGTGCTGGTGATCGGCGGGCAGCGCATCTTCGCGGTGCCGGAGTTCCCGCTCTTCACGCCGATCGAGCTGCCCGGCTACGTGCTGCTCGCGCTGGTCTCGGTGCCGGTCGCGCGCGCCTACATCGCACTGTTCAAGTTCATGCGCGGGCGCGTGTTCACGAAGCTGCCCGGCCCGCGCGCGCTGCGGCCGATGGTCGGCGGTCTGGGCGTCGGCGCGATCGGCTTCTTCGTACCGGAAGCGTTCGGAGTCGGGTGGGGCTACCTGCAGCGCGCGATCGACGGGCAGATGCTGATCAGCGCGCTAGCGCTGATCGTGGTCGCCAAGATCGCTGCGACCTGTTTCACGGTCGGCTCAGGCGGCAGCGGCGGCGTGTTCGGTCCGACCCTGTTCATCGGTGGCATGCTCGGCGCGTTCGTCGGTTACGGCGGCGCTTCACTCGCGCCCGCGCTCTTCCCCAATCCGTCGGCGTACGTGCTGGTCGGCATGGCGAGCTTCTTCGCGGGCGTGGCCTCGGCGCCGATCGGCGCGATGCTGATGGTCGCGGAGATGACGGGCGGCTACGCGCTGCTGCCGCCGCTCATGCTCGTGTCCGTGCTCTCGATCCTGCTCTCGCGCGGCCGCTCGATCTACGACAACCAGGTGAAGGACCGCTTCTCGTCGCCCGCGCACCTGGCCGACCTGACGATCAACGTGCTCGAAGAGATGCGCGTCGCCGACGTGTACCGCGAGTCGGCCACGATCGCGAGCGTCGAGCCCGGCACGCGCTTCGAACGCGTGCGCGAGATGGTGCTCGGCTCCGACGACGCCACCGTGCCGGTGGTCGACGCGAGCGGGCGACTGGTCGGTCTGCTCACCGCCGAGCAGATCCGCCCGGTGCTCGACGAGCACCAGCTCGACAGCTTCATCGTGGCCGGCGACATCGCAGCCGCGCCGATGGCGTTGCAGCCCGACGACGACCTGTTCCGCGCGCACGAGCTCTTCCGCGCCTCGGGCTGTCCGCAGATCCCCGTCGTGCTCGCCGCGAATCCCGAAGATCCGCTCGCGGGCCGGATCGTCGGCATGCTCGACTACCGCGACCTGATGCGCGCGTACGAGCGCGAGCTGGCGCGGCGGCGCGAGGCGTGACGCGCTAGCAGCGCGCGCTCAAGCGGCGCTTGGCTTGCGCTCCGTCTCCACCCAGGCGGCCAGGTTGCGAAGCAGCAGCTTGCCGTCGATGGGCTTGGTGAGAAAGCCGTCGAATCCGCCGGCGAGCGAGCGCTCCCGTTCCTCTTGGAGAGCATTGGCCGTGAGCGCGACGATCGGGTTCGCGTAGCCGGCGCGTCGCAGCTCCGCAGTCGCCTGATGTCCGTCGAGATGCGGCATCTGCAGGTCCATCAGCACGACGTCGAACGGCTCTCCGTCGCCTAGAGCCTGCAGCGCGATGGCCAGCGCTTCTCGGCCGTCGCAGGCGAGTGTCACTTGCACGCCCGCCTTGCGCAGCACGAGCTCCAGCAGACGGCGATTGTCCGGGCCGTCGTCGACCACCAGAATTCGGCAAGCGCGGAGCAGCTCGGGATTCGCGTTGGCCAGCACGGACTGATTGTCGTCGCTCGGTTCAATCTCGAGCGCAGGCAGACGCACGGAGAACTCGGTTCCCTTCCCGGGTGTGCTCGATGCGTGCAGCGTTCCCCCCAATGCCTGTGTCAGGTCCCGCACCAGCGTGAGGCCGAGGCCGGCCCGCCCCTGGGCCGCCGGGTTCGCTCCCTGCTCGAAGGGCTCAAAGGCCTGCTGGAGCTGCTCTGCCGTCATGCCAAGACCGGTGTCGCGGACCTGGAACTGGATGCCTCCCCGCTCGAGAGAGCTGGCGAGAATTTCCACGCGTCCGCTGGCGGTACACTGGATCGCGTTGACGGCGAGGTTGGTGAGGATCTGACGCACCCGTGTCGCGTCGCTCGCCAGCGATGCGGCGTCCGGGCCAACGCCGGTCACGAGCTCGGTGCACCGCTCGAGCGCGCTCGGCCGCAGAGTGACCGCGAGGTCACTCAACAGCTCAGGAATAGAAAGCCGTGCCACCTTCACGCGGAGTCGACCTGCCTCGATCTGCGACAGGTCGAGCAAGTCTTCGACGAGTCGGAGCAGATGCTCGGCGCTGCGCCGGATCGTCTGGGCCGCCTCGTCGGGCCGCACGGGAGACTCGGCGGAGTCTTCGGCCGAGCCGGGAGCGTCGGACCCGAGCAATTCCACGAAGCCGAGAATCGCGTGCAGGGGGGTTCGGAGCTCATGGCTCGCGCGCGCGACGAACTGACGCTTGGCGTCGTTGGCAGCTTCGGCCGCCTTCTGCGATACCCGAAGGCGAGCGAAGGCATCGCTCGCTCGAAGCATGTAGCGAATCCGCTGGCAGAAGATGGTCCACGCCACCGGCTTGGTGACGAAGTCGTTCGCTCCGGCCTCAAACGCCTGTTCGATCGACTCCACGTCGCCGCGGCCGGTCAGCATCAGGATCGGCGTATGCCGCCCCGCGGCGCTCGCGCGGATCGCGGCGCAGGCGGCGAATCCGTCGAGTACGGGCATCTCCACGTCGAGCACGACGAGGTCGATCCCGCCCTGCTGGAAGCGCCCGAGCGCTTGAGCGCCGTCCGATACGCAGATCGCCTCGAAGCCGGCTTGCTCCAGCGCGGCTTGCGCCAGCAGCGTCGCCGTGACGTCGTCGTCGCCCACGAGAATGCGGGCCCGTCGAGTCTCGGTCATGGCAAGCGCTGTGGTGAGAGAGTGCGCTGGCACTCCATCTTGCTGGGTTCGGCGCTCGGATCTACCAGCTTTAGTATCACTCGGCGGTGCGCGAGATCAGCCAACCGAGACCGAACAACAGACTGATTGCGACGCACTGCTCCAGGGGCTGCCAATGGAAGAATCGCCCGCCGAGCACCGCCACTCCGACGATGGTGACGACGAACCAGAGGGTCGTCTGCACCTCGGCGGTGGCGATCCCGGCCTCGGACAGGTACCGGACCGCCCCCCAGTACATCAGCATGCCGACCAGAAAGCTGGTCGCGGACTTTGCCGCCTCGCTCCCGACCAGGCGCCCATCCTTCCACATGTTCGCTGCATAGGTGAACGCGAGTGAGTCGAAGATGCCCGAGAGGACCGTGAATCCAGTCACGAGGGCAGACAATCGAAGGTTGCCGTCGAAGCTCATGGGTTTCCCGGCTCCGCGATGTTCTCCTTACGAGCGACCGCCATGATCAAGCCGTCGTAGTCTCGCGACGGCCGGTCGGCCGGAACGCTGCGAAGCTCGATCTTCTTGTTCTCGAATCCCGTCTCTTCCAGCAACTCGATCAGATCGTCTTCTGAAATGTCGACGGCCGGAAACCGCCGCGACCCTACCGCGTAGCTCCCCGCTCCCTTGAGCGCGGACATGATCAGCACGCCCCCGGGCCGCAGGAGCGAGACGATGTTGACGACATAAGCGCGCCACTGCCAACGATCCGAGGTCGCCGACTCGGCGCAGAAGTTCGTGACGACCACGTCGTACGGCCGCTCGACGCCCTCGATGGGAGGAGTTCGCGAGGCGTCACATCGCATCACCTTCGTAACGAGCGCTCGGATCTCCGTCTCGCGCCGTGTCACGTCCGCTTCCGAGCAGGCAGCTTCGGTTTCGAGCTCGATCGCTCGCCGAACGAAGTCGCGCCAGTTGAAGGCCGCCGGGTCCTTCGAGAGCCACCGTCTGACTTCGTCGAGGTTCGCCGGCAGGTAGTCGGAGAAGTGCACCTCGTCGACCCTGCCGACTGCGGAGATCAGGGGGTAGATGGTCGGCCCGCCGCCGAAGTCCAGCAGCCGACCGCCGCGAGGAAGCTCGCGGTAGGTTTCGATCATGAACCGCAGCAGCGCGAGATTCTCTTCACCGACGTCCCCGTAGTACTCCCTCAGGTAGGCAGTCGGGTCGAAGTGCGTGAAATCTCGCGTGAGCGACGGAGCCCTGCGTTCAGGCATCCCATCCCTCGCTCGCATACACCGCGATGACCAGCGCGCAGACTGGAGTGCCCTTGCACACGACGCCGACGATTTCGGACTCGTTCTTTCCGTAGTCGTATGGGCGACCCTGCTTCATCGAGTCGAGCGTCGACTCGATCGCGTTCTCGACTTCACGCCGGGTCGACCCGTGCAGCTCGACGAAGAGACCGCGGCCGCCCGCGCTCTCCTGGGTCCAGCCGAGTCCAGCCCAGGCCTCGTCGCCGATCTTCACCGCGTCGTGGCGCGCCATCACGACGTAGAGCCGGTGGCCATACTCGCTGGACGGCGTGAAATACGCCCCCTTCTCCAGCGTGGCTCCAGCCGGAATGACGGAAGAGAGCGGGATCAGGTTGTAGTTCTCGACGCCCGCATTCCGAAGCGCGGCATCGAAAGCTCCGAGCGGAGTCGGTCCGTGTCCGATTGCCGAGGCAATTCTGATTCGCATCTAGCCTACCTGCCGAGCGGGACTGCACCCGCGGGCACATGGCCTTCCCTGCGAAGCCACGTCCCGGGGCGTATCGGTCGCGCGCGCCGACTCGTTGAGGAAACGCGGAAGTGCGCGCAACGACGATGTGCGGGCTTGTCGGCGCGAAGTTGCCTGCCAACGCTCACGCATCTCCGGCCTCGAGCCTCGTGCGGAGCAACACTAGTTCGTGTTGAAGCTGGGTCACCATGATTTCCGCTTGTCCCAACGAGCCCTGGCGTCCGGCGGCCTCGAGCAGCTCGCACTGCTTCGCGACTCGGAGAGCGCCAATCTGGGCGCTGCTCGACTTGAGCTTGTGCGCGGCGCGCGCGATCGCCGACGCGTCGTCGCGCACGAGCGCCTCGCGAATCTCGGCTCCGAGCGGCAGGGAGGTCGCGAGGTAGGTCGCGAACACGCGTGCCACGAAGCCCGATCCCTGTGCGCCCGAGAGCGCGCGCAGCTGGTCAAGAATCCCCGGGTCCAGCACGGCGCTCGCGACCTCCGGATTCGCCAGGTTTGCCGCTGCACCCGAGACCGTCGCGGCCGCCATTCTGCCCGCCGGCAGCCAGCGTTCGATCACGGCGGCTAGCTCGTCACGCGAGAACGGCTTCGTGACGTGGTCGTCCATTCCCGCGCTCAGACATCGCTCGCGGTCGCCCTGCATGGCGTGCGCGGTGAGTGCCACGATCGGAATGCGAGCCCGACGCGAGCCGGCTCGGTCGCCGCGTCGAGATCGGCTCTCGCGCTCGCGGATCCGCGCGGTCGCTTCGAAGCCGTCGAGCTCCGGCATCTGGCAGTCCATCAGCACAATGTCGAAGCGCTCGCGCTCGAGGAGCTCGACGGCCACGCGCCCGTTCCGGGCCACCCGCACGCGGCAGCCAAGGCCCTCGAGCATCGCGGTTGCAACTTCCTGGTTCACCTCGTTGTCTTCGGCGAGAAGGACGTCTGCTCCGAGAGGCGAGCGCTCGGCGGGCTTCTTGGTGGGACGATCGAACACGCTCGATACGCGGCCGGACTCGGCCTCGACCGCGATCAGTAGCGCGCGCCGCAGCTCCTTCGTGCGCAGCGGCTTGGTGAGATGCGCCGAGATCGAGAGTGCTGCCTGCTCTTCGGGCGTGAGCACGACCCCGACCGATGTGAGCATGAGGATCTTCGCGTCGCGCAGGTTTGGTTCTGCGCGAATCGCCCGGGCCACCTCGAGTCCCGTCATGCCCGGCATCATCATGTCGAGCAGGACGAGGTCGAATGCCTCTCCTCGCTGCGCGGCTCGATGCAGATCGTCGAGCGCGGTGGGGCCGTTCGCTGCCATTCCGACCCGACATCCCCAGGCTCCGAGATGCTGGCACACGATTTCGCGGTTGGTGGCGTTGTCGTCGACGATCAGCGCGCGCAGGTTCTGCAGCGCGGAGTTCGACTCGAACGTGCGATCGAACTCGAGGACTTCGACCGGCATCGTGAACCAGAACCGCGAGCCCGCTCCGGGCTGGCTCTCCAAGCCGATCTCCCCGCACATCAAGTCCACGAGCTGCTCGCAGATCGCGAGGCCGAGTCCCGTGCCGCCGAAGCGCCGGGCCATGGATTCGTCGACCTGCGTGAAGGCTCCGAAGATTCGCGCCTGCGCTGACTCGGGGATTCCCACTCCGGTGTCGGAGACGACGAAGCGCAGCGTCGCCTGCGTTCGGCCCCCCGCTTGCTTCGCGCCGGGCGTTTCCACGAGCTCCGCGCTGACCTCGACGACCACCTCGCCGGCGTCGGTGAACTTCACCGCATTGCCCAACAGATTGGTCAAAATCTGCCGCAGACGCACCGAATCGGCGCGCACGAGGGAGGGCACGGCGCCATCGATGCAGCACACGAGCTCGAGTCCCTTGCGCTGCGCGAGCTCGGCCAGGAGATCGACGACCTCCTCCGCGATTTCGCGAGGGTCGACATCGGTGAGCTCCAGCGTCAGCTTGCCCGCCTCGGCCTTGGAGAAGTCGAGGATCTGGTTGATGACGCCGAGCAGTGTTTCCCCGGATTGCCGGATGGTGCGCGCGACCTTTCGCTGGCTGGCCGAGAGATCGGTGCCGAGCAGGAGCTCCGTCATGCCGAGAACTCCGTTCATCGGCGTGCGAATCTCGTGGCTCATGTTCGCCAGGAACTGGGACTTCGCGCGGCTGGCTTCCTGCGCCTGCTCAGCCAGCAGGTGCGCCTCTTCGGACGCCTTCTGGAGCTCGATGGTCCGCTCCTCGACCTTCGCCTCCAAGCTCTGCTGATAGCTCTCGACTTCGCTGCTGGATCGCCGCAGGCGCTCGAGCATCAAGTTGAATGCCGCGGCCAGAAGGCCGATCTCTCCTCGAGCCGAGATCGGCACCTTCCGCTCGAGGTTGCCCTCGGCAATCGCGTTGGTCGCGCGAACAAGATCTTGAATCGGCGAGACGATGCGCCGCGTCATGAGCAGCATGAGCACCGCGCCGACGAGCGCGAGCGCGAGCGTGAAGACCGTCGTCGAGTAGAGGAATGCCCAAGTCTCTCGGCGCATTCTCTCCTGGCTCAGGCCTAGCTGAACGTAGCCGATGATCCGCGCCGGATTCGCTTCGCGCTTCGACTCAGGAAACAGCGTGAGCGGCCTGTCGCTCGACACGCTCACGACGGGCATCAGAATCGAGATGTGCGCTTTCTGGTCGTGACTGCTGATGTAGTTCTCGTGGCGCGGAGCGTCGGGCGCTGGCGACCGGGGCAGGGGAAGCGCCAACCCCGGACTTGTCGCCTCGCTCACGAGCACACGCAGATCGGCGTTCAGCACCGCGACGTACGAAATGTCCACATCCGCCCGGAGGCTGTCGACGATCTCCCGCAGGTCCTCGCGATCTTCGGTGAAGACGCCGTATTCGCTGTTTCGCGCGACCATTGCGGCGGTCGTCATACCGTGGCGCAGCAGCTTCTCGTAGTTGCCGACCCGCTCTCGCTGTATCGCGAACGCTCCGATGCCCAGCGAGCTCGCCAGAATGAGCGAAATCGTGAGCGCGTTGAACTTCGCGGTAAGACTGAGACCCGTCGAGGGCTTCATCACTCTCCCACCCTTAGCGGAATACACGTTCGGCTCCGTCGACCAGACCCGCGGGTATCTCGAGCTTCATGTGCTTTGCCGCTCGCAAGTTCACCGCGTACGTCAGTTTGCGTGGCCTGGCCGGGGGCAGCTCCCCCGGAGTCGTCCCACCCATCACTCTGAGGACCATCTCTCCGCATTGCGCACCGATGTCGACGTAGTCCCGGTCGAGGGCATAGAGCGCGCCCGCCTTGACCCACGACTCCGAGAGCCCGGTGAACGGAATGCGATTGCGAAGGGAGAACAGCAGGATCGCCTCGCCGGTCTGCGGCGACAGGACGAGCTGATCGGTCAGCCCCCACAGCACGTCCGCCTCGCGCGCAAGACTCGCCAGCGCGGCGGGCAACTCCTGAGGGGTCGCGACCTCGCGCGCCACGAGTCGGAGGCCGAGACTTCGTGCGACCTTGGCGGCGGCATCGATCTGCGTTCGGTTCTCCGCGGGATTGTAGAGCACGCCAATGGTCCGGCTCTTGGGAACGAACCGCTTGATCCATTCGAATTGAGTCTCGAGCGCGAATTCGAGAGTCACACCGGTGGCGTTGTGGGCGCCACGAAGGTCCTGACCGTTCATGATCATGCACGCGATGACTGGAGCGTCCCCGTCCATCTTGAGCGCCTCACTCGTGGCCGACGATCCCACCGTGAGAAGTGGAGCCGTCCGAGTTCGCGCGAAGGACAGGGTCCGCCTCGCCTCCGAAGGCTCGGAGTGCAGCGAGTGAACGTCGAGCGGGCTGTGGACTCCGCGCTCAGCCATGTAGGCCCGAAAGCCCTCGACCACGCGCTGGTACGGGAGCGAGTCGTCGCTCGTGACGACGACGATGCGGTCGCGTTCAGCACCCGCCGTGCCGTCTGGCAGGCCGACCGTCAGGGCGAGCGCGGCGATCGCGGCGAGCGATCGGAGGCGATGATAGGCGCGAGACACCCGGTACACCCGTCGCTCTGGTCAGAAGCCGTACTTGATTTTCAACCAGTACGAACGCCCATCCTGCTCGATGACGCTCTGGCGGTGCTCCCCGGACCCGGGATCCCCATAGCGCTTGTCGAACAGGTTGTAGATGCTGGCCGATATCTCCACACCGTCGACAAGGTGCTGACTGAACAGGGCGACGTTGGTGGTCGAGAAGCCGCCGGTGGTGCCTCCGGCCGGCACCTTGCGTTCACTCACGTACTGGATGTCGAAGCTCGCAAAGGCTTTGTCCCAGAAGACGGGTGCCCCGAGGGTGAGCTTTGCCAGGTGCTGTGGGGAGTTGGTCAGACGCTCGCGCGTCTCGAGGTCCTCGGTGCGTTGAATCGCGTAGCTGAGCGTACCGTCGAGGTCGAAGGGCCATTGGCCTTCGAGGTCCAACTCGAGCTCCAGTCCCCGTGCCCCGATGTTGTCGGCGTTCTCGAACACCAGAAATCCATCGATGGGGTCAGTCACTTGACTGATGAGATTTCGGCTCTTGTAGTAGTAGGCGGAGAGTGACGCGCGCAGGCGGTCGGCCAGATGCTGTTCGATCACGAGCTCGTACGTCGAGATGGTCTCGGGGTCCAGGTTGCTGCTCGCCTTGAACCCGGTCCCGATGTAGAACTGCTCGTAGGCGTTCGGCGCACGGAACGCTTGGCCGTAGAGCGCCTTGAGCGTCGTGTCGTGGAGGTTGTAGATGAGGGCGAGCCGGGGGTTGACGGTTCCGCCGAACGAGTCGTAGTAGTCGTACCGGACGCCCGCGTTCAGGAGCAGATTGTCCAGGATCGAGTACTCGTCCTGAAGGAAGATCGCCCAGTTGTTCGAGTCCTCCTTCGCGTCCAGGTACAAGACGTCCGGCGACGTGTCGGCGTTCTCGAGGTCTTGGCGGTAGTTGTCCTGGTAGCCTGCGCCCACCGTGAGCTTGTGGCGTTCGAGGATCGTCTTGTCGAACTTGATCTCGGTTCCGAAGCCGTCACCGACGCTCTTGTCCCGGTTCAAGACCGGCGTCGGAGAGTCGTAGAAGTAGTCGCCTTGGTAGTAGAAGTGGTCGTAGTAGAGCCGCGCGGTCACCCTCAGGTCGTTCTCGAGAACGTGATCGAAGCCGAGGTTGATGTAGGCGTGCTCGTCGGTCGATCGCGTCTCGTCGGTGTTGAAGGCGGTGCCATACGAAGCGGTGGGTATGCCCTTCTCGCGGGATACGTAGCCACCTTGAAGCGTGAAGTCGCGGTAGGACATCTTCACGAATGCGGTCGGAAACTGGTCGTCGTCGGCGTCTTCTGCCACGCCGTAGTTGGTGGTGGGGTCGTTGAACTCGTCGTAGTACAGGTTGCTGCGTCCGTGGCTGTCGTAGTACGCGCCTGAAAGCAGCACCTCGAGCCCGTCGGCAAACTTGCTGCCGTACGTGACGCGGCCCTTGTACGATCGATGGCTGCCGACTTCGCCGGAGAGCTCCGTCCCTTGGACGTCTCGGCCGCGACGCGTGATGACGTTGACGACGCCCAGGAAAGCGTTCGTCCCGTAGAGCGACGAGCTCGGACCCCGAATGATCTCGATTCGCTCGATCAGATCGACATCGATCAGCGACTCGGTACCCAGGCCCCCCTGGTCATAGAGGTTGTCGTTCAGGCGATGCCCGTCCACCAGGAGTAGCACCCGCGAGTTGAAGTCTCCCGGTCGGTTGAAGCCGCGGAAGCCCAGGTAGCTGTAGTTGCGATCGTAGGTGACAAAGAGCCCCGTGGCTCTTCCGAGCACATCGGCCAGCGTCCGCGCGCCGGATCGCTTGATCTCGTCGGCTGTGACCAGAGTGACCGATGACGGCGCTTCAGTCACTTTCTGATCGTAGCGGGAAGCGCCGAAGACGAGCGGAATCTCGCGAAACAGGATCTCTTCCTTGCCTTCGGCGGGCGAATGGGGATCGGATTGCCCAAGGCCTGGGAGGCCGAGGAGCGCCATGCAAAGAAGGGCAGTCAGCAGCGGGAAGCGGCGCGAGGTGTGCGTCGATCGGCTGCCGTCTCGACGCCCACGCGTTGCTGTCGGTCCGTTTCGTTCGCTGGCCATCAGAGTCGTCTCCCGCGTGCGGCTGTGGGGAAGCTCGAAGCGTGCGCGAGCGCGCCACTCGGAGTGCGCCGTACGCGGATATCGGCGACGCAAAGCACGTGATTGAGGCGCGACGAGTGGCGCGCCCGGGTCAGCTAGGCGAGGACGCTCCCGACACGATGCGCACGGGCATGCGCTTCACGCCGCCGATCACCGTCGAGCGCAAGCGCTCGATAGGGCCCGCGAGCTCGAGCGCGGGAACGCGCGCTACGAGCTCGCGGAACACGCACTCGAGCTCGATGCGCGCGAGGCGGGCGCCCAGGCAGTAGTGCTCGCCGATCCCGAAGGACACGTGTGGGTTGGGCGACCGCCCGACGTCGAATACATCGGGCCGTTCGAACACGCGCTCGTCGCGGCTCGCCGAGGGATAGAACAAAACCAGCGTGTCGCCCGCGCGGATCTTCCGCCCTTCGAGCTCCGTGTCGACCGTGGCCGTGCGGCAGAAGTGGATGATGGGCGAAGTCCAGCGCACGATCTCATCCGCCGCGCTGCGAAGCAGGCGCGGCTCGCGCCGGAGTCGCGCGAGCTGCTCGGGGTTATCGATCAACGCCAACGCGCCGCCGGTCGTCGCGTTGCGGGTGGTCTCGTTTCCGGCGGCCGTCAACAGGAAGCAATACGCGAGCACTTCGTGGTCGCAGAGCTTGCGGCCGTCGATCTCCGCGGCCACGAGCACGCTCATCAAGTCCTCGCGCGGGCGCGCGCGGCGCTCGGCGATGTACGACTCGTACTGCGCGAAGATCGCTTCTCTCGCGCGCACCGCGGCGGCGTTCGAGTCGCTGCCGCGGTTGTACTCGGGGTCGCCCGAGCCGACCGTCTCGTTGGCGAGCTGCAGCAGTACGTCCCAGTCTTCGCGCGGCACGCCGAGCAGCTCCATGATCACGGCGAGCGGCAGCCGCGACGAGATCTCGCCCACCAGGTCGAAGGTGCTTCCGTCGCCGAACTCCGCGACCGCGCGCTCCACGACCTCGCGCGCGATCGCCGCCACGCGCGGCTCGAGCGCGGCCAGCGCGCGCGGTGTGAAGTGGCGGCTGGTGAGCGCTCGGAACGCCCCGTGCCGCGGCGGGTCCATGGTGATGATGGTCTCGGGCAGGATCTCCTCCGCCGTCACCGCCTGGTGACGGCGCGGCGGCATGTTCAACCGCGGGCCCGACACGAACTCGCACGGCCGGCGCGACACGGCCACGATCTCGGCGTGGCGCACCAGCGCCCAGTACTCGCCCGTCTGGCCGTGGCGGTGGCGCGACACTGGATCGCGTCGGCGCAGCTCCGCCCACGCGGCCCACGGGTAGCCGTCGCGCACGAAGGCGTCGGGATCCAACAGATCGATCGCGTCGGACAGCGGCGTTTCCTCCTCAGTCGAAATACGGCAGCGCGCTCGGATCGCGCGACACGCGCAGCGCTTCGCGCACGTGCAAGGGCAGGGTACGCCCGAGCGACAGCTCCGGCAGCCCCGCGAGCGGCCAATAACGCGCTTCGGTGGCTTCACTCCCCGCGCGCGGGACCGCCTGCGGATCGACCAACAGACCCGTGAACACCAACTTGTGGATGTGGAACAGGTGCGGCGGACAGTCCGGCTGCAGACGCGTGTCGAACACGCCCGCGAGCCTTTGCACGCGCGCGACCACTCCCGCTTCCTCGACCGCCTCGCGCACCGCTGCTTCGGAGGGACTGTCGCCCACGTCGATGAAGCCGCCCGGCATCGCCCAGCGGCCGTCCATCTGCTCGCGCACCAGCAACAGCTCGTCGCCGCGAAAAATCGCGAGCCGCACGTCGAGCTTCGGCGTCACATACCCCTGGTCCGCGGAGCGGAACAGGATCTCGAGTCTTTCCGCGTCGGCAACCGCACCGCAGGCCGCCAGCCGCGACGCGATCGTCAAGAGCTTCGCGTAGCGCTCGCGGTCGAACGGGCCTTCCGTGTAGTGCATGCCGGTCGTCGCCAGCGCGCGGATCTCGTCGGCCAGCTCGAGCAAGCGCCGCGGCACGCTAGAACCGCAGTCGCTCGGGCTCGAGGCCGACCAGGTCGAGCACGCCCACGGAGTTCCAACCCTCGAGAAATCCCGCGCACTCGCCCGGATTGAAGATCAGCGTGCCGTTCTCGCGTTCGACGCTGTAGCGGTGGCTGTGGCCGTGCAGCAACACGTCGCTCGCGGTCCGCGCGAGCGACGCGTGGGCGTGGCGGTCGTGCACGACCGTGATGCGGCGCCCCGCCCAGTGCAGCTCGAGCGGGGGTTCGACGAGCTCCATGCCGATCTCGAGCGCTGCTCGGCGCAGCGCCTCGCGGTCGAGGTCATTGTTCCCATACACACCGAACAGCGGCACCTCGACGCCGGCCAGCACGCGCAGGGTTTCGGCGCGCGTGATGTCGCCGGTGTGGATCACGCGCTCGACGCGCGCCTCGCGCAGCACCTCGACGATGCGCGCGACGTTGCGCGTGTTGTCGTGCGTGTCGCTGATCACCCCGATCCGCATGGCCCGCAAGGCTAGCATGCTAGAGTCAGGCAAAGATGGCCCCCGCCAAGCCCAAGGCCCCCGCGCGCATCTATTTCCGCACGCTCGGCTGCGCCAAGAACCAGGTCGACTCCGAGGTCATGCTCGGCGCCTTGGCGCTCGGCGGCTACACGATCGCGGAGGAGCTCGGCGACGCCGACGTCGCGATCGTGAACACCTGCTCCTTCATCCAGAGCGCGCGCGAAGAGTCGGTGCAGGAGATCCTCGAGCTCGCCGACTGCAAGGAGCGCGGCGAGCTCCAGGCGCTGGTCGTGACCGGCTGCCTGCCCCAACGCTACGGCGCGGACCTGGCCAAGGAGTTGCCGGAGGTCGACGCGTTCGTGGGCACGGGCCAGTTCCAGAACATCGCCACGATCCTGGACGAGGCGCGCGCGGGCCGCTCCAAAGGTGTGTACGTCGACGCGGGCCGCACGCACCTGTACGACGAGTCGAGTCCGCGGCTCCTGATCGGCGCCCGCCACTCCGCCTATCTGAAGATCGCCGAGGGCTGCGACCGCGTGTGCGCGTTCTGCGCGATCCCCGGCATCCGCGGGAAGTTCCAGAGCCGCACGCTCGCCTCGATCGTGGCCGAGGCGCGCCAGCTCGCGGAGCAGGGCGTGCGCGAGATCAACCTGATCTCGCAAGACACGCTGTCGTGGGCGAAGGACCTGGACGGCCGGCCGCGTGTCGACGAGCTGATCCGCGCGCTCGATGCGGTCGAGGGTCTGGACTGGGTGCGGCTCCTGTATTTGTATCCGAGCGCGCTCACCGACGACGTGATCGACGCGATCGCGGGCGCCAAGCGCGTACTGCCGTACATCGACGTGCCGCTGCAGCACGCGAGCGACTCCGTGCTGAAGGCCATGAAGCGAGGCGTGACCGGGGAGCGCCAGCGCAAGCTCGTAGCGAAGCTGCGCGCTCGAATCCCCGGCGTCGTGCTGCGCACGACGTTCATCGTCGGCTTCCCCGGCGAAACGGACACGGACTTCGACGCGCTGTGCGACTTCGTGCGCGACACGCGCTTCGATCGAGTCGGCGTGTTCCGCTACTCCGACGAGGACGGCACGAGCGCGGTCGCGCTCGGCGGCAAGGTCGCGCGCTCCGTGTCGCGCGCGCGCCACCGAACGCTGATGAAGCTGCAGCACGGCATCATGCGCGAACAGCTCGCCGAGCGCGTCGGCGAGACGGTGCGCGTGCTGGTCGACTCCGGCTCCGCGGGCTACTCGGTCGGCCGCACCTGGTCGCAGGCGCCCGAGGTCGACGGCTGCGTGCTGTTGCGCGGCGCGGCCAAGACGGGTGAGCTCGTGAGCGCGCGCGTCACGGGGCTGCGCGACGTCGACCTCGAGGCCGAAGTCACGCCCTAGCTTCGCGGATCTCGATCAGCCGGTCGGCGAGCGTCGGCACGTCGCGCGTCACCGGGCAATCCACGTCGCCCCAGTCGCCGTGCGGATCGAGCAACAGCGCATGCACTCCCGCGGCGCGCGCGCCGACGATGTCGGCCGCGTACATGTCGCCGATGTGCAGCGTGCGCGCGGGGTCGCTGTCGAACAGAGAGAGCGCGTGGCTGAAGATACGCGGGTCGGGCTTCTCGAAGCCGACCACCTGCGAATCGACCACCGCGTGCAGGTGCGGGCGCAGGCCCGCGCGCGTGAGACCTTCCTCGACGGTGCCGTCGGC
>JANNLG010000232.1:0-13688 GCA_031396695.1 Deltaproteobacteria bacterium
CGCGCTCTCGTCGCGCGCTTGGAAGAAGAGCCCCAAGTGAACCCCAACACTGGAACCAAGGAGTTCTCGCTTCGAGATCCGGACGGCTACTACGTCACGATCAGCGCGCTCGCGACTGAACCGGGGGAGTAGTGCGCACCATCCGCAGATTGCGACCTTCTGGCTCGCCCAACCGGTGGCGCTGGATGAGCTGCGCGGAGCGGCGGGAGAAGTGGAAGTGGGCCACGCGAAGTTCGCGTCGGGATCATCGGAAGGACGGGCCATCGCGATTCATGCACCTCGGCACGGAGGACTCGGTGAGTATTCAGAAGCGATTGAAGGATCTGGGAATCACTCTCCCGACGGCGAGCAACCCCGCGGCGAATTACGCGAACTGCGTGCGCAGTGGGAATCTGCTGTTCGTCTCCGGCAAGGGGCCACTCGCTCACGGGGGTACGCCACCCAAGGGCAGGCTAGGCGCGGAGTTCACGACCGAGCAAGGCTATGCCTTCGCGCGCTCCGCAGGTCTCGACATCCTGGCTGCGGTTCGGCTGGAGATCGGCGATCTCGATCGCGTCGTGCGCGTGGTCAGGCTCCAGGGGTTCGTCAATGCGGTGGAGGCCTTCGAAGAACACCCTCAAGTGCTCAACGGCTGTTCGGACTTGATGGTCGAGGTATTCGGCGAGCGCGGTGTACACGCGCGCTCCGTCCTCGGTGCGAGCTCGCTGCGCGCGAACCTTCCGATCGTCATCGAATCCCAGTTCGAGGTTCGCTGACGGCCGTAGACCAACGAGGCGCTGCAGCTGCGTCCGTTCGTCGGCAGTAGCATCCCCGTCACGACCACCCACTGTCAGGAGAACACATCATGGCCGTCACGCTGCTGAACCCCGAAGGGCTGGCGAAGCCCCCTGCCGACGTGTACCGGCACGTGGCGATCGCCACCGGCACTCGCCACGTGTACATCGCGGGCCAGATCGCCCGCGACGCCGACGGCAACCGCGTAGCGACGGGTGACCTCGCGGGCCAGGTCGAGCAGGCGTACCGCAACATCGGCATCGCCCTCGCATCCGCTGGAGCGACCTTCAGCGACGTCGTACGACTGACGCTCTACGTGGTCGACTGGAGCCCCGAGAAATTTCCCGCGCTCCTTGAAGGAATCGCCCGTGTCACCAAGGAGCTGCGCGTCATTCCCTCGCCGGCGTCGCTCATCGAGGTGGTCTCGCTCTACGAGCCCGATGTGCTCGTCGAGATCGAGGCGACCGCGGTCGTCGACTGAAGAGCGTCCGAAGTGAAATTGCGATCGTGAAGGTTCTGGTCACCGGCAGTCGAGGGCTGGTCGGCTCTGCAGTGACCACGGAGCTGCGTGCCTTGGCCCACCAAGTCGTCGAGTTCGATGTCGTGGATCGCCAAAATGTCCTGGATCCGGCGACTCTCCGAGAGGCGATGCGCGGCTGCGACGCGGTACTCCACGCTGCCGCTCTACTCGGTCGACCGGCCGACACAGGCGACCAGATCGTGAACGTCAATCTGCAGGGGACGTGGCACGTTCTGTCGGCGGCCTCCGAGCTCGGGGTCCAACGCGTCGCGTTCGTGAGCAGCGTCGATGCGCTGGGCGTCTTCAAGGGCGAGCGTCCGCCGGACTACCTTCCGCTCGATGATGATCACCCGTGCCATCCCCGCACTTCCTACGGAATCTCGAAGCATCTCGCGGAGGAGATGTGTCGCCTCGCGTCGGACGCGAACGACCTCTCCGTCATCTGTCTTCGCCCGCCGGGTGTCTGGACCGAAGCGACGTACGGATGGATCCAGGCACAGCGGGCGAAGCGGCCCGCGTTCGAGTGGGATCCGTTCTGGGAATACGGCGCCTTCATCGATCTGCGCGACCTGGCGCGCGCGTGTGCTCGATCGGTCGTGTGCGAGTTCGAGGGCTTCGCGTGCGTCGGGGTCGCTGCCGCGGACATCACCACCTCTGGACGCACGAGCCGCGAGTTGGCGAGCTTCGTGCACCCTACGGTCGCATGGCGAGGCGGGGCGGAGTTCGAGAGGAATCCGTACCGCGGCTTGATGAACATCGAGCGAGCGCGAAAGCTCCTCGACTGGAGTCCGGAGTTCACGTGGAATGAGTTCTTCAAGCGCAGCACGTAGGTCACCGGGATGGTCGTGGTACGGTGAGAGGACGAGATGGCGAATGGAAGTCACGGCGATCATCCCGGCAGCGACATTCTCGATCACGACCGACGAGTCTTCTCGATGCAGATCGATGCACTGGTCCGGCAGATCACCGAGTACGTTCCCCGAGAGCGATTGTGGGACCTGTTCGACTGGTTCTCGCCGCCGGCGGCACGGAGTTCGAGCCCCGACTTCGGTCCAAGCTCGCGGAACTCGAGGCAGAGGCCAGAGCGCGCGGATGGGATCCGAAGATCTAGCATGCTCGGTTCCTAGGACATGAAGCAGCTCGATCGCGGTCTGTGGGTCGCCGATCAGCCGCTCCGATTTGCGGGGCTCGAGCTGGGTGCGCGCATGACGGTCGTCCAGCTGGCCAGTGGCGAACTGCTGCTCCACTCACCGATCCGTCCAACGACGGAGCTCGTGCGCGAGGTCGACTCCCTGGGCCCCGTCGCCGTGCTCGTCGCTCCGAATCGGTTTCACCACCTGTACGCAGGAGCGTGGCTCGAGGCGCGCCCCGGCGCGCGGCTCTTCGTCGCACCGGGGCTCGAATCCAAGCGGCCGGATCTTCCGCTGGCGGGAGTGCTGACGGACGAGCCGGAATCCATCTGGCGCGGCGTGCTCGAGCAAGTCGTGATTCGCGGGCTCCCGATCACGAACGAAGTGGTCTTCTTTCACCCCGCCAGCCGCACGCTGATCGCGACCGACCTCGCGTTCAACATCGGACCGGAACATCCAGCGCTCACCCGGTGGGCGTTTCGCCTTTCGGGCGCCTATCGGCGTTTGGCACCGACGAATTTCGAGCGCTTGCTCATCCGCGATCGAGCGAGCTTCCGCGCATCGCTCGAGCGGGTTCTCGAGTGGCCGTTCGAAAGAGTCATCGTCGCTCACGGTAGAGTTCTCGAGACGGGCGGACGACGAGAGCTGGCGCGCGGTTACTCCTGGCTACTCGGTTCCGGTTGAGTAAGGGGAGGGTGAAAGCCGTGCTCCACCACGCGGCGTTCAAGTCACTCGAGGACGAGCGCGCGTTCGAGGCCGCGCTCGCGGCCGCCGTGAAGCCGGGCTGACGGATGGCCGCTGACTCGAAGAAAGTGCGGATCGTCGTCTCGCCGCAGGAATTTTCCGACTGGCCGAGTCTGCTCGCGTTGCTGAGGTCCGCGTACGCTTACATGGACGCTCGCATCGATCCACCGTCGTCGCTGTTGCGCATGGACGCCGAGCAGCTCGAAGCCAAAGCGCGAGAGGAGACCCTGATCCTCGCGTTCGACGATCGGCGCGTCGTCGGATGCCTCTTCGCGGCGTTGCGCGCGGACTGCGTCTACGTGGGCAAGCTCGCCGTCGACGAGACTTCCCGAAGGCGTGGAGTGGCGCGCGAACTCATGGATGCGGCCGAGGCGTTCGCGCGCGCGAAGGCGCGGCCGTTCGTCGAGCTCGAGACCCGCATCGAGCTGGTCGAGAACCACGCCACCTTCGCCGCACTCGGCTTCACCAAAGTCGGCGAATCCGCTCATCTCGGCTTCGATCGTCCGACGACCATCCGGATGCGCAAGCCCGTCGTCGCCTGAACGCTCGCAACCGGGACAACGCCTTGCCGAGCGCACGCGCGCACGCGAACGTACGCGCGTGTCGATTGATGGTCTGCCCGAAATCGTGCGCAAGAATGCGATCGTCTCCGGCGCTTCCGAGTGGCTCGATCGGCTGCCCGCGCTGGTCGCGGAGCTCGAGCGCGAGTGGTCGATCTCGGTGGGGCGTCCGTACTCGGGCGGCACGGAGGCGTTCGTCGCCGAGGCGATGCGCGACGACGGCAGCGCGGCCGTGCTGAAGCTCTTGATTCCGCGCGCCGATTCCTCGGCCGGAAACGAGATCACCGTCCTGCGCCTCGCGAACGGCGAGGGCTGCGCGCGACTGCTGCGAGGCGACGCGTCCAGGGGCGCGATGCTCGTCGAGCGTCTCGGACGCTCGCTGTTCGAGCTCGAGCTTCCGCTCGCGCGTCGGCACGAGATCCTGTGCGCGGCGTCCGCACGTGTCTGGCGACGCGCGCCCGACTGCGGTCTTCCGACCGGCGCCGAGAAGGGACGTTGGCTCGTCGACTTCATCACGGCCGCGTGGGACGAGCTTGACCGGCCTTGCTCGGAGCGCGCGATCGACTACGCGCTGGCCTGCGCGCGCCGTCGCATCGCCGCGCACGACGACGAGCGAGCCGTGCTCGTGCACGGCGACGTTCACCAGTGGAACGCGCTTGAATCGAACGACGGCTTCAAGCTGGTCGACCCGGACGGCCTGCTCGCCGACGCCGAGTACGATTTGGGGATCCTCATGCGAGAGGATCCGACGGAGCTCCTTGACGGCGGCGCGCGCGAGCGAGCCGAGTCGCTTGCAGCGCGCACCGGCCTCGACGCGACCGCGATCTGGGAGTGGGGCGTCGTCGAGCGCGTGTCGACGGGCTTGTCGTGCGTCAGGATCGGCATACAGCCGAGCGCGCGCGAGATGCTCGCGGTCGCGGAGCTCGTCACTCCGCCGGGGCTTCAGCGCGCGACGTAGCCTGGCGCTGTTCGAGCGCGAAGGGGTGAAGTTCACGGCCGAAGGCGTACAGTCGCCGGTGTCACGATCCCCTTGCACAAGCTCCGCGCGAGCACGTGAAGCGGGTGAGTGCCACACAGGAGACCCGACCATGACGAGCGAGTCCACGTCCGCCCCAAAGAGCGCCGGCTCGGTTCCACCGCGCTGGGTGATCAAGACCATGACGCGCGTGCACGTGTTCCTGAATCGCCTGACCGGGGGCCGTCGCTTCAACAGCCTGAACGGCGACGACGTCTGCTTCGTCACCATGAAGGGCGCGAAGAGCAGCCGCACGCTGACGATCCCGCTGATGTACGTCCCCTACAAGGAAGGGGTGCTGCTGGTCGCCTCGCTGGGCGGCGCCCCTCGGCACCCGGTCTGGTACCACAACCTCGTGAAGCATCCCGAGATCGCGGTGAGTCATCGGCAGCGGCGCATGAAGCTGCGCGCTCGCCTCGCGACGGCCGCCGAGAGGCCGGCGCTGTGGCCGATCTGCGACCAGCACTACGCGCCCTACGCCGACTACCGCAAGCGCACGACGCGCGAGATCCCGATCTTCGTGTGCGAGCCGGTGCTCTGAGGCTGATACGACACGACACCGATCTGTGGAGCACCGAGCAGGAGTTCGGTTGGCAGGCCGGGCTGATCCGGATCCCCGTGCGCATGACCGTGATCCGGCTCGGCGACGGGCAGCTCGTGCTCCACTCGCCCGTCGAGATCTCCGCCGAGCTTCGCGCTGAGCTCGATGCGCTCGGACCGGTCGGCTTCATCGTCGTACCCGAGGCGCACGGTCGCTTCGCGGAGCAGGCTTCGCGGACGTTCCCGTCGGCGCGGCTGATGGCCGCTCCCAATGCGCCGTCACGACGGAAGGCACTGCCGTTCATCGACTCACTCGCGGATCTGCCGCCCGAAGCCTGGGCCGGACACGTCGAGAGCCATTTCGTGCTCGGTTTTCCGCTTCACGAGGTGGTGCTCTTCCACCGGCCGTCGCGGAGCCTCGTGCTGACGGACCTGTGCTTCAACATCCAGCGCTCGTCGTCGGGCGTGGCGCGCGTGTTCCTGCGCGCGAACGGAATGTGGCGGCGCTTCGGCCCGAGTCGGATCTTGCGCCGGGTCGTGACCGACCGAAAGGCGTTTCGCCGCTCGCTCGAGCGCGTGCTCGCGTGGGACTTCGAGCGGATCGTACCGGGTCACGGAGACGTACTAGAGCGCGGCGGTCCGGCCGCACTTCGCGCCGCGTGGCGCATCTAGGTCGTCCAAAGAGGGGAGCGCCATGACGTTCGGGAAGGCGTTGAAGGTTCTCGCAATGGTCGCAGCGGGGCTGATCGTCCTGCTCGTCGCCGCGGTCCTCGTCGCGCAGCGTGTCTCGGACGGACCGATGGGTCCACTCGCGGGCGGTCCACTCCGCGCGGGCGAGCTCGTGGCCGAGCCCGACGTCGATTGGTCGTCCTTCCCCGGCGGAGAAATCGAGCTCCAGCTCGTCGAGCCGCCGGGCTCGAGAGTCACCGGCGCCTTCGTGCACGAAGGCCAGCTCTACGTTCCATGCGACCTCGGCTTCATCTGGCGCCGAGTTCCGAACACTCGGTTCCGCTGGATCCTTGCCGCGATCTACCGCCTCAAGCGCTGGCACGAGGACGCGCTCGTCGATGGCCGCGTGGTCTTGCGCATCGCAGGCAAGCGCTACGAACGGCAAGCCGTTCGAGTGACTGACCCCGAGCTTCTCGTCACGCTGCGATCGACGCTCGAGAAGCGGGCGGATGAGTTCTTCTCCCCGCCGGGCTTGTTGGACGAGCCCGGCGATCCCGAGGCGATCTGGTTCTTCCGCATTGACCCGCGCTCATCGCCTCGACCTGCGTGATAGCATCGCGCGCGCAATGGCGGGAATTCGCATCCACGACAGCACGGACGAGCAGGTGCTCGCGTTCGACCTGGCGGAACTTCTCGAAGCGCTCGGGAAGGCGGCGGAGCTCTCTTCGTGGAAGTGCAACGTCGGCGAGTGCATCGCGCAGCACGACGCGCGGGCGGATCTCGAGGACGCGTACAGCGCGGCCACGCGGCTTTCGGGGCCGGAGATCCTCGACCTCGCCGCCGAAACGCTCCAGGTTGTCGATGGAGCCTTCGAAGCGTTCCGGCCCGGAGAGAAGCGCTCGTGGATCAAGCTCGAGGCGGTCGACGGAACTTACTGGGAAGTGTTTGCCGCCACGTCCGCCGAACTCGATCCTCTTCGCAATCGCTTCACGGAAGTCGAGGACATCGAGGAAGACGGCGAGTGAAACGCGTGCTTCGCAGCCTCGCACTCGGATGTGTCGCCGCGCTGGTCGGCGCGTGCGCGCCAGCCGTGCGTCCGATCGAGGCGACCGACCTGGTCGGGGGCGGACCTTCGGCCGACCGCGTGACCGTGCGTGTGAAAGCGGTGATCGAAGTTCCGGCGCCTCTCTCGGTGGTGTACGTCCTACCGGTCGGTGAATACCTGCCCGCCTACGCCGACGGACACGGCGCGTACTTCGCGTCGCCGACGGGCGTGGTCGAGCGCGCCGACGGAAGCGAGCGCACGCTCGTGGGCGGGCTGCACCTGCCCAACGCCGGCGGCGAGTCCTACTCGTACCCGTCGCTGTACGTCGAATCCTCGCCGCGCAATCCGTCGAAGCTCCCGCTGCCGAGCGATCAGCTCAAAAGTTACGGAGAGAACGTCGTGTTCGCTCTCGACGGCGTGGAGCAGGGCCCATAGGGAGCGAGGCGGTGGGACGTGAGGGCGCGCGCGAGGAGTCATCGGTCGTCACACTCGAGCCGGCTTCGCACGACGACGCGGGTGAGCTCGCGACGCTTCGCGTAGGCGCGCTCGAGCAGAGCGACTCGAACCGCTTCTACGAGCGCCACGGCTTCGAGCTGGTCGAGGTCGGCGAGTGGGACAACTACTACGTTCGCAAGGCGCGAGGCGCGGCATGATCGAAAGCAGGCTCCTCAGGCGCGACTCGCTCGAGAGGATCTGGGAGATCGACCGCCGTGAAGTGATCGAAACGGTGTACGGCCTCGTCGACGGAGCGCTCGCTCTGAGGCCAGAGCACCACGACGTGAAGGGCTGGCCGCCCGGAGAACCCGAGAGGTACACGCCGATCCTGTACGACTGCTTCGATCGCGGCGGCTGGTTCCACGGTTCGTTCGACGGCCCGAAGCTGGTCGGAGTCGCGGTGCTGGACGGCCGCTTCATCGCTGGCGACCGGAGACAGCTCCAGCTCGCGTTCCTTCACGTCGGCAGTGGCTACCGGGACCGGGGTCTCGGACGAGAGCTGTTTCGACTCGCGGCCGACGAAGCGCGCAGGCGTAAAGCGCGCGAGCTCTACATCTCGGCGACCCCGTCGCAGCACACGATCGACTTCTATCTGGGCCTCGGCTGTGCGCTCGCACGCGAGCCGGACCCGGCGCTCTTCGCGCTCGAGCCCGAGGACATCCACCTCGAGTACGACCTCGGCGTGGTAAGGTCGAAGTAGATCCACTGATGCAGGTGAGACACCACCGATGAAAATCGTGAAGTACGTCGCCATCGCGTTCCTGGTCTACGTGGGCATCGTCGTCGCGTTCGAGTCCATGATCGGGTACTTCCAGCCGGCGGGCGGGTCGACGCTCGTCATCACTACCTTCACCCGCGACGGAGCCGCGCACGACCGCGTCGTGTCGCGGCTGGCGAGTGACGACAAGCTCTACGTGGCGGCGAATCACTGGCCGCGCGCGTGGTACCGCCGCGCGCTCGAGAATCCGGATGTGCGAGCCACGATCGACGGCACGAAGGGCGACTACAAGGCCGTGCCGGTGAGCGGCGAGGAGCATGATCGCGTCGACGACGCGAACAAGCTCCCTGCCTTCTTCCGCTTCCTGACCGGCTACCCGCCCCGATACTTCGTCCGGCTCGATACCCGCTAGCGCGCGCTGCCGAGATCTCCAGATCGCTGGGGTTCGAGCGTCATCGTGCTGGCGGGGCACGAACGCACCTGCCCAGGAACAGCGAAGGAGATGCGAAATGCAGTTCATGCTGATGCTCTACTCGGATGAATCCGGCTGGGGCGCGCTGACCGCAGACGAGCAGAAGCAGTGGATGGGCGCATACGCGGCCTACACCGAGGCGCTGCACAAGGCCGGCGCCTTCCGCGCGGCGAACCACCTGCAGTCGGCGAAGCTCGCGACGACGGTCCGCGTGCTGAACGGCAAGCATCAGGTGCTCGACGGCCCGTTCGTCGATTCGAAAGAACAGGTCGGCGGCTACTTCATCATCGACGTGCCCGACCTCGACGCCGCGATCGCGTGGGCGTCGCGACACCCCGCTGCGAGCCACGGCGTGGTGGAGGTGCGCGCACTCGGGGTGCCCCCGAAACCGTGAGTGCGTGCGCATGAGCGTGCGATGAGCCAGTCTCTGCTCGCCGATCTCGTGCTCGTCGCGCACCTCGGCTTCATCGTGTTCGCGGTGCTCGGTGGGTTGCTCGCGCTTCGCGTGCGTTGGCTTCCGCTCCTGCACGTGCCGAGCGTGGCGTGGGGCGCGTTCGTCGAGCTGACCGGCCGCGTATGCCCGCTCACGCCGCTCGAGAACGCGCTGCGTCGCGCTGCCGGCGAAGCGGACTACACCGGAGGCTTCCTCGAGCACTACCTGGTTCCGATCGTGTACCCCGATGCGCTGTCTCCGGGAGTCCAACTCCTTCTGGCCGCGGGCTTGGTTCTGATCAACGCCGCGGTCTACTCTGTGGTGCTCGCTCGCCGGAAGCTCAGCGGAAAGCGCTGATGGAGGCAGGTCGATGAAGCCGATTCTGAATCAAGTTGATCTCGTGGTTCGGGACATGGACGCCACGGTCGCGTTTTATCGCGCGCTCGGTGTGGACATCCCCGAGTCGGCCATCTGGCGCACTGCGACCGGAGCGCACCACGTCGACGTGCCCATGCCCGGCGGCCTGTTCCTGCACTTCGACAGCGGCGCGCTCGCGAAGGCGTACGACCGAGGCTGGCGCGAGCCGACGGGCAGCGGCACGCGCAGCGTGATCGGCTTCAACCTGCAGTCGCGCGAGGCGGTCGACGAGATCCACGACAAGCTCGCGGGTCTCGGCTATCGCAGCTCGCAGCCGCCCTACGACGCCTTCTGGGGCGCGCGCTACGCGATCGTGGAGGACCCCGACGGGAATCACGTCGGCTTGATGAGCGAGTCGGATCCCGTGCGTCGGTCCGCGCCGCCGGATCTGTGAGCGCCGGGATGGCGAGGGACGCGGCCGAACTGATCTAGTGCGCGGCGATCTTCGTGGTGCGCGACATCGCGGCGAGCCTCGCGTACTGCCTCGACTCGCTCGGTTTCGAGATCAGCTTCACCTGCGGCGACTCGGACCGGAATCGGCTGGTGTTGGGCAGCTCCAAGCCGTGACCACGCTTTACGGCACGCTCCGTCCGCGGCGTTCGCTGTTGCGAAGCGCGGGCGCGCTCTCGCTCGGCTTCGTCACAATCGTCGTGCTCTCGCTCGGCACGGATCAGCTCTTTCGTGTGCTCGACGTGTTTCCGCCCTGGGGCGAGCCGATGAACGAACCGAGCGACAACCTGCTCGCCCTGGGCTACCGCTG
Organism: Deltaproteobacteria bacterium; assembly: GCA_031396695.1. Lineage (GTDB taxonomy): Bacteria > Myxococcota_A > UBA9160 > SZUA-336 > SZUA-336 > VGRW01. The sequence goes on from JANNLG010000232.1 coordinate 10,293, forward strand.
CATCTACGGCGTGCTCGGAAGCTTCGCCGCGGCGCGCTTCGCGCCGGACGCACCGATGGGTCACGCACTGGCGCTCGGCGCGATCGGACTCCTGCCGAGCGCCGCCGGCGTGGTCGCCGCGTTCAACATGGCCCTAGGACCCGCTTGGTATCCGATCGCGCGCTTCCTCACCGTCATGGCGTGCGCGTGGCTCGGCGGGGCGCTGTTCCGTTCGCACAACACCCTCGCGGCCGGGTGCCGCGCGTGAAAACGCGAAGCTGCTCGTGTCCGCTGTGCGCGAAGGGCGTACCGCTGAACGGGTAAGATCCCCGCAGCGAGGCCGACTCATGGACCGCCCTTCACTCGTTCCGGAGCTCTACGTCACGAGCCTTTCGCGCAGCCTCGACTTCTACGTCGAGCTGATCGGCTTCGCCGTCGAGTACGCTCGCCCCGAGGAGCGCTTCGCGTCGCTCGCGCTCGGCGGAGCGCGCCTGATGCTCGAAGAGACCCGCTCGCTCGAAACGGCCAGCGCGGACGAGCTCGCGCGCGGCGAGTTCCGCACCGCCGAGCTGTGCGCGCCGTTCGGTCGCGGCATCAATCTCGAGCTGCGGGTGCCGGACGTCGCGGCCGTGTCGCGCCGGCTTGTGGCCGCGGGCCATCCGATCCTGCTCGACACCTACGAGAAGTCGTACCGCGTGGGCGCTCGCTCGCTCCGGGTCCGCCAGCTTCTGGTCGCGGATCCCGACGGCTACCTGATTCGCCCGTCACAAGTGCTAGAAGACATCGCCTGATGTTGAAGTCGCCGATCCTCCAACGCGCCGCGCAGGCCGACGCGCCGCTGCTCGCGAACCTGCTCGAGCTCTACATCCACGACCTGTCCGAGATCTTCCCGATCCAGATCGGGTCGGACGGGCGCTTCGGCTACGACCGGCTCGCGCAATACTGGTCGGACCCGGCCAATCGCCACGCGTTCCTGATCCAGAGCGAGCAGGGCGTGGCGGGCTTTGCGCTGGTGCTGCGCGGCTCGCCCGCCAGCGACGATCCGGAAGCGCTCGACGTGGGCGAGTTCTTCGTGCTGCGGCGCCACCGTCGCTCGGGTATCGGCCGCGCCGCCGCGATCGCGCTCTGGGACGAGCTGCCGGGCTCGTGGGTCGTGCGCGTGTCGAAGGCGAACCGCGCGGGGATTCCGTTCTGGAGCGAAGTGATTCGCGCCTACAGCGGCGGTGAGTTCGCCGAGCGCACGCTGCCGGGGAATCCGAACCCGTGGAGCGTCTTCACGTTCGAGAGTCGCGCGAGTTCGCAGCGCCGCTAGCGCCCGGTCGCGGCCTCGGACAGCGCCTTCAGGTCGGCGAGGCCCTGCTCGAAATCGCCACCGATCATCGCATCCATGTTCATGAGCAGGCCGATCGCCTTGCCCATGAAGTCGTTCTCGCCGGTCATGCTCCAGACCACGCGCGTCTGCTCGCCTTCCGGCGTGAACGTGAACGCGACCTCGTTGGTGCCCTCGAACGGTTTCAGGAAGTCGAGCCGGAAGCGCACGAGCTCGTTCGGCACGCTCTCCACGATCGTCATGCGACCCGCGCCAACCTCCGCGTTGCCGTCCCACGAGAACACCGCGCGGGTACCGGCGCCCGGGCCCTCGAAGGTGTTCTTCGCTTCGGGATCGCGTTTCGCCCAGGGCGAGAACTTCTGCCACGTGTGCAGATCGTTCACCTGCGCGAACACGACCGCCGGAGACGCCGAGATCAGTGTCCTGCGCTCGACGCGCATTTCGCTCGGCTGCAGGGCCGCGATCGCGCAGAAGCCGATGACGACCACGGCCAGAACTGCGAGTCCGATCGAGAGGATTCTCTTCATGCGTGTATTCTTGTCGGGCACCGGTGTTTCCGGCAAGCGGGGTTCGACGACTAGCGAGTGAGGTGGGAATGAATCAGTCGGCGATCTTCGGTCCGTTCTTCGCGATGCTCACGCTGGTGTTCGCGGTCTGGCTGTACATGTTCAGCCGGCGCATCCCGTTCATCCTCGGCGGCACGCTCACGCAGGAGCAGATGACCACGCCGGGGATGTTCGCGCAGCTCTCGCCGCCCTCGGTCAACAACCCGTCGGACAACTTCAAGAACCTGTTCGAGATGCCGGTGCTGTTTTATGCCCTGGTGCTCTACCTGTACTCGACTCAAGCGGTGGACGGGGCGTATCTCGCGGCGGCCTGGATCTTCGTCGCGTTCCGCGCGCTGCACAGCGCAGTGCACTGCTCGGTGAACATCGTGAACCTGCGCTTCTTCCTGTATCTGATCTCCGGAGTCGCCCTTGCGTTCATGGTGTTCCGCGCGGCGCTCGCGCACTGGACGGCGTGAGTCGAGCGCATGACGCGTAAGGATCATCTCGGCCGCTTGATCGACCACGTGCACCTGGTGGTGCGCGACCTCGAGGCCAGCCGCCGCTTCTACCGCGCAGCGCTCGGGGCGCTCGGGCTCGAGCTCACGTACGAGGCGCCGGAGTGCTTCGCCTGCGACGAGCTGTTCGTGAGCAGCGCGCGCGAAGTGGGCGCGGACTCGACCGCACCGCATCGCGTGCATCTGGCGTTCCAGGCTCGGGACCGCCACGCGGTCGCACGCTTCTTCGCGGCGGCGATCGCGGCCGGCGGCCGCGACAACGGTGGAGTCGGCGAGCGAACGTACCACCGAGGCTACTACGCGGCCTTCGTACTCGATCCCGACGGCAACAACATCGAGACCGTGCACCACGGCCGCGGCGTGCGATCGGCGGCGTCGGTCGTGATCGCCATCGAGGACGCGTGAGCGCTTCGTGATTTGGATCGCGCTGTTCGATCTCGGCGACGTCGTCGCGCGCTGGGACCCGTCGCCGCGGCTCGCGGAGTACGCGCGCCGTTCGAGTCTGTCGGTCGACGAGGTGCGAAGCCGGCTCGCGCGGGACGGCTTCTGGGAGGACACCGATCGCGGTGTGTATTCCGCGGACGAGATGCACGCGCAGATCTGCGCGCGGCTCGGCGTGGCGTTCGGGCGCGATGAGCTGCTGGCGCTGCAAGCGCTGGCATTCCGAATCCAGCCCGACGTGCTGCGCATCGCCGAAGCTCTCGCCGAGCGCCTTCGCGTCGGAATCCTGACCAACAACGCGCCGCTGCTGCGCGAGGCGGTGCCGGCGCATCTGCCGGAGCTCGCGCGGGTGTTCAATCCCATTCTGTACTCGTTCGAGTTCGGTCATACCAAGCCAGCACGCGCCCTGTTCGACTTCGTCGCGCGCGCCCTCGAGCTTTCTCCGCGCGAGATCTTCTTCGTCGACGATCAGCCGCGTCACGTCGCTGCCGCGCGCGAGGCGGGCTGGGACGCGGTTCCGTTCGCGTCGGCGGCGCAGCTTCGCCGCGCGCTGATCGAGCGCAGCCTGCTCGGCGCCGAGACC
>JANNLG010000240.1:0-4206 GCA_031396695.1 Deltaproteobacteria bacterium
CGTACGCGTGGCGCGCGCGTTCGCGCCTGCTCTCCCTGGCACGTTGGTTGCTCTACGCCCGCTTGGCTTCGACCACCCAAGGAGAGGGAGTATCCCATGCGTAGTTCGATCGAGCCTTCACACCTCGGTCGCTGGGCAGCGCGCTCAGCCGGTTTCTTCGTTCCCCTGATTGCCAGCTTCACCGCCTTCGCACAAGAGGCAACGGAAGCCGCCCCGCCGACCGCCGACTCCGGAGACACCGCTTGGGTGCTCGCGGCGACGGCGCTCGTGTTGATGATGACCCTGCCGGGTCTCGCGCTGTTCTATGGCGGTCTCGTTCGCGCGAAGAACGTGCTGAACGTGTTCATGCAGTGCTTCCTCTCCGCCGGCGTGGTCGGCGTGCTCTGGATCCTGGTCGGGTACAGCATCGCGTTCTCGGGCAGCGAAGACGCCGCGTACTTCGGGAACCTGGCCAAGGCGGGACTCGCGGGCGTGACGCTCGACTCGCTGACGGCGAACTACGCGTCGCCGCCGCGCATGATCCCCGAGTACATCTTCGTGATGTTCCAGGGCATGTTCGCGATCATCACGCCCGCGCTCATCCTGGGCGCCGTGGTCGAGCGCATGAAGTTCATGAGCTTCCTGGTGTTCATCTCCGTGTGGCTCCTGGTGGTGTACTGCCCGCTCGCCTACATGGTGTGGGGCGGCGGCTGGATCTTCGACGCGAGCGCGATCGACTTCGCGGGCGGACTGGTGGTGCACATGTCGAGCGGCTACTCGGCGCTCGTGTGCGCGATCATGCTCGGCAAGCGCAAGGGCTTCGGCAGAGAGCCGATGCCGCCGCACAGCCTGCCGCTGTGCATGATCGGTGCGGGTCTGCTCTGGGCCGGCTGGTTCGGCTTCAACTCCGGCAGCGCGCTCAGCGCCTCGCCGCTCGCGGCGCTCGCCTTCCTCAACACCAGCACCGCCGCATCGACGGCGGTGCTCGCCTGGGCCGCGATCGAGTGGCTGCACCGCGGCAAGCCGACGGCGCTCGGCGCGGCGACCGCGGCGGTGGCCGGTCTGGTCGCGATCACGCCCGCCTGCGGCAACGTCTCGCCGATCGGCGCGATGTGGATCGGCGTCGGCGTGTCCGTGGTCTGCTACGCGGCGCTGACGTTCCTGAAGCCGCTGGCCGGCTACGACGATTCGCTCGACGCGTTCGGCGTGCACGGAATCGGCGGAACCTGGGGCGCGCTCGCATCCGGCATCTTCGCCGTGACGCTCGGCGCCGGCATCGAGAGCAACGGCCAGCAGATCATGGTGCAGCTGAAGGCGATCGGCTTCACGGCGATCTACGCGCCGATCGCTACCTTCGTGATCCTGTACGCGATCAAGTTGGTCATGGGCCTGCGCGTCTCCGACGAAGACGAGTACGAGGGTCTGGACGTCTCGCAGCACAGCGAGAGCGCCTACTCCCTGAGCTCGGGCTCGAGCATGGGCAGCTCCGCCGGCTCTCACGCGATGGCCGCAGAGAACTACGCAACCTCGACTCAAGCGCGACACGCCTGAGCCGCAACTCACGAGTCGAAGGAGTTCCATCATGAAGATGATCAAGGCTGTGATCAAGCCGTTCAAGCTCGACGAGGTCCGCGATGCGCTGACCAAGATCGGGATCGAAGGCATGACCGTCACGGAGGTGCGCGGCTTCGGCCGGCAGAAGGGCCACACCGAGCTGTATCGCGGCGCGGAGTACGTGGTCGACATGCTGCCGAAGATCGAGATCGAACTGGTGGTCTCGGACGGGCGCGTCGAGCTGGTCGTCGAGACGATCCGCAAGGCCGCCAACACCGGACGCATCGGCGACGGAAAGGTGTTCGTCTCGCCGGTGCTGGAGGCGATCCGCATCCGCACCGGGGAACGCGGCGACGAGGCGCTCTAGGCTGGAGTCACCTCTACACATAGCTGCTTCAGCCCTCGCAGGATGAAGCTCGGGACGTGCGCGAAGTCGTTCTTCCCGGGAGAGAGGCGGAGATCGCGGGTACCATCGAGCAAAGTCTCGAACGCGATCGCCGCCTCTTTTCTAGCTAGGGCCACGCCGATGCAGAAGTGCTCGCCGCGGCCGAACGCGAGGTTCGACTTCGCGTTCGCGCGCCGCACGTCGAAGCGGTCGGGCTCGGGAAAGACCGCGGCATCGCGATTCGCGGACGCGTACATGACGACGATCCGCGCGCCCTTCGGGACCTTCGTGCCGAGCACGGTCGTGTCCTCGGTCGCGAGCCGGAACAGCGACTGCACCGGGGACTCGAGCCGCACCGCTTCCTCGACCATGTTCGGGATCAGCGACCGGTCGGCGCGCACGAGTGCGAGCTGCTCGGGGTTCTGACACAGAAGCATGGTCGCGCTCGCGATCAGATTCGTGGTCGTCTCGTTCCCGGCGACCAGGAACTGCTGCAGGATCGAGAGCATTTCGGGCACGTCGAGTGGGGCCTCGCCGTCGAGCCGCGCTCCGATCAGGTCGGAGAGTATGTCGTCCTCGGGCCGCGCGCGGCGCTCTGCGATCTTGGCCGCCATGTAGTGCTGGAACTCGACGATCGACTCGGCGCACTCGACGGAGCGCTCGACGCTGATCATGCCGCCGAGCGGCGCTACGGCGTCGTCGCTCCATTTCTTGAACAGCGCCATGTCGGAGCGCGGCACGCCGAGCTGGTCCGCGATCACCGAGAGCGGCAGCGGCACCGCGTAGCGCGGCACCAAGTCGACGCTGCGCTCGTGCACGAACCCCGCCAGGAGCTCGCGAGCGACGCCGCGGATGTAGTCCTCCAAGCCCGCCACGCGCCGGGCCGAGAACGCGCGCGAAACCAGGCTCCGGTAGCGGATGTGGTCGGGCGGATCGCAGGTGATCAGCGTGTCGACCTGCGGGTAGCCCTTGGCCATGGCGGCCATCACCTGCGGCGGCGGCGCCATTCCGCCCACCGCCGGGCCCGAGCTCGACGAGAAGCGCCGCGGATCGGAAAGCACCTCCAGCACGCCCGCGTAGGTCGAGACCAGGAACAACCCGATGCCGGGGACTTCGTAGACCGGCGCCTGTGCGCGCAGCGCGCGGTGGAACTCGAACGGATTCTCGACCACCGCGGGATCGAGGAAATTGAACTCGGCCACGGGCTTCATCGCCACATCCTCCCCTATTGCGCGGCCGCGCCGAGCTGCTGCTGGATCCACATGCGCAGCTGCGCTTCGGAGTGCGGCGTCTTCTGCAGTGCGAACTCGAGCAGGCGGCGGCCCTCGGCCCGGTGGCCGCTCTCGAGCGCCACGCGTCCGAGCGCGACCAGCTCGTTGTAGCCGACCCCGGGTGCGTAGATGTCGGGAATCGCCGCTCGCGAGGCGCGGTACGCCTCGTCCGGACGGCCGACCTCGAGCAACGACGCCCACAGCCGACTCTCGAGGTACGGCCGCTGCGCGAGACTTCGGGCGTCGCTGCCGAGCCGGTCGATCGCGAGCCGGTAGGCCTCGACCGCTTCGCCGAAGCGCTCGGCGAGAAACAGCGCGTCCGCGCGCAGGCGATTCGGCTCGGGCCGATCCCCGTGCTCGCGCAGCAGCGCGTCGGCGCGACGCAGTGCGGTGTCGGTGTCGCCGCGCTGCAGAGCGAGCACGCCCTCGAACACGCCCGTGCGCCCACCACCCGGATGGATCTCGTTCATGCGCCGCAGCTCCGCCTCCGCGCGCGCGAACGTCTGCGGATCATCGGGCGGGCCCATGACATCGAGCGCGAACGGCTCGATCGCGCGCAGTCGATGGCGCGCGACCAACTCGGGATTTCGCGAGGCGCTCGCGTACAGCACGCCCGCGTCGTCCACGAACACCGGCACGTAGTCGGGGAAGCTCGCGACGAGCGACGGGAAGCCGCGCAGCTGGTTCGGCACGAGCAGGAACGCAGGCGCGTAGGTGCCGATCAGATTCGCGAGCACGACCGGGTCCTGGAACGCCTGATCCGCGGCGAAGATCGCCCCGTCGGGAAACAGGAACGGCGTCTGCAAGTCGACGAAGATCTTCTGGCGCGGATACAGCTCCCATTCCAGGTAGCCGCCCTCGTTGGGATGGTTCAGCACGTCGCCGGTCGCGCCGGCCTGGTTCAGAAACGCGACCGCGCCCTCGGGCAGGCCGCGCGCGCAGACCGGAAACGCGCAGCGGGTGTTGAAGATCTCGCGCAGGTACCGGAACGGCAGGATCGACACGAGCACGAGCGCG
>JANNLG010000247.1:0-1694 GCA_031396695.1 Deltaproteobacteria bacterium
GGCGGCCGTGCGCACGCGGTTTCAGTCCGCTTCCGCGCGCGGGACTGGCTGCTGCGCACCGCGCACGGCGAGCACGCGCTCGACGGCGAACGCGTGTCGGCGCACGAGTTGCGCGTGCTCCTCGGCGGGCATGCGTACCGCGCCCATGTCGCGCGCGAAGGAAAGGATTTGAGCGTTTTCCTCGCCGCGGGCCTGTGGCGTCTGTCTCGCCACGACGTCCTGCACGAGGTCGCCACCGATGTCCACTCGGGCAGCCTGGCTGCGCCGATGCCCGGCAAGGTGATCGCGGTGCTGGTCGAGCCGGGAGCGAAAGTCGCGAAAGGCGCGCCGCTGGTGATCCTGGAAGCGATGAAGATGGAGCACACCATCGTCGCGCCGGCTGACGGCACGGTACGCGAAATCCGCTTCGCCGCCGGGGAACAGGTGAACGAAGGCGTCGACCTGATCGCGTTCGAGGCCGCATGAACCTGCCGCGCAAGGTGCGCATCGTCGAAGTCGGTCCGCGCGACGGCTTGCAGAACGAACCGCTCGTTGATGGCCATGGGGTCGCCACCGCGATCAAGCTGGAACTGATCCATCGCCTCGCCGACGCAGGCCTGCCGGCCGTGGAGGCGACCGCTTTCGTCTCGCCGAAAGCGATCCCGCAGATGGCCGACCACACCGAAGTCCTCGAAGGCGTGCGGCGCAAACCCGGCGTGGCCTACCCGGTGCTCACGCCCAACCTGAAGGGCCTGGCCTCAGCGCTCGCCGCCGGCGCGACCGAAGTCGCGGTGTTCGGCGCCGCGTCCGAAGCGTTCTCGATGAAGAACATCAACTGCAGCATTGCCGAGAGCCTCGCGCGTTTTCGCCAGGTCGCCGAAGCGGCGCGCGAAGCGCGCGTCAAGGTGCGCGGCTATATCTCCTGCGTCGTCGGCTGCCCGTACGAGGGCGAGATCGATCCGGCGAGGGTCGCCGAAGTCGCGCGCGCGCTCGATCGGATGGGCTGCTACGAGGTGTCGCTCGGCGATACCGTCGGCGTCGGCACCCCGGCAAGAGTGCAGCGCATGATCGAGACCGTGGCGCGCGTGGTGCCGGTCGAGCGGCTCGCAGGGCACTACCACGACACCTACGGGCAGGCGCTCGCCAACATCTACGCCTCGCTCGAAATGGGCATCGCCACCTTCGACAGTTCGGTGGCGGGCCTGGGCGGCTGCCCTTACGCGGCCGGCGCGTCGGGCAACGTCGCCACCGAGGACGTGGTGTACATGCTGCACGGCCTGGGCATCGAGACCGGCATCGACCTCGATAGCGTGGTCGGGATCGGGCAGTGGATCTGCGGCGTGCTCAAGCGCGAGCCGGGCTCCAAGGCGGGCCGCGCGATCGCCGCAACACGCGCGCGGGCTGCGGCCTCACCATGATGGCAAAATCTGCGACCGTGAAATCACCCTGCGTCGATGTATGCCGGCTGAACACCGAACTCGGGATGTGCATCGGCTGTTGCCGTACGCTCGAGGAGATCGCGCGCTGGTCGGTGATGAGTGACGCCGAGCGCGAGGCGGTGCTCGCGGCCCTGCCGGCTCGAACACCGGCATGATCAACGTCTTCATCGGCTACGATCCGCGCGAGGCGGTTGCCTTCAGCGTGCTCGCCTACAGCATCCAGGCGCGCGCCACCAGGCCGGTCGCGATCACGCCGCTGATGCTGTCCCAGCTGAA
>JANNLG010000004.1:0-28987 GCA_031396695.1 Deltaproteobacteria bacterium
ACGGGCGACGTCTACGCCAAACCCCTCTCATTCCCCCGCAAGTGAGGTAGATGGTGATGGACCTCGACAAACTCATCGGTGCCGTCGGTCGACCGCTCTTCATCCTGGCTCTCGCGCTGCTCGCTTTTGCGGGCGCAGAGCGACTCGCGAACGTCGCGGGCTACACGATCACGCGTAGCACGTTCACGGCGGGCCGCCTGCTCGAGATCAGTGCGCTGCTGGCGACGTTCGTGATCGCGATCCTGCTGCGTCAGATCCGCGACGAGGCCCGCGCGCGGCGCTGAGCGACCCTTGCGCGGCGCGTCGACCGGGCGCAGCCGTGCCGCTCAATCGTTGACGAACTCACGCACGGTCGACACCGGGCTCTCCCGGCACCCTTGACCTGCACACGGGAACGCGTCGGCTACTTCGCGAGGCTGCCCGCGGGTCGTGATGGGCTTGGCCCATCGTTTGGGCGTGCAGACCCGCTCAACGAGCCTGCTCGTCACCGGAGGCGAGCAGCGTGAGAACGCCGCCTGGCATCCCGAATACCACCACTATCGGAAGGGCGTGCTCGCCGCGGTCGATCTCGAGTCGCGCACGGCCGTGCGGCTCGTCGAGCACGTGACGGCGCCCGAGCTTTGTGCGGACAAGCTGCCCTCGATCGTGTTCAAGTCGGCGACGCTCGCGGGTGACCGGCTCTACCTGACGACCGAGACGGAGGTTCTGGTCCTCTCCTATCCCGCCCTGCGCCTGATCCGGCACCTCTCCCACCCGGCCTTCAACGACGTACACCACGTGGTGCCGTACCGCGGGGGGCTGCTGGTCGCGTGCTCGGGTCTGGACTTGGTGATCGCGTTCGACGCGGACTTCCAGGCCGTCGAATACCTGCCCGTTCTGGACGAGCCGGCCTGGAGCCGCTTCTCGCCGCTGGTCGACTACCGGCGCGTTCAGTCCACCAAGCCGCACCGAGCGCACCCGAACTTCCTGTTCGTTCTCGACGGCGAGCCGTGGGTGACGCGCGCCCAGCAGATGGACGCCATCTGCTTGCGCGACCCCAGCAAGCGGATCGAGATCGGCATCGCCCTGGTCCACGATGGAATCGTCGTGGGCGACTACGTGTTCTTCACGGCCGTGAACGGTCACATCGCCGTCGCTCATGCGCGGACTCACAAGCTCGAGTGTCTGATCGACCTGGCCGAAATTTCCGGTGTGGAGACGCCGCTCGGCTGGAGCCGGGGGCTGTTGATCGAAGGCAGTCGAGCGTGGGTGGGCTTCTCGCGGCTCCGACCGACCCGGTTCTACGAGAACCTGCGCTGGTTCAAGCGCCAGGTCACTGCGCGCGGCGACGCGCCGGCGGCGGTCCTGCCCACTCGGATCGCGCGCTACGACCTGGCGCGGCGCGCGCTGCTGGACGAGTTCGACCTGGAGAGCGCGGGGCTCGGCTCGCTGTTCTCGATTCTCCCGCACGACGCGCGTTCCACACAACTCGCCCACCCGTATGTCCCCGAAGTGAGCGCGCGGTGACCCTCGCTCGCTAGAACGTGCGCGCGATGTCGGTCCGACCGCAACACGCGCCGACTACGCTCGACTCGCATTTCGGTGTCCGTGTCGACGATGGCCTGGAGCGTGTCGGTGGTTCGCCTGTGGAGATTCTCGAGAGCTGCGAGCGTCGCGCTCACGCTCGTGCTCTCGCTGCCGAGCGCCGCTAGCGCTGGCTCTCCGGTCGGATCATCGAGCTCGCCGGCCGGATCATCGGACCTGGCGCTGCTCGAGGCGGTTCGCCTCGGCGACGAGGAGCGCGTAGCGGTCGAGCTCGAGCGCGGTGCCAACGCGAACGCCCGCACGAGCGGTGGTACGAGCGCGCTCGCGCTCGCCGCGCGTGCCGGAGAGCGAGCGGTCGCCGCGCGTCTGATCGACGCCGGCGCTCGTCCCGACGCGACCGACGACGCCGGCGCGACACCGCTCCTGCTGGCCGTCTCGTCCGGTCACCTCTCGCTGGTGTCGCTGCTGCTCGAACGCGGCGCCGACGGCGGGCACGCCAACGCGCGCGGACGCACGCCTCTGATGGAAGCGGCCGAGGGGGCGCACACGGCGATCGTTCACGCGCTGCTCGCGGCCGGTGCCGATCCGAGTCCGAGCGACCGAGCCGGTCGCAGCGCGCTGCTGGAGGCGACCTCGAGCGGCGATCGCGAGTCGGTCGCGCGGCTGATGGTCGAGCTGCGCGCGCGCGGCAACGCGCCGGGCACGCTCGAGCCGGCGCTGTTCGAGGCGATCGGCCGCGGCCACGATGAGATCGCGATCGCGCTGCTCGAGGCGGGCGCGCTGCCGAACGCCAGCGACGAGCGCGGCTGGACGCCGCTCGCGCGAAGCTGTGCGCGCGGTCGCGACGCGCTCACGCGAGCGCTGCTCGCCCACGGCGCGAACGCGCGAGTGCGCGACCCGACCGGGGTCACACCGCTGCATCACGCGTCGCAGCGCGGCGATGCGCTGCTCGTGCGCACGCTGCTCGACGCCGACGCCGATCCGCTCGCGCGAGACCGCCGAGGCCGCACGCCCTTGTACGACGCGCTCGACGGACGGCGCAGCAAGAACGCCCGGCTATTGGTCTCGGCCGCGCACGAGAGCTTCGCGCGAGCGAGCCGCGCGCCGCGACCCACGACGGCCGCGCCCGGACGCGAAGACGCGGAACGACTCTGGTACGAGGTCGAGCTGTTTCGAGCGGTTCGAGCCGGGGACTCCGACGCTGCGGGCGCGCTGCTCGATTTCGAGGTCGCCGCCGAGGCGGTCGATCCCGACGGGGTCACTCCGCTCGTGCTCTGCGCAACGCTCGCGGAGGTGGACCTTTGCGAGCTGCTTCTCGCGCGCGGCGCGAGCCCGGAGCGGCAGGACGCGAACGGCGTCTCGCCGCTGATGGCGGCTGCGAGCGCGCGGTCCGTCGTGCTCGTCGAGCGACTGCTCGCGCGAGGCGCGAACCCGCACGCGCGCGATCGCGCCGGCTTTGGTGCGCTCCACTACGCGGCGCGCGCGGGTGATCGACCCGCAATCTCGCGGCTCGTCGCGGCAGGGGCGAATCCGAACGCGCGCAGCGTTTCGGGACTCACCGCGCTCGCGGTCGCCGCGGACGCCGGACACGCCGGGCTCGACGACCTGCTCGCCAAAGGGTCCTCGCCGGTCAGCGCGAGGTCGCGCTAGCCGAGCGCACCGGCTTCGACAGCGGAGATTCGTGCCGCACGCCCGGAACCTGGGTAGAATCGCGCGTATTCGCTCCACCCTTCCCGCCGAGCTCGAGCCGACCCCTCCGCCGGACTTCCGCGGTCTGCTGCAGGAGCTGGAGACACTCGGCTGCTTCCGGCCGGCGCCGCTTTCGCCGCTCGCCGACGCCGCGCTGACCTGGCTCGGCGCGCTCGCTCTGTTCGCGCTCGCCGCGCAGGTGCCACTGTGGGGAGCGGTTCCGCTGTTCGTCGTCGGCTCGGTGTTGCACGGACGCATCGGCTGGGCGATGCACGACGCCGCACACGGCAACCTGTTCCTGAACCGGCGCCTCGACGAAGTCTTCACCTGGGTTTTCTGCTTCATCCTGGGTGAGTTCCCGACCGGCTGGCGACACGGTCACAACGCGCACCACCGCGCGCCCAACGTGCGCAGCATCGATCGCGACAAGAGCGAGCGCTGGGAGCCCGACCGGCGCTACCGCTCGCGCGTCTGGGCCGCGATCGACGTGCTCGTGCTGGTGCGCCGCAACGGTGTCACGCTGCCGCGCCTGCTCGCGCTGCTGGGCGTGCGCGACGCGGCCTACACCAAGCGCACACGGCCGGATCGCTTCGTCGCGGAAGTCGCGAACTCGCTCGCGGGCACGCTCGTGATCGTGGGCACGTTCGTGTACCTGTACGGCCCGTGGGGCGTCGCGCTGTACGTGCCCTACAGCTGGATCGCCGGCGTGTATCTGAACCTGATCTTCGCCGGCAACCACTACGACCGGCCGGCTTGGGACGAGCCGCCCGCGCTCGACTTCGCCGCGGCGCAGGTCTCGACGGCCAGCAACTACTCAGGCGGCCTCGCCACTCGTCTCTTGTGCGGCGGGCTCGAGAACCAGATCGAGCACCACCTGTTCCCGAACATGCCGCGACGCCACCTGCGCCGCGCGGCGCCAGCCGTACGGCGCTACTGCGCGGCGCACGGCATCCCGTACCTCGAGCGCTCGTTCGTCGCCGCGACGAAGAGCGTGCTCGACTATCACGTCGGCGCTCAGGGCCCGGAGGCGGCCGCGCAAACCTGAGCGATCCCCGGCAGCAGGGGATCCGGCGCAAGCGTTCGCTGGATGACCGTCACGTCGAGGATCTCGCACGGGCCGGCGCTGTCGATCACGGAGCACTTTGCGACACCCATCGGTGTCAGCGCGAGACCCGCCGGATCCGCCAGGCTGTCGCGATACGCGTCGACGTCCGCGAAGTCGACCACGCCGCTGTCGTCGACGTCGCCGCATTGGCAGGCGTCGCCGATTCCATCGGCGAGCTCGTCGAGCACACCGCCGACATCGCTCTGGGTCGGGTTCGCGGCGACCGGGCAGTTGTCGGCTCCGTCCTGCGCCGCGTCGCCGTCCGTGTCGGCCAGGAGCGGGTTCGTGCCGTAGACGTTCAGCTCGACGCCGTCGCCGAGTCCGTCGCCGTCCGTGTCGACCAGAGTCGGATCCGTGCCGGCGGCCTGCTCCTGCAGGTTCGTGAGTCCATCCGCGTCCGTGTCCTGGTCTTGCTCGCCGGCGAGCAGCGGATCGAAGCCGTTCGCCACCTCGAAGCCGTCGCGCAGTCCGTCGGCGTCCGTGTCGGCCAGGATCGGGCTCGTGCCCTCCGTCTGCTCCTGCAGGTTCGTGAGTCCGTCGGCGTCCGTGTCTGCGCCTTGCTCGCCGGCGAGCAGCGGATCGAAACCGTTCGCCACCTCGAAGCCGTCGAGCAAGCCGTCGACATCCGTGTCGGCCAGCGTCGGGTTCGTGCCGTGCGCGATCACTTCGGCTCCGTCGGCGAGACCATCGCCGTCGCTGTCGGTCAGATTCGGATTCGTTCCGGCGCTCTGCTCCTGCAGGTTCGTGAGACCGTCGCTGTCCGTGTCCGCGCCCTGCTCGCCGCCGACGAGCGCGTTGAACCCGTTCGCCACTTCGAAGCCGTCGAGCAACGCGTCGCCGTCGGTGTCCGACAGGATCGGACTCGTACCCGCGACCTGCTCCAGGAAATTCGAGAGCTGATCGGCGTCGGGATCCTGGCCCTGCTCGCCCGCGACCAGTGGGTTGAAGCCGTACGTCACTTCGAAGCCGTCGCGCAGGCCGTCCGAGTCCGTGTCGGCCTGCGTCGGGTTCGTGCCCGCCGTCTGCTCCTGCACGTTGGTGAGGCCGTCGGTGTCCGTGTCCACGTCTTGCTCGCCGCCAACCAGCGGATTGAAGCCGTTCGCCACTTCGAAGCCGTCGAGCAGCCCGTCGCCGTCGCTGTCGGACACGGTCGGGTGAGTGCCGAGACTCTGCTCCTGCAAATTCGTGAGTCCGTCCGCGTCGGTGTCCGCGGCCGCTTCGGCGCCGACGAGCGGGTTGAAGCCGTACGTCACCTCGAAGCCGTCGAACAGTCCGTCGCCGTCCGTGTCGGCGAGTGTCGGGTTCGTCAGGTGCGTGATCAGCTCGGCGCCATCGCCGAGACCGTCGCCGTCCGTGTCGAAGAGCGTCGGGTTCGTGCCGGAGGCCTGCTCCTGCAGGTTCGTGAGTCCGTCGAGGTCCGGGTCCACGCCCTGCTCGCCGCCGACGAGCGGATCGAAGCCGTAGGTCACCTCGAAGCCGTCGAGCAAGCCGTCGGCATCCGTGTCGGCCACGGTCGGGTCGGTGCCGTGCGTGTTCACTTCGGCGCCGTCGTTGAGCCCGTCGTCGTCGGTGTCGGCGTCGAGCGGGTCGGCGACGTTCTGCTGCGCGTACCAGGCGATCTTGTCGTCGAAGAACGAGGCGGAAATCGCGTCGGTGTCGCCGTCGCCGTCGATGTCGGCCGTGACGACCCACTCGGGATAGTTGGCGGCGATCGAGATCACGCGCTTGGTCCAGGCGCCGACCGCCGGCGTGCCGTCGTTCTCGTACCAGACCACCTCGTTGGCGAGGTTCAGCGCCGCGAGCACGTCCAGGTCGCCGTCGCCGTCGACGTCCGCCGGATGCGACGAGATGCTCGAGCCGGGTCCCAACGACACGCCGTGAGGGATCCAGTTGCCGACGGCCGGCGTGCCGTCGTTCTCGTACCAGGTGACGAAGTCGGCCGGCGACCGGGACAGCACGTCCGTGTCGCCATCGCCGTCGAAGTCCGCCGAGGAGAGCCAGCGTCGCGGATCGCCGACGCCCGCGTTGATCGGGCGCTGGGGGAGAGCGCCGACCGCCGGCGTGCCGTCGTTTTCGTACCACGCGACGAAGTTGAAGAACGACCCGCTGAGCGGGTCCGGATCGCCGTCGCGGTCCACGTCGGTCGCGAAGATCACGGCCACGCTGTTCGCGATCGGATACGCGGTCCAGGCGCCGACCGACGGCGTGCCGTCGTTCTCGTACCAGGCGAATGCGGCGCCCGCGCCCGACACCGCGAGAATGTCGACGTCGCCGTCGTTGTCCATGTCCGCCGCACTCACCTTGTCGACGGAGCTGACCGCGCCCGAGTCGGTCGGAGTGATCGGACGTTCGGTCCACGCGCCCACCGCCGGCGTGCCGTCGTTCTCGTACCACGAGACGACGAAGGCGAGGTTCGACGCGGCGACCACGTCCGTATCGCCGTCGCCGTCGATGTCGGCTGGAAACAGCGAGGTCGGGTTGTCGGCGATGGTCGTGATCGAGTGCTCGGGCCAAGGGCCGACCGCGGGCGTGCCGTCGTTCTCGTGCCACGCGATCGTGTCGTCGTCGAACGACGCGGAGAGCACGTCGATGTCGCCGTCGCCGTCCATGTCCGCGACGGAGACGAGCCGCGCGCCTTCGGCGAGGAGCGAGATCACGATCTGCTCGCCGAAGACCCCGGTTCCGAACTCGTCGCCGTCGAGCAGGCCGTCGTCGTCGCTGTCGGGGTCGCTCGGGTCGGTGCCGATCGAGAGCTCCACGGAGTCGCCGAGCCCGTCCGCATCCGTGTCCGCGGCGGTCGTGCTCGCGAAGAACGCGTCGAAGGTCGCAGCGAGCGACTGATCCTGGAACGCGCCGGAGTCCGCGACCCGTACGCCGCTGAACCCGGCGGTGAGAACCGGCGCGAGCGTGTCGCTGTGAGAGACGGTCGCGATCGGGTTCGCGAGATCCCCCGCTGCGTAGAGCGCGCCCGAAAGCTGCGCCGGGCTCGTGCCCGTGATCGTGAGCACGAGCCGGTAGTCGACCGCGGCGCTCAGCGTGACCGAGGCGCTTGCCAGCGTGGTCGAGACCGGACCGGCGATCTGAAGCAGAGCGAGCTCACCGGGCGCGCGGACGACCAGCGCGTATGCGGAGTGCGTCGGCGCCGCAGCCGAGGTGCTGCGGGCGACGACTCCGTATGCGTGACCAACGACGTTGTCGAAGGCGACCAAGTCGACGGCGACCACCCCGTCGCCAAAGCTCGCGTCCTCGCGAAGACTGGCCGCCCGGGCGGGAGCCCCGGGATTTCCGGTCGCGGGAACCGAGATCGCGTAGGCGAAGCTCGACGCGTCGAAGCTCGCACCCGCGGTCGGCGCGACGTGCGACCACGGGGGTGTGGAATCTTCGCCATCTTCGAAGTCGTCCGCGACGCTCGCACGGACCGCGGGCGCCGCGGCCAGCAGCAGCACGAACGACAGCAGTCCTAGCGATCGGAGACGCGAGGGGTCGAGCACAAAGTCCTTCACTGCCGCCCCCCACGGTGCTCGAGTTGCACGTTCCGTTGGATCTCGCGCAGCCGGGATCGGTCAGTTGCCGACGCATGCTCTGCCCGCTGCGCTGTTCGAGTCAAGCAGAAAACGTGCCAGTCGCTAGGGTCCGCCCGCGGCGGAACAGACCTGATCGATTCCGGGCAGCAACGGCACGGCCTCGAGCGCGCGCTGGACGACCGTGACGTCGAGGATCTCGCACGGTCCGGCATCGTCGATCACCGAGCACTTCGCGACACCCGCCGGTGTCAGCGCGAGACCCACCGGGTCCGCCAGGCTGTCGCGGTACGCGTCGACGTCCGCGAAGTCGACGACGCCGCTGTCGTCGACGTCGCCGCACTGGCAGGCGTCGCCGATTCCGTCGGGTGGATCGTCCAGCGCGGAGCCGACATCGCTCTGTGTCGGGTTCGCGGTGACGGGGCAGTTGTCGCCTCCGTCGAGCGCCTCGTCGGCGTCGGTGTCGGCGACGTTCGGGTTCGTTCCCGCGGCCTGCTCCTCCAGATTCGAGAGCCCGTCCGCGTCGGGATCCTGCCCCTGCTGGCCCGCGACGAGCGGGTTGAAGCCGTTCGCCACCTCGAAGCCGTCGAGCAGGCCGTCGCCGTCGGTGTCGGGATCGAGCGGATCGGTGATGAACTGCTTTCGGTACCAGGCGATCCTGCCCGAGAAGATCGACGCAGAGAGCGCGTCCGGGAAGCCGTCGCCGTCGACGTCCGCGGCGATGACCGACCAGGCGCCAGCGGCGGGGGTCGAGATCGGGTATTCGACCCAAGCGCCCACCGTCGGCGTCCCGTCGTTTTCGTACCAAGCGATCGTGTCGTCTTCCACCGACGCGGAGAGCACGTCCGCGTCGCCATCGCGGTCGAGATCCGCGGCAAAGACCGAGGTTGCGCCATTCGCGCTGGTCGAGATCGCACTCCCGGTCCACGCGCCCACCGCGGGCGTGCCGTCGTTCTCGAACCACGCGATCGTGTCTCCGGTATTCGACGCGGAGAGCACGTCCGCTTCGCCATCACCATCGACATCCGCGACGAACACGGAGAACGCGTCGGCGACGCTGGTCGAGATCGCGCGCTCGGTCCACGGGCCGATCGCGGGCGTTCCATCGTTCTCGTACCACGCAATCGTGTGGTCGAGCTGCGACGCGGAGAGCACGTCGGTGTCGCCGTCGCCGTCGAGATCCGCCGCTACGACCGATCGTGCGTAGTCTGCTGCGATCGAGATCGTGTGCTCGAGCCAAGCGCCCACGGCCGGCGTCCCATCGTTCTCGTACCACGCGATCGTATCGTCGTGTAGCGACGCGGAGAGCACGTCCACATCCCCGTCGCCGTCCACGTCCGCGGTGTACACCGAGAATGCACCATTGGCCGTCGTCGAAATCACGCGCCCGGTCCACGGGCCGACCGCCGGCGTCCCGTCGTTCTCGTACCACGCGATCTTGTCGTCTTCCTCCGACGCCGACAGCACGTCCAGGTCGCCGTCGCCGTCCAGATCCGCCGTGGCGACCGAGCGCGCCCAGTCCGCGGTCGTCGAGATCGCACGCTCGGTCCAGGCGCCCACGAGCGGCGTTCCGTCGTTCTCGTACCACGCGACCGTATCGTCACCCGCGGACGCGGAGAGCACGTCGACGTCGCCGTCGCCATCCAGATCTGCCGCATGGACCGAACTCGCGAAGGCGGCGGAAGCGGAGATCGGCTGCTGCGGGCCGAACGTCCCCGTGCCGATTTCCTGGGAGTCGAGCAGCCCGTCGCCGTCCGTGTCGGCCAAGTTCGGATCGGTGCCGTGGGCGTTCACCTCGGCCGCGTCCGTGAGCAGATCGTCGTCGCTGTCGGCGTCGAGTGGATCGGTGAAGTGGATGAGCACCTCCGCACCGTCCAAGAGCAGGTCGTCGTCGCTGTCGGCGTCGAGCGGGTTGATGCCGGTCGCGAGCTCGACACCGTCGAGCAACCCATCGCTGTCGCTGTCGGCGGCGTTCGGATTGGTGCCCGCGGCCTGCTCCTGCAAGTTCGTCAGCCCGTCGGCGTCGGGGTCCTGCGCAGCCTGGCCGCCGACGAGCGGGTTCAAGCCGTAGTTCACCTCGAAGCCGTCGAGCAACCCGTCGCCGTCGGTGTCGGCCACGTACGGGTTCGTGCCGTGGATGTTCACTTCGTCGGCGTTGCTGAGTCCGTCGCCGTCGCTGTCCGCGTCGGGCGGCTCGATGACGTTGAGCTGCTCGTACCAAGCGATCTTGTCGTCATCGTAGGAAGCAGAGAGCACGTCCAGATCGCCGTCGCCGTCGATATCCGCAGCATAGGTCGACTGCGTCCCGTTGACGGCCATCGAGATCGTGCGCTGCGTCCACGCGCCGACCGCCGGCGTGCCGTCGTTCTCGTACCACGCGACCGCGAAGGGGAACGACAGAAGGGCGAGTACGTCTACGTCGCCGTCGCCGTCCACGTCTGCCGCGAGGCTCGGCCCGGCCCCGAAAAGCGTCGAGATCGAATGCACGGGCCACGCGCCGACCGCCGGCGTGCCGTCGTTCTCGTACCAAGCCACGGAGTCAGCCACCGACCGAGAGAGCAGGTCCGCGTCGCCGTCGCCGTCGAAGTCCGCAGCGAAGACGAACGTGGCCTCGCCGGAGCTGGCCGAGACGACGTGCTCGATCCAGGCGCCGACGGCTGGCGTGCCGTCGTTCTCGTACCAGGCGATCGTGTCGCCATAGAACGACGCGGTCACCACGTCGGTGTCGCCGTCCGCGTCCATGTCTACTGCAGAGGTCGATCGCACGTAGCTGCCGGGCGGCCCGATCTCGTGCCAGGTCCAAAGACCCGTCGACGGCGTGCCGTCGTTCTCGTACCAGGCAATCGGCCCGAAGTCCGTTGCTGCAAGCGCGTCCGCGTCTCCGTCGCCGTCCACGTCCGCCACGAAGGCCAATCGATGAAATTCGTACGGGTCGTTCACGATCTTACGCTCGGACCACGCGCCGACCGCCGGCGTCCCATCGTTCTCGTACCAGGAGATGTCGTTCGAGCTGGCCGAGGTCCCTGCGCCGAGCACGTCCGTGTCGCCATCGCCGTCCACATCCGCGGCGAAGAGCGGCGAGCTGCCGGCGAGGGTCGAGATCACGTGTTCCGGCCAGGCGCCCGCCAAGGGCGTTCCGTCGTTCTCGTACCACGCGATCGTTTGGTCGATGTACGACGCCGACAGCACGTCCACGTCGCCGTCGCCGTCGACATCCGTCGCGATGACCGAAGAGGCGCCGTCGGCGGCGGTCGAGATCAGCTGCTGCCCGCCGAACACGCCCGCCCCGATCTCGTCGCCGTCGAGCAGACCGTCGTTGTCCGAGTCGGGGTCGTTCGGATCCATGCCGGCCAGCGCCTCGGCGGCGTTGCCGAGGCCGTCGTTGTCGAAGTCGTCCTGGCCGTCGACGCGGTTGTCGGAGTCTTGATCGGAGTCGAGCGGATCGAATCCGTTCGCGACCTCGAAGTCGTCGCGCAGCCCGTCTGCATCGCTGTCGACGAGGAGCGGGTTGGTGCCGTGCGTGTTCACCTCGACGCCGTCGCCGAGTCCGTCGCGATCGGTATCGGCCACGGTCGGGCTCGTGCCGTGGATGTTCAGCTCGGCGCCGTCGCTGAGCCCATCGCCGTCCGTGTCGGGATCGAACGGATCGGCCAGGTTCTGCTGCTCGAACCAAACGACCGTACTGCCCGAGGTAGAGAGGACGTCTCCGTCGCCGTCGCGATCCAGGTCCACTGCAACGAGTGAAGATGCGGTCGGCGCGACGGTCGAGATCGCGCGCGCGATCCAGAGACCGGTCGTCGGCGTTCCGTCGTTCTCGTACCAGGCGGCAGTGCCGGCCGACGGGCCGAGCACGTCCGTATCGCCGTCGCCGTCCATGTCCGCCGCGCTGACCGCCCCCGAGCCGCTCGCGTCGAATTCGATCAGGCCGCCGAAGCCCAGGTTCCCGGCCCCGTCGTTCGTCATCCAGGCGCTTCGGTTGATCAAGCCGGACGCGAAGAAGCTGAACTGGGTGATCAGATCGGTGTCGCCGTCCGCGTCCAGGTCGGCGGGAAAGATCCTGTGCGTGAGGTTTCCGGACGGGGATGGGAACTCAGAGGCGATGATCGGGTGCAGAGGCCAGGCGCCCACGGCCGGCGTGCCGTCGTTCTCGCTCCAGGCGACGTTCATGACTTCGGTCGACAACAGCGAGAGCACGTCCATGTCGCCGTCGCTGTCCATGTCCGCGGTGTAGATCGACTGCATGCCGCTGCCGGCAGGGCTCCAGATCGTGCGCACGGGCCAAGCGCCCAGCGCGGGCGTGCCGTCGTTCTCGTACCAGGCGATCGAGCTCGCGAGGCTCGAGGCCGACACCGCGTCCATGTCGCCGTCGCCGTCCATGTCGGCCGCGCTGACCGAGATGGGGCCATCGGCGGTGGTCGCGATCGCGCGTTCCGGCCAGGCCCCCAACGTCGGTGTGCCGTCGTTCTCGTACCAGACGATCGTGTCGTCGCTGTAGGAGGCGGAGACCACGTCCGTGTCGCCGTCGCCGTCCACGTCCGCGGCGTAGGCCGAGCGAAGGCTCGAGCTGCTCGAGATCGTGCGCGTGGTCCACGCGCCCACGTCCGGCGTCCCGTCGTTCTCGGACCAGCTGACGATGCTCGCCGCCGAGATCACGTCCATGTCGCCGTCGCCGTCGACGTCGGCTGCGCTGACCGAGATGCCACCGCTGTCCGACACCTGCACACCCGCTCCGAAGTTCCCGGCGCCGATCTCCTGGCCGTCGGAAAGGCCGTCTCCGTCGGTGTCCGCGTCGCTCGGGTCGGTGCCGATCGAGAGCTCGATGGCGTCGGTGAGCCCGTCGGCGTCGGTGTCGGCGGTCGAGTCGCTCGCGAAGAAATCGTCGAACGTCGCGGCGAGCGGCTGGCTCTGCGGCGCGCTGGCATCCGCAACGTACACGCCCGTGAACCCGCCGGTGTAGATCGGCGCCAGTGAATCGCTGTGAGTGACGGCCGCGATCGGGGTCGTGAGATCGCTCGCCGCGAACAGCGTGCCCGTCAGCCGCGCCGGGCTCGAGCCCGTGATCGCGAGCACGAGCCGGTAGTCGAGCGAGGGGTTGAGCGCGATCGAGCGGGTGACCAGCGTCGTCGGGACCTGATTGTTGATCTGAAGCAACGCGAGCGCGCCGGGCGCCGTGATCACCAGCGCGTAGCCGTCGTGGGTCGGCGCCGTGCTCGAGGTGCTGCGCGCGATCACGCCGTAGCGGTGACTCGCAGCGTTGTCGAAGGCCACGAGGTCGGCGGCGACGACCACGCTGGTGAAGCTCGCGTCTTCGCGCAGGCTCAGCGCACGGGCGGGATTGAGCGCGTTGCCGGTCGCGGGTACGCCGATCGCGTACGACAGGGACCCGGCATTGAACGTCGCGCCCGCGGTCGGCGCGAAATGGGACCACGCAGGCGACGAATCGTTCCCGTCCGCGAAGTCGTCGCTCACGCTCGCTTCGGCCGCTGGCGCGACCGCCAGAAGCAGCGCGAACAGGGTCCTGCAGAGCGCTCTCATCGAAGCATCACTCCGGCCGGGCGACTGACTTGCCCAGCGATGGTCCGTCCGCCGCGCGTCGCGCGTCAAGGAGTATCCGACCCTCGAGTCAGAGTGCCTCGTGTCAGAGGCAACCGGGGCCTCAATCTGGAGTTCCCACCTGCCGAAATCTGCGCATATGGCGCGGTATGTCGTGGCGCTCCTGGTCGTGCTGTTCCTCGGGTATCACTACCTCGGCGGGCGGCCCCTCGAACGCCCTCCGGGTGTGCTCGCGCCGGAAGCGCCGCTGCAGGAGCTCGTGAAAGACGGGCCGAGCTGGGAGGTCGGCGAGTACGAGCTGCGGGCGCTGGCGAGCTTCGAGCTCGACGCGCGCGTGCTGTCCGCGGAGCGCTACCGCTTCGATCGCGAGGCGGACCTCTCGCCGATCGATCTCGCGCTCGGCTGGGGACCGATGTCGACCAACGCCGTGCTCGACACGCTCGACATCTCGCAGAGCGGCCGCTTCTTCCACTGGTGGACACGCGAGCCGATGATCGCGCCGAGCGAGATCACGCGGCACAGCGCCAATATGCACATGGTTCCCGTCGACGCGTCCGCACGCGCGACGCTGCTGCGAGCGCGCGGCGGAAGCCTCGTGCACCTGAAGGGCTGGCTGGTCGAGGCGAAGGCCAAGGATGGCTGGAAGTGGCGCAGCTCACTCACACGCGCCGACAGCGGTGCCGGCGCGTGCGAGCTGGTGCTGGTGGAAGAAGTCGAGCTCCGGTAATCATGAAGGGAATGCACGCGCTGACGACGAGGATGCTCACGCAGGCGCTCTTCTCGGTGCTGGTGTTCACCGCGCCGCGAGCCCACGCAATGCCCGATCTGGTGCGCGCGGACGCCTTCTGGGCGCAGCGCGCGGAAGGGCAGATCGACGCGGTGGCGCGCCCGGAGCCGATCCGCGCGGCGCTCGACGGCTACCGCGCGGCCGTCGCCGCGACGCCCGACAGCCTCGAGGCGCACTGGAAGCTGCAGCGCGCGCTGTGGTTCGCGGGCGACTTCACGGCGACGGATCCGGCCGCGAAACGACTCCATCACGAGCAGGCGATCGCGGCCGCCGAGGTCGCCTTCGCGGTGCTCGCGCGGCGCGTCGGCGGCGAAGCCGCGCTCGAATCCGCGACGCCCGAGTCGTTGCGCGAGACGCTCGCGCCGGCCGACCGCAGCGACGCCGCGCACCTGTACTTCTGGTCGGCGATCAATCTGGGCGCGTGGAGCCGCCTGGCCGGACTGCTCGCAGCCGTGCGCGCCGGCGTCGCGACGCGCTTGCACGAGGCGACGCTGCGCTCGATCGCGCTCGATCCGAGCGTCGAGCAGGGCGGCGCGATCCGTTTGTTGTCCCGGCTGCACTCCGAGCTTCCGCGCGTGCCGCTGCTCTCCGGCTGGGTCGATCACTCGCGCGCGATCCCGCTCGCCGAGCGCGCGCTCGCCGAGTACCCCGCGCATCCGGGCAACGCGTATCTGCTCGGGCTGGCACTGCTCGGAAACGACCCCGAGCGCCGCGCCGAGGCGCTCGCGTTGCTCGAACGAACCGCGAACCTCGAGCCGCGCTCGGATCACGTGGTCGAGGACGAGGCGATCCGCATCGCCGCACGCGAGCAGCTCGCGACAGAGCAGCGCCCATCCTGACCCCGCCGCCGCCGCGCCCGCTCATGTCGCGACCGCGCTCCGCTCCGTGCGCTTCGGAAACAGCAGCGAGAGAGCCACAGAGGTCCCGATCAGCGCCGCGATGATCCCGAGCGACCACTCGATCGGGAACTTCCCGCCGAACTGCTCGTTCAGCCAGACCATCTTCAGGCCCACGAAGATCAGCACCAACGCCAGGCCGTAGTTCAGCAGGTGGAACCGGTCCACGGCGCCGGCCAGCATGAAGTACAGCGAACGCATGCCGAGGATCGCGAAGACGTTCGACGTGAAGACGATCAGCGGCTCGCCGGTCAGCGCGTAGATCGCCGGCACCGAGTCCACCGCGAAGATGATGTCGCTCAGCTCGATCCAGATCAGCGCGAGCAGGAGCGGCGTCGCCAGCCACTTACCGTGCTCGCGCACGAGGAAGCGCTGTCCGCGCAGACCGTCGGTGATCGGCACGAAGCGGCGCAGCAGACGCACCACCGGATTGCGCTCCGGCTCGGGTTTGCTGTCCCCCACCCACAGCATCTTGAGCGCGGTGAAGATCAGCAGCACGCCGAACGCCATCACCACACCGTCGTACTGGAGCAGCACCGATCCGAGCGCGATGAAGATGGAGCGGAAGACCAGCGCGCCGAGGATCCCGTAGAAGAGCACGCGGTGCTGGTACTTCGGCGGGATCGCGAAGTACGAGAACACGACCACGAAAACGAAGATGTTGTCGATGGCGAGCGCCTTCTCGACGACGAAGCCCGTCAGGTACTCCAGGCCGACGCGCGCGGCCGCCGCCTGCGGATCGAAGCCCGGGATTCCGAGCAGCCGCTCGTTCTGTGCAAACGCCCATAGCGCGTACTGCCACAGCACGACGTTGAACACCATCGCAAGCGAGATCCAGACGGCCGTCCAGATGCTGGCTTCGCGAATCGACACGGCGTGCGCGTCGCGGTGGAACACGCCCAAGTCGAGCGCGAGCAGCGCGAGCACCAAAGCGGTGAAGGCTGCGTACAGCCACCAGTACTCGGAGAACGGGAACAGCAGAACCTCGGCGGACACGGGACTCCTCCTGGAAATCGATGAACGGAGGATCGGGCAGACCGAGGAATCTGAAAAATAGATAGTTCGATCATGATACTTCGGTTTTAACGAATGGTTCGGCGGCGCGCGCGGCGCCGGGTCAGCGAGCGACGAAGATGCGCTCGCGGGCCGCGTCGGTGATCGCCGCGACGGCGGGGTGCTTGATGCGGCGCTCGACGGAGATCGCGTAGAAGCGCTCCGTCACTTCGTCCGCCCGGCCGACCGCGCGCACGCCGTACTGCCGGCGCAGCTCCTCTTCGAGCACCGTCGGCGCGGGAAACACGCCGTGGCCGTGCTGGCCGATCACCTTCAAGAGCGCGCTGTCCTCGATCTCCGCGACGACGCGCGGGCGGATGCCGTGCTTCTGGAACCACGGGTCGAGCGACCGGCGCAGCTGTGTGTTGGGCGTCGGCAGCAGCAGCGGTGCGCCTTCGAGGGACTTGGGAAAGCGGCGGCCGAGGCGCCCGGCGAGCTCGCGGACCGCGAAGAAGCTGACCGGCGTCTCACCGAGTAGGTGGTTGTAGGCCTTCACGCTGGCGTGCGGCGGCAGCGGAACGTCGCTGATCACCAGGTCGATGCGGTGCACCGCCAGCTCCGCGATCAGCCGGTCGGACTTGTCCTCGGTGCAGGTGATCTGCACGGGCTCAGGCAGCGTCAGCGCGATCTCCAGCAGCCGCGCGGTGATGAGCTTCGGCACGATGTCGGCCACGCCCACCACGAGCCGCGGGCTGCGCCCCGTCGCGCTTCCACGCAGCGTTTCGGTCAGCTCGCGGCCGACCGTGAAAATCTGGTCCGCGTACCGGAACACCAGCTGGCCCATCTCGGTGAGCACGAGGTTCCGGCCCGAGCGCCGGAACAGCTTCTCATCGAAGGCCTCCTCGAGCTTGCGGATCTGCCCCGACAGGGTCGGCTGAGCGAGTCGCAGCGACTTCGCCGCGCGCGAGACGCTGCCCTCCTTGGCGACGGTGTAGAAGTAGAGGAGATGGTGATAGTTGAGCCAATCCACGCGGCGCGAGTATCCCCCGTCAGCTCGCGTTGCGCAGCCGCTCGATCCGCTCCTCGATGGGCGGGTGGCTCGAGAACCAGCGCGCGGCGCGCCTGCCTCCCGCGATCCCGAACGCGTTCAGCTGCTCGGGCGGGTCCGATCGCGCGCCGGCGTGACGACGACGAAGGCGGGTCCGTGCCCTTGCTCCGTGCGGAACACCACGCGATCGACCGCGTACCCGATCACGCGCGACAGGAACAGCACGAACGTGTTCACGACGCCCTGGATCAGCGCAAGCGTGATCATGTCGCCGCGTCGCACCGGGCGCCGGTCGCGAAGGCGTTTGGCTCGGGCGACTCGTAGGCCGCGACCTCGGGCATTTCGATGCCTGCAGCGCGCGCCTGCGCGCGGGCCGGTTCAGGCCGTCGCGCGCTCGGGTTCCCGCTCGATCTCGGCGCGACCTTCGAGCTGCGCCACGAGCGGAGCTTCGAGACCGAGCCGCGCGGCGAGCATCTCCAGCCATGCGCGCTCCGCCGGCGTGTCGCGCTCGATGGCCAGGAGGGCCGCGGCGTAGATCTCCGCGGCCAGCTCGGGTGTCGTCGCCTCGGCGACCAGCGCGTCGAGATCGACGGGACGACCGAGCTCCTCGAGCAGCAGCGCCTTCTCGTCGGCGTCGAGCTCGAGCTTGTCGACGGCGGCGATGATCTCCGCGCCTTCGTCGCCGTCTAGCTTTCCGTCCGCGCGGGCGGCGGCGATCATCGCGCGGATCAGAGTGAGGCCGAGCTCGTTCGCACGTTGCGGCTCGCCGCGCGGCGGCAGGAATCCGGCCAGCGTCGCGCGCCGCAGCGTATCGACGGGCGCTGGCGTCGCGAGACCGCCCGCCGCTCCGCCGCGGTACCGTTCCCAGGCCATCCAGGCTACCCCCGCGACCGCGGCGAGGCCACCGAGCTCGAGAGCCTTGCGACCGAGCTTGCGGCCGCGCTTGCTGGCGAGCATCCCGCCTGCGAGCGCGCCGGCGATGCCTGTAGCGGCGCCCCCTGAGAGCAGCTGTCCGAGAATCTTGTTGGCGTCGATCTTGTCGAGTTGCATGGCGGGTCTCCTGCCGTGTCGGGAGAGACCATCGGTCCAGACAACCCATCGGTCCAATAGATAATCCGCATCAATCAGATCGTATTCGTCGATGAATGGCGGAGCGCGGCCTCAGCCCTCGCTGCGCGCCTCGAGCCTCGAGCGCAACCCTTCCTGAACCTCGCGCGTGAGCGGGAAGCGCCACAGGAAGTGCGCGCCCGCCGCCATCAACGCGCCCGGCAGGAAGCCGTAGATCCCCAGCATCCCGAGCACGGCCGCGTCGTCGGGCGTCGCGAGTGCGGGATCGAAGCCGAGCGCGGCGGGCAGCACGGTCGCGATCAGCACGCCGAGCGCGATGGCGGCCTTGGTGACCATGCCGAAGACGCCGAAGAACAGCCCCGTGCGCTGCCGGCCCGACGCGAGCTCGTCGAAGTCGACCACGTCGGCGACGATCGAGTTCGACAGGAACAGGATCGAGGCGAAGGAGCTGCCGCGCAGCACCATGCAGACGATGAACGGGATCACAGCCTCGCGCGCGAAGAACGGCAGCGCCAGCGAGAAGAGCGCGATCCAGAGCGCGGCGAGCGCGATCGCGCGATGCTTCTCGATCCGGTACGAGACGCGCAGCCAGAGCGGCACCGCAGCCAGCGTGAGCGCGTTCTCGGCGAAGATCATCAGCGGGAACAGGTCCGCGCGCCCGAACACGTGCGTCAACACCAATCGGTGGAGCGTGCCCTGCACGACCACGCCCGAGACGAAGAAAAGCACGGCGACGACCATGCGCGCGAAGGCCGGATTCGACGCCACCAGCCGGAGTCCCGCGCCGAGCTCGAGCGGCGGCTCGCTGCGTTCGCTCGGCGGCGGCTCCGCCACGAACGCAAGCGCCAGCGCGACGAACAGCGGCAGCGTTGCCACGATCGCGACCGCGATCCAGTAGAGCTGCTGCTCCGCGCCGGTGAGGCCGAGCGCGGCCAGACCGAGCAGGAGCAAGAGCAATCCCACCTGCCCCGCAAAGCCGAACGCCTCGCGGAAGGCCGCGACGCGCGAACGCTCCGCGTAGTCGCGCGAGAGCTCGGCTCCCCACGCCTTGAACGGCACGTCGACGATCGTGAAGCCCAGGAAGAGCAGCGCCGTCCAGCCGAACAGGCCGGCGAGCGACGCCGCTTCCCGGCCTCCGGGAACGAAGAGCTGCCAGAGCGCGAGCAGCAGGATCGGCGTACCGAGCGCGATCCACGGCTTGCGCCGGCCGAAGCGCGTGCGCATCCGGTCCGAGAGCTGACCCATGAGCGGGTCGGTCACGACGTCGAGCAGGCGCGAAGCTGCGATCGCTGCACCCACCTGCGCGAGCGGCAGGCCCATGTCGTCGGCGTAGAAGGCCGGCACGAACAGCGCGAGTGGCAGCGCGGCGACCGAGTACGAGACGTTCGGCAGCGCATAGAGCGCGATCGTTGCGTCCCGGAGCGAGCGAACGGACGTCACTCTCGAGCCTCGGCCGCGCGCACGATCCCGCGCAGCATGCCGCGAAACACCAGCGTGTGTAGCGGGAAGACACCGTACCAGTAGGCGAGACCCGCGAGGCCGACCGGGTCGAAGACCGCGGTCTGGCGAATGCGGGCGCCGCCGAGCTCGGGCTCGACCTCGAACTCGAGCCACGCGCGCCCCGGCAGCTTCATCTCGGCCGCGAGCTGCAGACGTCGATTCGGCTCGAGCGCCGCGACGCGCCAGAAGTCGAGCGCGTCTCCGACGCGTAGCTGGTCCGGATCACGGCGGCCGCGGCGCAAGCCGACCCCTCCGAACAGCAGATCGAGCAGCCCGCGCAGGCGCCACAGCCAGGTGCCGAAGTACCAGCCGGTCTCGCCACCGATGCGCCGGATGGGCGCGAACGCCCGCTCGACGGGTATCGCGACGTGCACGCTGCGCGAATCGATCAGCCGGTTCCCGAAGCGCCGTCCGCCGAAGGCCGGCGGCTCGGCCGCCGCCGACAGCGCATCGGACCAGCGCGTCTCCACCAGCGCCTGGTCTTCGTTGGCGAGCGCGCGCGCGATCGCGTCGTGCACGCCGAGCGGACGAATCGGAAAATCACGAAGTGCTGAGTCGTCCTGCACCACGGTCGGGTGCCGGATGCTGTCGATCAGCTTGCGTCCGACTTCGGCGTAGAGCGGGGTCACGAGGCGCAGCCACAGACTCGACAGCCGGGGCGTCAGCACCGGCACCGGAAACGCGAAGCGGCGCAAGCCCCGCTGGCGCGCGTACTCGCGCATGAGCTCGCCGTACGAGACTCGATCCGGGCCGCCGATCTCGTACACGCGACTCGCCGGCAGCGGGATCTCGAGCGATGCCAGCAGGTAGGCGAGCACGTCCTCGATCGCGATCGGCTGCGCGAGCACTTCGACCCAGCGTGGCGTGATCATCGCGGGCAACCGCTCCACCAGCGCGCGGATAAGCTCGAATGAAAGACTGCCGGAGCCGATCACGATCGACGCGCGCAGCTCGACGGTCGGAACACCCGCGCTCGCGAGAATGCGCCCGACCTCGTGGCGGCTGCGCAGGTGCGCGGAGAGATCCGCGCGCGCATCGCCCAGGCCGCCGAGATAGACGATGCGCTGCACGCCCGCCGCCGCCGCGGCGTTCGCGAACGTCTCCGCGGCGAGCCGGTCGCGCGCCTCGAAGTCCTCGCGCGCGCCCATCGAGTGGACCAGGTAGAACGCGTACGTCACACCGGCGAGCGCCTGTTCGAGCGAACGCCGGTCGGTGACGTCGCCGCCCACGACCTCGGTCGTGGGGGCGACGCTCCCGCGGAGCTGCTCGGGACGCCGCACCAGACAGCGCACCGCGCGACCCTCGGCCTCGAGCCGGTGCAGGAGTCGGCCACCCACGTAGCCGGTCGAGCCGGTCAGGAGAATCATGCGACTCATACTAGCCGCGGATCTTCTTCACCTCCGCCTCGATTCGAGCGCCGTACTCGGGATCGGCGTCGCGGAAGTTCGCGATCGAGCGCGCGACGATCTGCTCGTGCGCGACCTGCGCGAGGCTGCCCGCGATGTTGCGCACCAGGCGCTCGCGCTCATCGGCCTTCATCAGCCGGTACAGCGCGCCGGCCTGCGTGAAGTCGTCGTCCTCGGGGTAACGCGCGGGAGCGAACGTCCCCGACACGCCCTGCCCTTCGAGCCCGGCGTAGAGCGGCTCGCCGGTCTGCGCGGGCCCGTCGAAGCTGTTGGGCTCGTAGTTCTTCGCGCGTCCGCCGTTCGTGTCGAAGCGCATCGCGCCGTCGCGGCCGTAGTTCGTCGCGCCCGTCGCCACGCCCTTCGGCGCGTTGATCGGCAAGCGCGTGTGGTTCACGCCCAGGCGATAGCGGTGCGCGTCGCCGTACGCGAACAGGCGCCCCTGCAGCATCTTGTCGGGCGACGGACCGACGCCCGGCACGAAGTGGCCCGGATCGAAGGCGGCCTGCTCGACCTCCGCGAAGAAGTTCTCCGGGTTGCGATCGAGCGTCATGCGCCCGACCTCGATCAGCGGGTAGTCGCGGTACTGCCACACCTTGGTGACGTCGAACGGATTGATGCGGTAGGTCGCCGCGTCCTGCTCCGGCATCACCTGCACCTTCAGCGTCCAGGACGGGAACTCGCCGCGTTCGATCGCCGTGCGCAGATCGCGCTGGTGGTGCTGCGGGTTCTCGCCGCCAATGCGCGCGGCCTCTTCACTCGTCAAGCAGCGAATGCCCTGGTCGGTCTTGAAGTGGAACTTCACCCAGAACCGGTCGGATTTCGCGTTCACCCACTGGAAAGTGTGCGAGCCGAATCCGTCCATGTGGCGCAGCGACGCGGGGATGCCGCGATCGCCGAACAGCCAGGTGAACTGGTGCGTCGCCTCGGGGCTGTGCGAGAAGAAGTCCCAGACGTTCTCGGGCTCCTGCTCGTGCGTGTACGGGTCGGGCTTCTGGCTGTGGATGAAATCGGGGAACTTCAGCGGATCGCGGATGAAGAAGATCGGCGTGTTGTTGCCCGCCAGATCCCAGTTGCCGTCCTCGGTGTAGAACTTCAGCGCGAAACCGCGCGGGTCGCGTGCCGTGTCCGGCGCGCCCTTCGAGCCCGCCACGGTCGAGAAGCGCGCGAACATGGGCGTGCGCTTGCCGAGCTTCGAGAACATGCTCATGCGCGTCCAGCGCGAGACGTCGGGATTGGTGACTTCGAAGCGGCCGTGCGCGCCCGAGGCGACCGCGTGTACGACGCGCTCGGGAATCCGCTCGCGATTGAAGCGCGCGAGCTTTTCGAGCAGATGCTGGTCCTGCGCCAGCACGGGGCCGCGCGGGCCCGCGGTCTGGGAATTCTGGTTGTCGGCCACCGGGGCGCCGGATTCGGTTCGCAGCTTGTCGGTCATCGTGTCCTCCATTCGAGCCGCGCGTTGCGCCGCTCTGTCGAAAGGGAACTTCGACCCTTTTCGCTGATCGATCCAATTGATTATTGTTGGCTCACTGATAACCGGAGGCTTCTGTGGCCGCGCTGCCCACGCTTCGCCAGCTCGAGTACGCGGTCGCGGTCGCGGACCACAAGAGCTTTCAGCGCGCCGCGCGCGCCTGTCACGTCAGCCAACCCGGGCTCAGCGCGCAGATCCAGGCGCTCGAGAACCTGCTCGACGCGCAGCTCTTCGAACGCAATCGCCGCAACGTGTGGATCACCGCCGCCGGCGAGGACGTGGTGCGGCGCGCGCGCGCGGTGCTCGACGAGGTGCGCGGCATGGTCGAGAGCGCGCACAGCTTCAAGCACCCGCTGCGCGGCGTGCTGCGCGTGGGCGTGATTCCGACCATCGCGGCCTACCTGTTTCCGCAGGTGCTGCCGCGCGTGCGGCGGCGGCATCCGGAGCTGCGGCTGCGGTTGCACGAGGGACGCACGTCGGAGCTGGTGGCGCTGTTGCGGCGCGGCGAGCTCGACCTGTTGGTGGTCGCGCTCGAAGCGCCGCTCGACGGGCTCGAGACGCTGGCGTTGTTCGAGGACCGCTTCGTGGTGGCGCTGCCGTCGTCGCACCGACTCGCGAAGCGCCGGACCCTGCGCGAGGGCGACCTCGCCGACGAGACGATGCTCTTGCTGACCGAGGGACACTGCCTGCGCGAGCAGGCGCTCGCGGCCTGCCACGCGCACGGCGCCGACGTGATCGGAGACTTCCGCGCGACCTCGCTCGCGACGCTGGTCGAGATGGTGAGCGGCGGCGAGGGCGTGACGCTTCTGCCCGAGCTGACGGTGCCGGTCGAAGCGAAGCGGCGCGACCTCGCGCTCGTGCCGTTCGCGAAACCGGCACCCTTCCGCACCATCGCGCTGGCCTGGCGGGCCGCGTCCGGACGCGCGGCCGAATACGCGCTGCTCGCCGAGTCGCTCCGACCCGCGAAGCGCTAGCGCGGGATCGCCGCGGCGGCGGTCAGTCCGCGACCTCCGCGATCAGCTCCACCTCGAGCGCGATGTTGAACGGCAGCGACGCGTAGCCGACCGCCAGCCGCGCGTGTCTGCCCGCGTCGCCGAACACCTGCACGAGCAGATCCGACGCGCCGTTGATCACCCGGGTGTGCAGCATGAATTCCGGCGTCGCGTTCACGACGCCGTTCAGCTTCACGATCCTGCGCACCGCGTCGAGACTGCCGAGCTCGCTGCGCAGCGTCGACAGCGCGCCCAGCGCAGAAAGGCGTGCGGCCTGGTAGCCCGCATCGACGTCGAGCTCCTTGCCGAGCTTTCCCTGCACGAGCGTGCCGTCGGCGCGGAACGGCACGTGACCGGTCAGGAAGATCAGGTTCCCCGTGCGCACCGCGTGCACGAACGTGCCCGCGGGCGCCGGCACGACGGGCAAGACGATTCCGAGCTCGCTCAGTCTGGCTTCGTGTGACACGCCGCGATCATACCCGGTATGCTCGGCGCGGGAGGCGTTCCGATGAGTGACCTGGATTCGAACGCGCGCGCGATCGTCGAGAAGGTGATCGTCGGCTCGCCCTACGGGCGGCTGCTCGGGCTGACGCTCGAGTCGTGTGAACCGGATCGCGTGCACGTGCGACTTCCGTATCGCACCGACGTCACCACGATCGGCGACACGGTGCACGGCGGCGCGATCGCCGGCCTCGTCGACGCCGCCGCCACGGCGGCCTTCTGGGCGAAGTCGGGCCTCTCCGCCGGCTCGCGCGGCACCACGATCGGATTCTCGCTCTCGTTCCTGTCTGCGGGGCGCGGCGTCGACCTGATCGCGGATGCGCGCGTGCGAAGGCGCGGCAGGGAGATCTGCAACGGCGAGGTCGTCGTGCGCAACGAAGCGGGCGCGGAAGTCGCGCAGGCGATCGTCACCTACAAGCTGTCGAGCTGAAGCAGGACAGCGGTGGGAACCAGGCGCCGCCGCGCGACGCGCGCAGGAGTCGCGCGCTACTACGCAGATCTCACCGCGGAGTACCTGGCGTACGGCGGGGTGTCCGGTGGCTGGAACTACGGCGTCTGGGAGCCGGACGTACGCTCGCATCACGAAGCACTCCAGCGCGGCAAGGAAGTGCTGCTGCGCGGAATCGACGTTCGGCCCGAAACTCGGGTGCTCGACGTGGGCTGCGGCGCGGGTGCCTTTGCGATCTGGTGCGCGGAGCGGTTCGGCTGCCGGGTCATGGGAATCACGATCTGCGAGCAGCACGTGGAGATCGCGACGGAGAACGCGGCCGAGGTCGGCGTCTCCGATCGCTGCGAGTTCCGGTGCATGGACATGGATCGACTCGAGCTCCCGGCCGAGACCTTCGACGTCGTGACGAACCACGACTCGTTCTGCCACGCGCAGCAGAAGCGGCGCTATTTGCGCGAGGTGTTCCGGATTCTCGTGCCGGGCGGCACCTGGTCGTGCATCGACTTCAACGTGCGCCGTGGAGCGCTATCGCGAGCGGAGCTCGTCGAGGTTCAGAAGGTGCTGCGCGGCTTTCACATCCCGTCCCTGATCCCGCTTGCCAAGGTCATCGCCGACGCGAAGTCCGTGGGCTTCGTCGACTGCACGGCTCTCGAGCTCGGCGCAGCGGTACTCATGAGCGCGGCGCTGATCATGAGGAGCAGCCGCGAGCCGCTTCGACTCGCGCGGCAGCATCCGCGGCGAAGGCTCTACTCTTCGGACGCGATCGAGGAGCAGAACATGCGCGGACACTTCGAGGCCGGCATGGCGTACAGCGTGGGTCTACACACGGGGCTGTTCGAGCACGGCGTCTTTCGCGCGCGCAAGCCGCTCGGAAGCTAGCTCGAGGCCGACGTGAATCCCGGCGCCTGCACGCCGACCCAGCGCGCGGGGTCGCGAATGCCGGCGGACTCGAGTGCGCGGTCCGCCTCCCAGACGAGCGCATCACCCGCTTCGCCGCCGACGAGCTCGCCGCGGCGTCGCCGCGCGTACTCGACGTGAAGCGACATCGACGCACTCGCGTACGCGGCCTCCGCCCGTGCGAGCAGCGCCAGCGCTTGCGAACGATCGCCACGTCGCGCGGCGAGCGCCGCCCTGACCATGCACGCGGTCGCGATCGAGTCGGCGCGCTGCATTCGCTCGAGTGAACGTGCGCCGCGCGCGACTTCGCTCTCGACGTTTTCACCGGACGCCAACGCGACGCGCACGCGAAGCATGACGGCATCGCTCTTCAGCATGCGGTGGGAGAGCAGTCCCGAACGCGAGAGCGCGGGCCAGTCGTGTCGCACTCGCTCGAAGGCGTCGGCAGCGGCGCCATCGTAGATGTCGCAGAAGGCCTCGATGCGAAGTGCGTAGAGGTGCTGAAGCGGGTAGCCGCCGCCACTCCAACGCGAGACGACGTCGCGCGCGATCGCACGCGCTTCGCGGATTTCGCCGCTCGAGATCTTCCAGAAGGCGTCGTAGAGCAGGAACGTGACCTCTGCGTAGAGGTCGTCGAGCGAGACCGCCTCGTCGATCAGCGCGGGCAGCCGACTTCTGAGCTCTCCGACCCGGCCGAGCTCCTCGAGCGCTCGCAGCGCACCCATGTTCGCCACGTCGCAATCCCAGCGAACGCCACGGCATTCGTCGACGAGCACGCGAGTTCCGCGATCGCATCCGTCGAGCATCTGCGCGAAGCGTCCTGCGACGAAGTCGACCTGAGCCTGCGCGACCAACGCCAGACCCTCGAGGCGGGGATCGTTCACCTGCGCCGCGATCTGTGCTGTGCGCGCGACCATCGACCGCGCCCAAGCACCGGCCGGCCCACCGAGCGGAGCGAATGCCGCACCCGCAAAGCCCGACGCACGGCCGATGCGAGCTCTGTCGCGAGCACGGAGCGACTCCGACAGACTTCGCATGCTGAAGTAGGCCGCGCGCAGAGGATCGGCCATGATCAGCCCGCGCGCGGCGCAGTGACACGCGTCGATGCGCAGTGCCTGCTCCGGCGGCGCGACGCTGTCACGTCCCGATTGCTCGCCGACGACGGAATCGAATCGGAGGTAGCGAAGCGCGAGTGGAGGCAAGATCGCGAGTATCGCGGCAACCACGCCGCCGGTCGTGCGTGGATACGGGACACCATGGCTCGCGAGCAGCGGCATCAGCACGCGGTTGCCGTCGCCGACGCGTCCGCAGACCAGGTACTGCTCTGCGGCGCGCTGCCGCAGCGCCTCGACGGCGCTCGGCTGAGCTTCGCCCGCGGCGGACTCGAACGCTAGCGCGGCTTGCGGACCTCGCCCCGCGTTCGCGAGCGCCTCGGCGAGCTTCGCGAGTGCTCCGGCCGCGTCGATCGATGCACGATCGAACTCGAGCGCCGAGCGGTAGAAATACGCTGCCTGGTCGAACGCGAGCTGTCGTTCGGCGGACTCGGCGGCACGAATCGCATAGTGCGCGGCGCGTGAGCGGTGGCCGGCACCCGCGTGGTGCCGGAATAGCGATGCGAGGTCCTCGCTGCCGCGTCGCTCGAGCGCGCTCGCGATCTCGCCGTGTCTTTCGCGGCGATCGACGTCGCTGAGCTGCCGATCGATCGTTTCGCGAATCTGGTCGTGGTAGATCTCGAGACGGCCGCGCTCCACGCTCCCAGCCGTGCGCAGCAGACGCGTGCTCTCGAGCAGTACGGCGAGATCCGGTTCCGACGCATCGAGACCGGCCGACTCGAGAGCAAGGCCGCGTTCGAGCGGGGCCGCTGCGACCGCCAGCGACTCGAGCAACCGCCGCGCGCCCAGGGGCAAGCTCGCGAGCCGTCGCCGGATCATTCCGTCGAGATCGTTGTCAGCATGCCCAGTATCCGAGTCCAGCCCGGCTCCTTTCAGCAGCTCCGTGAGCAGGAAGGGCGAACCGTGCGACTCATGCGCAAGCGCCTCGGCCGCGTCAATCGATAGAGGCGACTGAATCAACAGATCCGTCAGCTCGTGCCTCTCCGCGAGCGTCAGCGGCGCGAGCTCGATCGCCTCCACGCTCTCGCGCGGCACGGCGTCGAACAGTCTGTCGAGCTCTCGGAGCAGCGGGCTCTGACTACGATCCTCTGTGCGGAATGACAGCAGCCAGAGAATTCGCGGCGGATCGGGCGGTCGCAGCAACTCCCGCAGAAGCGGCCCGCTGTCGGCATCAGCCCACTGCAGGTCGTCGATCCAGATCACGAGCGACCGCCGATCTGCGAGTCGGCCGAGCAGCTCGCGAAGCGCCGCGAAGCCACGCCGCCTGAGCTCGTGCGGCTCCGCACCTTCGTCGATCGCGGCGACGGTCGGTTCCGGTAGCGCGACGCGACCCAGAACCGGGAATACGCGGCGCAGCGCAACGGTGTCGCGCGGAAGCAGCGCGTCGAGACGCTCGGGCGGCAGCGACGACAGGTAGCGGCTCAACTCGTCCACGACTTCGTCGAGCGCCTCGAACGGCACGAGCTCGTTCGGGTAGCAGCGAGCGCGCAGGACGAGCGCACCCTGCGCCGGCAAGTCGAGAACGAATCGCTCGACGAGCGACGTCTTGCCGAGACCGGAGGAGCCCTCGATCGTCGCGACGGTCGCTGCGCCGGCGCGCAGCGCGGCCCACGCCGCGCGCAGTCTCGCCTGTTCGTGATCGCGCCCGACGAAGGGAGCGCTGCGACGATCGGACGTCGCGCGGGACGACGCCGTCGTTTCGCCGAGGCACTCGAGCACGTGGTTCGCGTCGGGCCGACGCTCCGGGTCGGTCGCGAGGAGCTCATTGGCGAGCTGCGCAAGCTCTGGCGCGCAGTCGGGTTCGACCAGCAGCGCCGACGGGATCGAAAAACGCGCGCGATCGAACAGCGCGGCCGCGGGAGCTCCCGCGAGCGGTGAGCGACCCGTCAGACATTCGTAGAGCAGAACACCGAAGCTGTACCAGTCCGACGCGGCGCTGAGGGATCGGCCCAGCGCCTGCTCTGGCGACATGTAGTCGAACGTGCCGACGACGGCACCAATCTGTGTACGCTCCCTGTCCTCGGCCCCGAGCCCACGCACCAGCCCGAAGTCGAGCAGGACGACGCGACCGTTCGCGTCCACCAGAACGTTCGACGGCTTCAAGTCACGGTGGATCCAGCCGGACGCGTGAAGCGCCGAGAGCGCGGTCGCGAGCTGCCGGAACGCCTCGCGCAGCGCCGACTCGCGCGCCGCGCAGCTCTGCAGGTACTCGACCAGGTTCCGCGCCCCCTGGACGAGCTCCATGGTGAAGAAGCCGTGAGAGCCCTCGACGGACATCTCGTACAGGCGCACGAGGTGAGGGTGAACGACCCCCGCCAGCGCGCGGAACTCGTTCTTCAGCCGATACAGATCGTCCGGGTCGGCTCCGTGCAGTGCCTTCAGCGCAACCGTCCGCCCCGACTCGCGATCCAGCGCCCGATAGACGATCCCCATCGCGCCGCGTCCGGCCTCGTCGAGGAGCTCGTAGCGATCGGCGAGG
>JANNLG010000014.1:0-32171 GCA_031396695.1 Deltaproteobacteria bacterium
GGAGCCCTCAGCCCATATGAAGCCTCAGCCAGAGGAAGCCCTCAGCCCATACGGAGCGGTCTCAGGCCATGCCGCCGTTCATGCCACCATTGACGGAGATCGTCTCGCCCGTGACGTAGCTCGCGGCGTCCGAGAGCAGGAACGCGACGACGGCGGCGACCTCCTCGGGCCGCCCGATCCGACGCATCGGGATCAGGTTCGCGAGCTGCTCCGTCGGGAGACCCTGCAGCATCTCGGTTTCGATCAGGCCCGGCGCGACGCAATTGACGGTGATCTTCCGCTTCGCGAGCTCGAGGGAGAGGGCGCGCGTCGCCCCGATGAGCCCCGCCTTCGAGGCGCTGTAGTTGACCTGACCGCGGTTGCCGATCTGGCCCGCGATCGACGAGAGCACGACGATCCGACCGCCCTCGCGTGCGCGGACCATCGGCATCACGAGGGGGTGGAGCACGTTGTAGAAGCCGTCGAGGTTGGTGTGGAGCACGCGGTCCCAGGCGTCGCCGCTCATGGCGGGAAACGCGGCGTCGGCGTGGATGCCGGCCGCGAGCACCACACCCCAATACGCGCCGTGCTCGCGCACGTCCGACTCGAGCGCGCGCGCGGCGGCGTCGCGGTCGGCCACGTCGAAGCGGAGCAGGACGGCTTCGCGGTCCAGCGCGCGGATCTCCTTCGCGAGCGTCTCGGCCTCCGCGTCGCGGCTCTTGTAGTTGAGCGCCAGCTCGAAGCCCGCGTGCGCGAGACCGAGCGAGATCGCGCGGCCGATGCCGCGGCTCGCGCCGGTGACGAGCACGCGCCGCGCGCTCACGACGGCGCACCCGGCGCCCGCGCGAGCGCGTCCGAGACGTACACCGAGAGGGTGCCCGTCGCGACCACTTCCACTCCGGCGCGCAGCGCGCATTCGAACGAGGCGAGCGCGCCCGCGCCGCCCGCGAAGCGCGCCTCGACCTCGAGCTCCTCGCCGGCCGCGAATCGAGCACGCTCGAGCGCCACGCGCTTCGCGCCGACCAGCAGCCCGGGTGACGGCGCGCGTCCGTCGCGATGCGCGACCAGTCCTCCGTGCGCGGCGATGCACTGCGCCATCCACTCGAGCGCGACCCAGGCCGGCACGCCCCCGTCCGCGTCGCGGAACAGCTCGCTCGCGGACGGATCGAGCGCACAGACCGTGAGCTCCGGCGCGTGCGCGAGCACGCGGGCGAGCAGGAGCATCGGCCCCGAGTGAGGCAGGAGCTCGGCGAGCTCGGGAAAATCCGCTTCGCTCATCGCTGTCCGCTCTGCTCGAGCGCGCGCTGCCCGTCGCGGAAGAAGTCGTACCAGTTGAACCACTGCAGCGGGGAGCGGAGACAGTGGGATTCGAACTTGCGCACCCACGACTCGAGCGCCTCGCGTGCGACCTTCTCGCGCTCCGCGCGGGGAACGGACCCGCCCGCGAAGATCGGCTCGGTCACGGCGAAGTAGCGCGCGTCGCCGGTCGACGTGCACAGCGACAGGAACATGGGCGCACCCAGCACGACGCCGAGCAGGAACGGAGACAACGGGAACGCCACGCGGCGCCCGACGAAGAGCGTCTCGACCGGGCGCTCGCGCCCGCCCGGATGCACGCGGTCGGCCAGGATGCCGACGAACTCACCGCGCTCGAGACAGGCCTTGATCTCGAACGCGCTCTGGACGGAGCCCGGGTCGAGGTGGATCACGCGCACCAGACTCTCGCCGCCGAGCGACGCGAAGAACGCGGTCACGCGCTCGGAGCGCGCGGTGAACATCAGCACGTTCACGCGCAGCCCGTACTGCTTCGAGATCAGGCGCAGCATGTCGAAGCTGCCCAGGTGCGCGCCGAGCAGGATTCCGCCGCGTCCCTCGCGCGCGAGCGCGAGCAGCGCCTCGCCGCCGCGGTGATCGATCGCGAAGCTCTCCGTCTCGCCGGCCCACAGCACCATGCGGTCGAAGATGTTCACCGCGAACGCGTGCATGTGGCGCAGCGTCGTGCGAATGCCCGGCCGCTCGCGCAGCGCGACCCGCCCGCCGGGCGCGTTCCAGACCGCCTCGAGCCATTCGCGCGAGACGCGGCGCTCGAGCGACGACGTCACGAAGAAGTACACCGCGATCGGCCAGAGCAGGAGCCACCGCGCTTGCCAGCCGAGCGCGCGGTACAGGAAGCGCGCGAAGCGGAGTCCCAGGACCGTGCCGCGCTCGACCCGACGCGCCCAGGCGGACGACTCGCTCATCGCTCGTCCTTCGCGCGCAACTTCATCGCGCGTCCTTTGCGCGCAACAATCGCGGAACGCGCGCGAGCATGCCCGCCCAGAGCCGCGCGTAGGTCGCGGCCATCGCCGGGTAGTCGCGCACGACGTCGAAGTGCGAGAGGCCGCCGGACGGGTACGAGACCCGCACCGGCACGTTCACGACCTTTGCTCCCGCCCACACGCAGCGCACCGCGAACTCGGGGTCGAACTCCATGCGCGGACCGTGGGCGTGGTCGTCGAGCACGCGCAGCGCGAGCGCGAGCGGCACCCCCCGCATTCCGCACAGGGGATCGTGGACGTCGAGCGAGAGCGTGGCGAGCCAGACCGCCGCGCGCGAGAGCTGGCGAGCCCAGATGCGCGCGAGCGGCGCGCTCTCGTCGAAGACCGGATAGCCGAGCACGATCGCGTCCGGGGATTTCTGCATCGCCTCGAGGAACGCGGGCACGGCGGAGACGTCGTGCTGGCCGTCGGCATCGAGCTGCACGGCGTGCGTGAAGCCCTGCGCCGCGGCGAGCCGGTAGCCGGCCGCGAGCGCGACGCCCTTGCCTCGGTTGACCGGCAGACGGTGCACCGACACGTTGGGGAGCTCGCGCTCGGCGCGCTCGAGCAGGGCCAGCGTCGGCGCGGCGCTGCCGTCGTCGACCACCAGACACCGCAATGCGTAGGGCGCGAGCGACTCCAGCACGCCGCGCAACGGCACGCCGTGGTCGAAGCAAGGGATCAGCAGGCAAGGCTTCACGTCGCGGGCTCCGAAGCGGGCTCCAGACGCACCCGGCCGCTGGCGAAAATCCGCTCGCCGTCGCGCAGCTCGAAGCGCAGGCTGTCGCGCGCCTCGGCGAGCTCGAGCGCGAGCGTGAAGCGCTGTTCCGGCAGCAGCGCGTCGCGGAAGCGCAGGCCCTCGAGCGCGCGAACACGCGGCGGGGCTCCGAGCAGCTCGGCCGCCGCGAGCATCACCCAGTGCAGCTGCACCACGCCGGCCACGACCGGCTGGCCGGGAAAGTGCCCCTCGAGAAAGGCCAGGTCCGCGGGCACGAGCAGCTCGCGCTCGAGCGTGGCCGAGGAGCGCCGCTCCGCGAGCACGACGGGCGCGAGCACCGGCGCGCGCTCGCCCGACTGCTCGAGCAGCTCGATCAGCGCCGCCTGTGGCGTCTTGCCCTGCGCGTCGCGCGGCAGCTCGGCGACGTAGCGCCACGCGCGCGGCAGCAGCACGCGATCCCAGTACGCGGCGAGGTGTTCCGAAAGGCGAGCCCCGAGCGAGCGCCGGCCGTGCGCTTCGAGCGCGCTCTGGCCCGCGTCGCTGAGCGCCACGACCGCGCCCACGCGCGCGTCGCCGACCAGCTCGAACGGCACGAGCGCGGCGTCGGCCACGAACGGGTGCGCGCGCAGGGCACTCTCCATCTCGGGCAGCGATAGCCGCTTCTCGCCGATCTTCACGATCCGGTCGACGCGGCCGAGCAGCCGGAAGCGCCCCGGCCCGAGCAGCTCCGCGCGATCTCCCATGCGCGTCTGCTGCATCGGCTCGGGCTCAGCGGTCGCGGGTCCGAGGCTCGCGTAGGGCGAGCGCACGACCAGCTGGCCCTCGAGCCCCGGCTCGACCGAGAGCTCGAGCTCCACGTTGGGAAACGCTCGGAACTCCGCGTTCTCGCCGGCTCTCGTCTGCTGGCGCCAGGCCACGCCGCCGGTCTCGGTGGAGCCGAAGATCTCGATCGGCGCGTCGCCGATCCGCGCAGCGATCGCGACCGCGACGGCCTCGTCGAGCGGCCCTCCCGAAGAGAAGATCGCGCGCGAAGTCGCGCGCAGCTCCGCGAGTCCGGCGTCGCCGCTCATGCGCCGCAGGTGCACCGGCGTGGTGACGAGCGCGAACCCGCCCGTGCTCTGCGCGAGGCGCGGAAAAAGCTCCTCCGTGTGCAGGTACGTGTCGGCGCAAAACGCGCGGCCGGCGGCGAGCGGCCATAGCACCCGGATCAACAGCCCGTACAGGTGCTGCTGCGAGACGGTCGCGAACACGCGCGCGTCCGGACCGAGGCGCGCGCCGAACAGCGTCTCGAGCGCCGCCACCTCTCGGTCGAGGTGGCGCAGCGCCTTCGGCACGGATTTGCCCGGCCCCGTGCTGCCCGACGTGGAGAGCTCGGCGATCGGGAGCTCGCCAGCGAGCGACTCGAAACGAGCACCCGCGAGCGGCGCGAAGCCGAGCGGATCGATGCGCGGCAGGCGCGCGAGCTCCGCTGCCGCCACGCTCGCGTCGACCAGCGCGCCGTCCACCTGAGCGGCCAGCGCTGCGATCGTGCCGGGCTGGCGATTGGGCGCGAGCAGCGCGATCGCGCCGCTGTGCGCGAGCGCGAAGAGTCCGACCGCGAACGCGTAGCTGTCCTCGGTGTAGAGCAGGAAGCGCGCGCCGCGGCGGCGGCGGAGCTCGAGCACGAGCGCGCCGACCCGGCCCGAGAAGTCGGCGAAGCTGCGCACGCCGTCGCGCGCGAACGCGACCACGGAATCCGGTGGGCGGCCCACGCGAAGCAGGTCCGCGAGCGGCACGAAGCGCGAGGCGAACGCGGTCGGCTGCACCGCTCGCGGTCCTCAGCCGGCCTTTTCGGGAGCGGAGAGACGCGCGGCGATCACCGCGACGATCTGCTCCAGGGAGCGCATCTGCTCGATCTCGTCGTCGGAGAGCGCGAGACCGAGATCCTCTTCGACCCAGCTCGCGAGCGCGACCGCGTCGAGGCTGTCGAGGTCGAGGTCCGCCTCGAGGTTGGTCTGCATCGA
This sequence comes from Deltaproteobacteria bacterium, assembly GCA_031396695.1. Lineage (GTDB taxonomy): Bacteria > Myxococcota_A > UBA9160 > SZUA-336 > SZUA-336 > VGRW01. The sequence continues at coordinate 4,998 of JANNLG010000014.1, forward strand.
GATCTCGTCAGCGGACACGTCGAACTCGCGCACGAGGATCGCGACCACCCGCGAGAAGATTTCCTGGTTCGTGAGCGCCGCCGGGGGTTTCACGGCGCGCTCACGCTGCCCGTTGCGCGGTGACGAAATCGGCGAGGCTCCGGACCGATGCGAAGATGCGCCGGTTCTCGTCCGGGTCGTCTTCGATCTTGACGCCGTAGCGCTCCTCGAGCGCCATCGCGAGCTCGAGCGCGTCGATCGAATCGAGGCCGAGCCCTTCGACGAAAAGCGGCGCGTCGGTTTCGATCTCCTCGGGCGCGATGTCCTCGAGCACGAGCGCTTCGACGATCAGCTTCTTGAGCTCGGCCTCGAGATTCTCAGTCCGTTGCATCAGCACTCCTTGCCTCGAACCGCTCGCGCAGCGCCCGGGTGAGCACGCGCGCGGCCATGACGGACGACTCCGTTCCGTCGAGGTAGTCCTTCGCGACCACCGGCTCGCCCACGCGGAACGTCCAGCGCGGCCGCCGCGCGGGAACGTCGTACCACTTCTGGCCCTTCATCAGAGACGGCGGCTCCACCCGGATGTAGACCGGGAGCATATCCAAGCCAGTCTCGAGTGCGATGTGGGCGGCCCCGCGCTGGAAGCGGCCGAGCCCGCCCCCGGGCGAGCGCGTGCCCTCGGGGAAGACCAGCAGCGTGCGCTGCTCGGCGAGGAACCCTACGGAGGTCCGAACGATTTCGGCCGCGCCCACGTGGTTCGAGACGTAGTCGGCCTCGCGCACCGATCCGCGCAGCCAGAAGTTCTCGGCGTATTCGCGCCCCACGATGCAGTCGGCCTGCGGCAGCTGCGAGACGATCAGTAGCGTGTCGATCAGCGACGGATGGTTCGCCACGATCAGCTTGCGACCGGGAGCGCTGAGCCGCTCGAAGCCGTGGAACCGCGCCTCGATCAGGCCGAGCCCTTTCATCAGGCCCGCGTGCACGCGATACGCGCGGTGGATCGCGCGCTGCGCGCGCCGCCAGCGCTCCGGCGTGCGCCGATCCCAGAGCCCTCGAAACGGCAGCCAAACGGCGCCGAGCCACAAGCTGATCAGTCCCAGCGCCGCGAAGGCGACGCCAGTCCTCAGCGCTCGCCACGCCGTCGAGATTCTCGCGGGCATCCGCTCTACGTGCCCCCCGAATCGTGCTCGGAACTGCGCAAGTCTACCACCGTGCTTCTCGCGGTGTAAACGAGCGCCGCTGCATCGGATCCCGCTACGCGCTCGGGTCGTAGGTGACCTTGATGACCTTCAGCCCGCCGCTGTAGCGGTTGCGCGAGAAGGTGATCAGGCCCTTGCCTTTGTAGGTCCATTCCTGGCGCGACGTGTCGCTGCCGTAGTACCAGGGGATCCAGGCCTTGCCGGTCATGTAGTCCTTGCTGGTGGTCGGCTCGCCCAGGATCTTCCGCACGTCGGTCTCGGTCATGCCGTTCGTGACCTTGCCGAACGCGTGACCGGACGGGATCGGAATGGCCGGCTTGGCGGCTTCCTTGGCGGCGGGCGCGGCGGCCGAATCACCGCCCCGGTTCGCGCACCCGGAAAACACGCCCGCGGCGAACACGAGCACGAGAGCCGAAGCAAGAACAGGACGACGAGCCATGCAGACCTCCACCCCCCCCCGATCTTTCGGGCCGCGGCCGAGGCTAGCGCGGGCCGCCTGCTTTGTTTAGACCTGCGCGCATGAGGGCGCTCGGGATTCTGCTCATCGCCGTGTTTCTGCTCGGCGCCGATGCGCCGCCGCCCGAGGCGGCCGGCCCGGCGCCGTCGCTCACGCTCGACGAGCTGCTCGGGCACATGGCGACGACGCGCGGAGTGGTAGCCGAGTTCCACGAGGTGAAGCTGCTCGCGCTGCTCGAAGCGCCGCTCGAGACGCGCGGCACGCTCTACTTCGTGCCGCCCGACAAGCTCGCGCGCGTCACCCAAAGCCCCGCCGAGACGCGGCTCCTGCTCAGCGGCGATCAGATGCGCTTCGAGGACGAGGCGGGCGCGAGCGACATCGACCTGTCCGCGAATCCGGTCGCGCGCCAGTTCGCCAACAACCTGATCGTGCTCTGGCGCGGCGACCGCGCGGCGCTCGAAGCCATCTACCGGCTCGAGTTCTCGGCGGACGGGCCGCGCTGGAAGCTGGCGCTCGCGCCGAAGTCCGCGCCGCTCGATCGCTTCATCACGCACATCCGCATCTCCGGGGACGGCCGCGCGATCCTCGACATGGACCTGCTCGAGAGCGACGGCGACCGCACGCACACGGTGTTCGAGAAGACCGAGGTCGACCACGCCTTCAGTCCCGAGGAGGAGCGCGCGATCTTCGGGCCGCGCCAGCCTGCACCGTGAGCCGAGGCGCGCGGCTCACGGCCTGGGCCGCGCTCTGCATCGCGCTCCTCGTGTACAGCGCGCGCCAGATCACGTTCACGGCCGACATCACCAACTTCATGCCCGATGGCCGGGGTGCGGACCTGGCGCAGATCTCGCGCGCGCTCGTGCACAGCGAGCTGGCGCGCACGATGGTGCTGACGATCGGCGCGAGCGATCCCGCGCGTGCGGTGACGGCGGCGAAGGAGCTGGCCGAGGCGCTGCGCGCGCATCCCGAGGTCGCCTGGCTGCGCTCGGGAGCGGACCCGGAGCTGCAGGAGCAGGTGTACCGGCTGTACTTCCCGCGCCGGCACTACTTCGTGTCGGACGATCCGGAGCGCGAGCTCGAGGCGAGGCTCTCCGCGGACGGACTGCGCGCGCAGGCGCAGGCGTTGCGCCGCAACCTGGCCCTGCCGATCTCGCCGCTCGCGGCTCGGATCGCGCCCGAGGATCCGCTCGGCGTGTTCCCGGCGCTGCTCGAACGCCTGCGAGCGGGCGAGCCTCCGCTCGCGACCCGCGACGGCGTGTTCACCACCCGCGACGGCGCGTTCGCGGTGATCCTGTTGGCCACCGTGCACTCCGCCTTCGACACCGTCCCGCAGGCGCCGTTGCTCGCGGAGATCCGCACGCGCTTCGAGGCCATCCGAGCGCGGCTCGGCCCCGATCTGCTGCTCGAGCAGAGCGGCGCGAACCGCTTCGCGCTCGACGCCGAGACCAAGCTGCGCGCCGACGCCTCGCTGATCTCGACGCTCTCGACGATCGGCGTGGCCGTGCTCTCCTGGCTGTTCTTCCGCTCCTTCCTGTCGTTGGGCCTGGCGATGGTGCCGGCGCTGGTCGGGCTCTTGATCGCGATGGCCGCGAGCCTCGCGATCTTCGGGCGGCTCGACGGCACGACGATCGGCTTCGGAGCGTCGCTGATCGGTGTCACGATCGACTACCCGACGCACTTCCTGATCCTGCGCAGCCTGTCGACGCGTGGCGAGAATCCCTGGCAGCTCGCGCGCAGGCTCTCCGGATCGCTCTCGATGGCTGCGCTCACCACGATGGCGAGCTTCGCGGGCCTCGCGTTCACGTCGTTTCGCGGCTTCCGCGAGCTCGGCGTGTTCTCGGGCATCGGTGTGGCGGGGGCGCTGGTCGCCACGCTGTTCCTGATGCCCGACCTGGTGCCGCGCACGCGCGGTGTGCGGCCGGTCTCGGCCGGACTCGCCCGAAGGCTCGACGGCTGGATCCCGTGGCTGCGCGGACACCGCGCGCGGCTCTCGGTCGTGCCGTTCGCGGTGCTTCTGCTGGGCGCGATCGCGCTGCCGCGGCTGCACTGGAACGACGACCTGTCGCAGCTCGGCCAGCCCGATCCCCGACTTCGGGACGAAGAGTCGCGCGTGCGCGAGCGCGTCTCGAACTTCGACGGCGGGCGCTTCGTGGTCGCGCTGGCGGACGATCCCGAGAGCGCAATCGCGCGCAACGACACCGTCTACGCGCGGCTCGAGCCGCTGGTCGCGCGCGGCGAGCTGGGCGGCCTGCGCTCGTTGCACGATCTGGTCTGGTCGCAGGACTTGCAGCGGCGCAATCTGGCGGCCCTGCGCGCGGACCCGGAGCTCGAGGCGCGGCTCGACGCGAGCTTTCGCGAGGCCGGTTTCCGGCCGGGCTCGTTCGCGAAGTTCGCGCGCGCGCTCGAAGCCCCGCCCGAGCCGCTGACGCTCTCCGCCTTGCGCGAATCGCAGCTCGCGCCGCTGACCGCGACGCTCGTGCTCGAGCTCGAGGGCCGGACCGCGGTGATCACGTATCTGCGCGGCGTGCGCGACCCGGAAGCGATCCGCGCGGCGATCGCGGACCTGCCCGACGTGCACCTGTTCGACCAGAAGGTATTTCTCAACGACATCGCCGCTGAATTCCGCACTCGCACGCTGCTGCAGATCGTGATCGGAAGCGTGTGCGTCGGATTCATCTTGCTCGCGCGCTACCGCGACTGGCGGCGCGCGTTCGCCGCCTTCCTGCCTTCCCTCTTGACGGCCGTGATCGTGTTGTCGGCCTTCGCGCTCTCGGGCACCGAGACCAACTTGCTCCACGCCGTGAGTCTGCTCATCGTGATGGGCATGGGCGTGGACTACGGGATCTTCGTGGTGGACAGCGTGGACGAGCCCGACGAGCTGGGCGCGACGCTCGTCTCGTGCCTGCTCTGCTGCCTGACCACGCTGCTCGGCTTCGGCGCGCTCGCGCTCTCGAGTCACCCCGCGCTGCGCGCGATCGGCCTCACCACCGGCGCGGGCGTCGCGCTCTCGCTCGTGCTCGCGCCGCTCACTCTGCTCGCGCTGCGCGCGGACGCTGCGAAGGCCGCGCCCGGTGCGTAGCGGGCTCGCGTTCGCGCTGTGCGCCGGCGCGCTCGCCGGCTGCATGCATCTGCCGCCGCCGCCGGCGTTCGTCCCCCTGCCCTTGCCGCGGCTAGCGGACTGCCCCGGCAGCCTCGTGCCGACACACGAGCTCGAGGGCGACTGGGTGATCCACGAGCGCATCCGCGTGCGCGGCGAGCAGATCGACGAGGCCTACGGACTGGTGGTGCAGAAGTCCGGCGCGCGGCTGGTGCTGATCGGGCTCACCCCGTTCGGCGCCAAGGCCTTCTCCGTGACGCAGATCGGTGTCGAGGTCTGGAGCGAGTCGAAGCTGGGCCGCGCGCTGCCCGTGCCGCCCGAGAACGTGCTGCGCGACCTGCACCGCGCGCACTTCCTGGCGACCGACGACCCCGGCTTCGAAGGCCGCACGCTGCGCCGCGACGCGGACGGATCGGTGCACGTCGCGAGTGCGAGCTGCGGATACGAGTCCACGCTCGTGCCGATCAGCGTCGTGAATCCGGCCGCGACTCCCTAGCTGCGCTCGGCTCTGCGCGCGAGCTTGCCGGTGACGGTCTCGGGCAGCTGCGCGACGATCCGGATCTCGCGCGGGATCTTGTAGGTGGGCAAGCGCTCGCGGCAGTGCGCGATCAGCTCGGCCGGCGTCGGCGGCTGCGCGGGGTCGGCGGGCTCGAGCTCCGCGACCGGGATCTCGCCGAGGTGCGCGTGCTCGCGCGCGCTGACGCGGCTGCGGCGCACGAGCGGGTGTGCGTCGAGGACGGCCTCGACCTCTTCGCTGAAGAACTTCATGCCGGCCATGTTGATGCGGTTCGCGTGGCGGCCGACCAGGAAGAGATCGCCGTCGGCATCGAAGTAGCCCTGATCGCCGGTGCGGAAGCCGTCGGGCTCGAGCACGTCGCGCGCGGGCGTCCACGGATCGAGATACGCGTCGAAGCAGCCGGGGCCGCGAATGCAGATCTCGCCGGTGTTCGCGGCCGAGCTCGGCTGTGGAACGGGCTTGCCGTCCTCGCCGCGCAGCCACACCTCGTAGGCGGGGAGCGGCCGGCCGAGCGCGCCCGGCTTGGTCGCGGCGCTCGCCGCGTTCAGCACCGGCAGACCGACCTCGATGATGCCGAGCGCTTGCGCGATCGGCTTGGCGAAGCGCGCGGCGAACGCGCACGCGATCTCGGGTCGCAGGCCCTCGGCGGTCGAGATCGCCAGCCGCAACTCCGGCAGCTGCACGCCCGATGCGTCCTTCGCGAGCAGGTTCATGTGGTACGGCGACGCGTAGAACACGGTCGCGCGCTCGGCCGCGGCGAGCTCGAGGATCGGCTTCGCGAGCGAGCCCGTGGGCAGCAGGATCGTCGCCCCGTAGCGCAGGTAGAGCAGGATCGAGACCACGAAGTGGTGCGCCATCGGCAGCAGCCACAAGATGCGGTCGGTGGGACCGATGCCGAGCGCCGCGTTCGCGGCTTCGAGACGCGCGAGCACCGCGCGCTGACCGATGATCACGCCCTTGCGCCGGCTGGTGGTTCCGGACGTGAAGCGCAGGTAGGCCGGCTCGAGCGCGGCGAACGTGCGGTCGGCGTCCCCATCGACCGCGCGCGCGTGCGGGCGCGCGACCAGTTCGAAGCCGGGCGAGCCTTCGCGTTCGAGCACGAGCGCGTGGAGCTGAGCGCGTTCGGCGAAGGCGTCGAGCGCGCGGCCGGTGTGGTCCTCCGCGATCGGCACCAGACACGCGCCACATTCGAGAATCGCGAGCGCGAGCTCGACGAAACCCGCACCCTGCTTCGCCACGAGTCCGATGCGCTGCGCGCGGCCGACGCCGCCCGCGCCTAGCGAACCGGCCAGCGCGTCGACCCGCGCGAGCAGCGCGCGATACGAAACACGCGCGCCCCCCGCGCCACCGACGACGAGCGCCGGCTGCTCGGGCGCGCGCGCGGCGTGCGCGCGAATCAGATCGACGACGGTCTCGCTCACCGCGCGCGAGTTTGCTCGCGGATCCGTTCGGGCGCAATCGCGCCCAGAGCGACGCCCTCGTGCGCGGCGAATGCGGCCGCGCGGCCGATCGCCTCACCCGTCGCGAGCGAAGTGCCGATCACGCGCAGGGCGCCGAGCGCTTCGTGCGTGGCCGACACGCAGCGCCCCGCCATGCCGAGCCGCGGATGCGTGCGCGAGACCAGCGCGCCCAGCGGAATCGAGCACGCGCCGCGCGGATACTCGAAGCTCGGCCGGCGATGGTCGTGCCAGAGCTCGATCGGCCAGGTCGAGAGCGCGACCTCGTCGTCGCGCCGGATGCCCGCGAGCACGTCGTCGGCACCGAGCACGATCGGACCGAGCGCGCGGCGCGTCTCGCGGATGCCGATCCGGCGCGGATGCTCGGCGAGCCGGCTCGACGCGAACTCCGGCCGCGTCGCGCGCAAGAAGTCCGCGATCGCGATGGCGGCCTCGCGCGCGCTCGCTTCGAGCGCGGCGACGCAGGTTTGATCGAGCGGGCGCCAGTCCTCGCGCGCGGGCCGCGCGACGTTGAGCGTGACGAACACCTGACCGCGCGCCCCGCACGCGCGCAGCACGACCGACTCGGACCCGTCCGGCAGCGCGCCGGAGCGGCTGGCGCCGGCGACCGCGGTTGTGAGCCGCACGCGCGCGAAGCCTTCGAGCGCCGCGTCGTCGACGCCGTCGAGCCGGAAAATGTACGACGGGCATTGCAGGAGCGACGCGGGCGCGATCTCCCACGCAGCGCCGCCGAGCCACGCCGCGGCCGCGTCGCCGCTCGCGTCGATCACCACGCGCGCGCGCAGCTCGCGCCTGCCGGCCGAGTCGCGCAAGCCGAGGGCGCTTTCCCCGTTCGCATCGCGCGCGAGCTCCACCGCTTCGAGCGAGCTTCCGAGCGCGAGCTCGAGCGACGCCTCGGCCCGACACCGTTCGCTGTAGAGAGCCGAGAGCGTTGCCGGCGGCGAACTCAAGTACCAGACCTTGCCCGCGCGCTCCGGCTCGCCCCCGAGCGCGAGCGCGATCTCGCGCGGAACGCCGGCGTGCGCGAGCACCGCCTCGCCGGACTCCGCGGGCAGGTACAGGCCGCAAATCGTGTGCACCAGCGCGTGCGCGGCGTTGCCGCCCAGCACCGGCTCGCGCTCGATCAGAACCGTGCGCGCACCCACGCGCGCAGCGCCGAGCGCGGCCGCCACGCCCGCACTGCCCCCGCCGATCACGGCGACGTCGCAGCTCGCGGCGGGCGCGCTCAAGCGCGCGCGCCGAGCAGGTCCTCGCGCAGCGCCGCGCGGAACACCGCGAGCTCGGAATCCGTGAACACACCCGCCTGGCGCACGTGCGTGAAGTTCAGGCGTCCGTTCCGCAGCGAGAACACCGAGCCGCTGCCGGGCGACGGCGGCACCGAAGGCGCGTGGAAGGCGTTCACGATCGGGGCTCCGAGGAAGCTCGACATGCCGGGCAGGAACTCGTCGGTGTAGGCGAAGAAGAACGAGCACAGCTCGCCCCGGAACGCGCGCCGCGCCATGCGCGCGTAGAAGCGGCGCGGCAGCCAGCGCGCGAAATCCATCGCCGCGCTGCCCGCCTCGACCAGGCCTTCCTTGATCGTGCTGAGCCGCTGCGCCTTCAGCTCCGCGAGCAGGCCCGCGAAGCTCTCGACCTGCTCGGGAAAGACCTGGAACCAGATCAGCGAGATGCGCGTGCCGAAGATCTCCCCCTGCCCGCCCTTGGCGCGCAGGTTCACGGGCAGCGGCACCACGTAGCTGCCCGGATCGAAGCCGCGCGCACGCGCCACCGCGTGATGCGCGCGCAGACTCGCCGCCAGATAGAACAGCATGGGCGTGAGGAAGCCGGCGCTCTGCTTGGCGCGCGCGACGATGCGCGCGGTCTCGTCCGGTGTGAAGGTCGTGAGCTCGTAGCCGAGCGCTTGCTTCGTTCGCGCGAGCGGTCCGGCCAACGAGCGCGGGCTGCGCTCGGCGAACGAGCGCATGCGCGCCTGCCAGAGCAGCGCCTGGTCGCCGCGCGCCTTCGCGCCGATCGCAACCGCGGCTCCGGCCTGCGCTTCCTCGGGCAGCTCGGCGGCACTGCGCGCGCCGGTTCCGACCTCGTCGAGCCAGCGCACGAAGCGCTCGCTGCCGGCGCCGTCGAACAGCATGTGCAGCCAGGTGAACGCGACGTCGTAGCCGTGTTCTCCGCAGTCCAGCCGCACCACGTCGCAGCGCAGCAGCTCGCCGCGGCGGCCGTCGAAGCGATCGTTCAGGCGCATCTGGAGGTGGTTCGGAATCGGCCCCTCCCGTCCGTCGCGCTCGAGTTTCGCGTCGTGCAGAGCCAGCCGGGGCGGCGCCGTCCGCGCGGCCAGGTCGGTGCGGAAGACCGGCGGCAGCAGGCCGAATGGCCGGCGCACCGGCGCGTGCAGCAGCGGCTGGGCGCGAGCCACCTCGCCGAGCAGCGCCTCGAGGCGCTCGAGATCGAGGCCGGGTCCGAGTCGCAGCACGAGCTGCGACACGTGGCTCGAGCCCGCCGTGCGGCGCACCTCGGAGTCGAAGGCGCGCAGGAAGCAGTCCGCGCCGGTGAGCGCGACGGGGCTAGTGGCCGGGGAGCTGGCCATGCACGCAGGCCGCGAGACTCTCCGCGTTCGAGAGCGTCTCTTCGGTGAGCAGACTCTCGTCGACCCAGACGCCCGTGCTCTCCTCGATCGCGAGCATGAGCTGCGTCACGGCCAGCGAGTCGAGCCCCGCGCCGACGAGGTCGGAGGTGGGTGTGAAGTCGTCGCCCACCGACAGCAGCCCCGATTTGAGGATCTCGTAGATGCGCGTCGTGAGCGCTTCGCGGCTCCACACCATGGCGTCGAGGTGTTTCGCACCGAGGCGCTCGCCTTGTCAAGGCGCGTTGAAACACCTGCGGCGCTCGTCTAGATTGCGGCGAGCATGGGGCGTGCGGAGATTCGCAGAGTCGCGATCGTCGGGGGCGGCCCCACCGGCTCGGCGCTCGCGACCTGGCTACGGCGCGGAGGCGTGCAGGTCGTGCTGTTCACGCGCGGCAAGCGCCCACCGATCATCATCGGCGAATCGCTCGTGCCCGCCGTGATCCCGTTCCTGCGCGACCTGGGCGTCGAGGACGAGGTCGCGAAGTACAGCCTGTACAAGCCGGGTGCGACGTTCGTGTTTCACCCGACCACCGAGCTGAGTTTCCGCTTCGCCGAGAGCCGCGGCGCGCGAACGCCGTACGCGTACAACGTGCCGCGCGACCGCTTCGACCAGACGCTGCTCGACACGGCGCTGCGCGCGGGTGCGCAGCGCATCGATCACTCGGTGAAGCTCGAGCGCGTGCCCGACAGCGATCGCATCCGCTTCGGCGCCGAGACGCAGGCGCTCGCCGAGCAGGCGCTGGGCGGCCCGCCGGACTTCATCGTCGACGCCACCGGCCGGCCGCGCACGGTCGCGCGCATGCTCGACCTGCCCACGCGCGAAGGCCCGCGTCGCGACGTCGCGCTGCACGCGCACTGCACGGGCGTCGAACTGGTGATGCCCGCCAACGTTCACTCCGAGCGCATGGAGCGCGGCTGGGGCTGGCGGATCCCGCTGCCCGGCCGCGTCTCGGTCGGCTTCGTGGTTCCGGCCGACCACCTCGCGACCTACGGCAACACCGCCGAGGAGCAGTTCGACAACTTCATGGTGGGCGATCCGTCGGCGCGCCGCTGGGGCGCGAAGGCGGAGCGAGTGACTCCGGTCGTGCGCTACTCGAACTACCAGCTGCGCGCGACGCGTGCGGTCGGCGACGGCTGGGCGTTGGTCGGCGACGCGTTCGGTTTCATCGACCCGGTGCTCTCCAGCGGCCTCTTGATCGGGTTCGACGGCGCGAAGACGCTCGCCCGCGCGATCTTGTCCGGTTCACCGCGGCGCTTCGCGAAGTACGAGGCGCGCAACATCCGGCTGCTCGACGACTGGGCGCGGATCGTCGAGGGGTACTACAGCGGGCGCCTGTTCACGCTCTTCCGCGTGGGGCAGTACGTGCAGAACACCTGGTTCGGAAAACGGGTCGACTTCCACTTCCGCAAGCACATGCCGCGCGTGTTCACCGGCGAGGCGAGCGACAGCCGCTACAGCATGGGCATGGTCGATTTCATGCTGAAGTACGGGCTCGCCGGGAACGATCCGGCCGAGTTCGAGATCCGGTGATGCGGCCGCGATGAGATTCCGCCGCGAGGCGCGCCACGACCGCTACGACGTGATCGTCGTGGGCAGCGGCCTCGGGGGTTTGAGCTGCGCGGCCCTGCTCGCGCGCGCCGGCAAGTCGGTGCTGGTGTGCGAGCGGCACGATCGGCCGGGCGGCTACGCGCACGCCTTCCGGCGCAACGGCTGCCTGTTCGATTCGGCGGTGCACCTGGTGGGCGGCTGCGAACCGACGCCGTTCGAGGGTGGCGGCCGCCTGCACCGGCTGCTGCGCGCGGTCGGCGCGCGCGACGAGCTCGTGTTCGAACGCATCGATCCGATCTACACCGCGGCGTATCCCGGTCTCGAGCTGCAGCCGCGGCTGGGCATCGACGAGTTCGAGCGCTCGCACGCCGAGGCGTTCCCGGGCGAGCGCAAGGGCATCCACGACCTGCTGCAGGAGTGCCTGGCGATCCAAAGCGAAGCGCGCCGCGCCGCCGAGCTCGCCTCGCCGTTCGAGGTCATGCAGCAGCCGGGCCGCTTTCCGACGCTGCTGCGCTACCGCCGCGCGACGCTCGCGCGCGTCATGGACGAGCACATCGACGATCCGCGCGCGAAGGCCGTGCTCGCCACGTTCTGGCCGTATCTGGGTCTGCCGCCGGGGCGCGTCTCGTTCCTGTATTTCGCGACCATGCTGCTGTCGTACGTGGCCGAGGGCGCGTACTACTGCAAGGGCAGCTTCCAGAAGCTCGCGCGCGCATTCGCGAACGCGGTCGAACGGGAGGGCGGCGAGGTGCTGCTGCGCGGGGCCGTGCGCCGCATCTCGGTCGCGAACGGGCGCGTGAGCGGCGTGGTGCTCGAGAACGGACAGCGCATCGAGGCGCCCGTGGTGATCTCGAACGCGGACCTGCGCCAGACCGTGCAGGAGCTGGTGGGCACGGAGCATTTCCCCGCGCGCTTCCTCCGCCCGCTTGGTCGGCTCGCACCGTCGATCTCGGCCTTCGTCACCTACCTCGCGACCGATCTCGATCTGCGCTCGCTGGGCGCGACGCACGAGACGTTCGTGTACGACAGCTTCGATCACGAGGCCGCCTTCGACGCGACGCTCGCCGGCCGCGGCGCGTGGTGGACGGCCACCGTGCCGACGCTCGCGGATCCGTCGCTCGCGCCGGCGGGCGTGCAGCTGATGACGCTCACCACGCTGGTGCCGTACGCGGCCGCGCAGAGCTGGCGCAGCGAGAAGGAAGCTCGCGTCGACGCGATGATCGCCGCCGCCACGAAGCGCTTTCCCGGCCTGCGCGAGTCCGTGCGCTTCGCCGAGGGCGGCACGCCGCGCACCATGGAGCGGTATACACGAAACAGCGACGGCGCGATCTACGGCTGGGCGCTGGCGCCCGATCAGATCGGGCCCGGTCGGCCAGCGAACGAAACGCCGCTGCCCGGGCTCTGGCTCGCGGGTCACTGGGCGCAGCCGGGCGGCGGCGTGTACGGCGTGGTGACCTCGGGCGTGAACGCGGCGCGCGCCATCCTCGGCGCAGCGAGCGACACGGAGCTGTTCGAGAGTCTCGAGCGGCGCGCGTGACGGATTGGTTCGACGGCGCCCGCTTCGGGCTGTTCGTCCACTGGGATCACATCGCGCAACGCGGCATCGAGATCAGCTGGCCGCTGGTCGGCGGCGCGGGCGCGCTGCACTCGGGACAGGCCTCGCTCGGCGTCGCCGACTACCACGCGAGCGCGGCGAGCTTCGCGCCCGACAAGCTCGCCGCGCGCGACTGGCTCGCGCGCGCAAAGCGCGCCGGCATGCGCTACGCGGTGCTCACCGCCAAGCACCACGACGGCTTCGCGATGTGGCCCACCCGGACCGGCGAGCTGTCGGTCGCGCACTCGAAGTACGACGGCGATCTGGTGCGCGAGTTCGTCGACGCCGCGCGCGCGAACGACCTGCGGGTCGGCATCTACTACTCCCTGTGCGACTGGCACCACGCGGACTACCCCGCATTCCGCGACGAGCACCGGCCCTATCGCTTCGGCCGAACGCCGCGCCCGACGCCCGAACAGTGGGGGCGCTTCATGGAGTTCCAGTTCGCGCAGATGCGCGAGCTGCTGACGGACTACGGGAAGATCGACCTGCTCTGGTTCGACGGCGGCTGGGAGCGCTCCCCCGCCGAGTGGCGCGCGGAGGAGTTCATCGCGCTGATCCGTGGCTTGCAGCCGGGAATCGTGATCAACGATCGCCTGCCCGGCCAGGGCGACTACGACACGCCCGAGCAGTTCATTCCGCCGCTGCCGCCCGCCCGACGCTGGGAGACTTGTCTCACCATGAACGAGACCTGGGCGTGGAATCCCGCGGACACGCGCTACAAGAGCCCGCGCGCGCTCGTGCACGCGCTGTGCGAGGTCGCCAGCCGCGGCGGAAACCTGCTGCTCAACGTGAGCCCGAAGGCCGACGGCGCGCTGCCCGCCGAGCAGATCGAACGCCTCGACGCGCTGGCCGGCTGGATCTCGCGCTACGGCGACGCGATCCACGACTCGGAACCCGGTCTCGAACCCTGGCAGTTCTACGGACCGTCGACGCGCAAGGGCGCGCGCGTGTTCCTGCACCTGCTGATGCGGCCCTACGAATCCGTGAGCGTGCGCGGCGTGCCGATCCGGCGCGTGCGCTCGGTGCGCGAGCTCGCCAGCGGCCGCGCGCTCGAACACCGCGGCCGGACCCCGATTCTCGACGGAATGGTGAATCCCGACCCGCTCGGCGAGCTGACCATCCGCGTGCCCGAGGACGTGCTCGATCCGCTGGCGACCGTGATCGAGCTGGAGATCGCGAACCTACTTTGAGTCCGGCGCCAGCTCGCTGATCCGCAGCGCGAGCGCTACGTCGCGTTCGGTGATGCCGTTCGACTCGTGCGTGACCAGATCGATACGGACGCGATTCCAGACGTTGGACCACTCCGGGTGGTGGTCGCGCTTCTCGGCCACCAGCGCGACGCGCGTCATGAACGCGAACGCGGCGCCGAAGTCGGCGAATTGCAGCTCTCGGTGCAGCTTGCCGTCGCGCAGGCTCCAGCCCGACAGCGCGCGCAGGGCGTTCTCGATCTGCTTTTCGCTGAGCTTCGTGGGTGCGGCCATCCGAGTTCGCTAGCGTAGCGCGCGTGGCGAAAAAGACGGTGCGGATCGACGAACCCGCGGCGCGCTCCGGGGCGCTCGCGCTCGCCGGACTCGTCGGCGCGCTGGCCGCGGGCTGGGCGGTGTTTCAGTGGTACGAGCTGGTGGTCGCGCGCGGCGGCGGCGAGATCTTCTGCGCGCCCGGCGGCGGCGGACGCTGCGCCGAAGTCTGGGACTCCCCGTTCGCGGCGGCGGTGCACGGCTTCACGGGACTGCCGGTCGCGGCTTGGGGCGTGGCCTGGGGCCTGCTCGCGTTCGCGCTGCCGCTGGTCGCGCGCGCGCGGCTCGCGCAGCGGCGTGTTGCGGACCCGTGGCTCGCGTCGACCGCACTCGTCGCGGTCGGGGGCGCGCTCGGCGTCGCCCTCCTGCTCGGCGCATCGGTCCGCTTCGGACACATCTGTGCGACCTGCGGACTCACCTACGTGCTCACGCTGCTCTACGCCGTCGTGTGTTGGGTGGCGCTGCGCGGCACGTTGCCCGGTGGGCTCGCGCGCGGCGCGGGTCTCGCCGCGGGCGGACTCGTGCTCGCGTTCGCGATCCTGCTCGTGCCGGGACTGCGCACGCCGCAGAACCCGTCGACCCAGGGCAACCGTGCGATCGGCGACGACGCCCCCCTGCCGACGAATTCGAGCGACGACCAGGAGCTCGCGCGCCTGATCCGCGAGGCGCCCGCGGACGTGCGGCAGCTCATGTCGGACATGCTCGCGGACTACGCCGCCAGTCCGGTGTTGGAGCCGCCTCCCCCGCGCAGCGTGATCGGCCCGCCGGGCGCTCGGCTCGTGCTCACCGAGTGGTTCGACACGCTGTGCAGTCACTGCGCGCAGCTACACGAAGTGATGCTCCGGCTCCGCGAGCGGCTCGGCCCCGACACGTACTCGCTCGCGCCGCACCACTACCCGCTCGATCCGGCGTGCAATCCGAGCGTGAAGCGCGACGAGAGCAACCCGCTGCCGTGCATCGCCGCGCGCGCGCAGATCTGCGCCGAGGGACGGCCCGGCGCCTATGAGCTCACGGGCGAGCTGCTGCGCCGCCAGCGCGAGCTCGACGAGGCGCTCGTGCTCGAAATCGCCGGCCGCGTCGTGCCGCCCGCCGAGCTCGCGACTTGCATGAGCGCACCCGAGACCGAGCAGAAGCTGAAAGCCGACGTCGCGTGGGCGATCGCGAACGACATTCACGGCACGCCCATGCTCTTGATCGGCGGACGGAAGGTCATGCCCTACCCGCCGCTGCTCTACGCGCTCGCGCTCACGCGCGGATCTGCGACGCACGCGGCGTTCGCAGCGCTTCCGCCGCCCAAGCCGCTGCCGACGCACGCCCACTGAAGCCGCTTGCGAGCAACATGTAGCCGGCGGCGTTGTCGGCCGCACGGGCGGCGAAGCGCGACAGCCGATAGCGCCTAGCCGCGTCCGGTCGAGGGCGGTCCCGCTGGCGTCGGGTCACGCTCTTCGAGCACGTTCTCCATGCGGTGGCGGATCATCGACTTCCAGTGCGGGTGAGTGAGGACCCAGAAGCGCTCTTCGCGGATCGCGTCGAGCACGAGATCTCCGACCTTTCGCGGCTCGAGGCCACTCGCGAGCAGTGACTCGACCAGCTTGCGACGGATCTCCGCCTCGGGGCTGGTGCGATCCTGCGGCAGGTGGTGACGAACGGCCTCGGGCTGGTTGCGCTGCGACGACTGCAGGATCTGCGTGTTGATCCAGCCGGGACAGAGCACCGACACGCGCACCCGCGACGGGTTCTGCGCGGCGAGCTCGTTGAAGAGCGCCTCGGAGAGCGCGACGACCGCGTGCTTCGTCACGCCGTACAGCGCGTTGCCCCCGCCCGAGATCAGGCCCGCCATCGAGGCCGTGTTCACGATGTGACCCTCGCCCTGCTCGAGCAGGAGCGGCGTGAACGCGCGCACGCCGTGCACGACGCCCATCAGGTTCACGCCGACGATCCACTCCCAGTCGTGCAGCGTGCTCTGCCAGGTCGGCACTCCGCCGTGCGCGACGCCGGCGTTGTTGCAGACCACGTGCACCGCACCGAACGCGTCGAGCGCGCGGCGCGCCAGCTCGTCGACCTCGTCCTGCTTCGATACGTCCGTCTTCACCGGCACGACCTCGGCGCCGGATTTCTCGAGCTCCTGCGCGACCGACGCGAGCCGATCCGCGTCGACGTCGGCCAGCACCAGCTTCATGCCCGCGGCGGCGAAGCTCTCGGCCATGCCGCGGCCGATGCCGCTGGCTGCGCCGGTGATCACCGCGACCCTGCCCTGCACGTCCTTCATGGCGCGCCTCCCGTCTCGGGCGATTATGACACCGCGCGCGTCAGCGGGTGCCGTGTTCGTGACAGTGCATGCAGGCCGTCGAGACGTCCTCGGCGAGTCGGTAGCTCGGCGGCTTGGCGAGCACGCCGCGGCGCGCGGCTTCGAGGTCGGCGCGGAACTGCTCGCGATGCTCGTCGATCAGCGGGTGATTGGTGCGCACGCCCTGCGTGCCCAGTCGGTCGGTCGCGTCCTCCATCATCACGAGCAGGCTCGCGATCTCGTTGGCCTGCGCCGTCGTGATCGCCCCGGGATCGCGCGTGAGCGCGTCGATGCGCTTCACGTCGCGCGCGAGCTGCCACATCACGGAATCGACCTGGTCGTCGGGGATGTAGTCGAAGCTCGGCCCGTACGTGTGTGCCGTCGCGAACTCCGACACCTTCGCGCACGCGAGCAAGCCCGAGCCGGCGAGCAGGCTCGCGACCAACACGCAAAATCCGCTTCGCATCCGCCTCCCCTTGGCGCGGACAGTACAATGCCGCCATGTCGTTTGCTGCTCGGATCGGCTGGGTCATGGTCGCGCTCGCGGGAGCCGGATCGCTCGGGGTGGTCGCGCTCTCGCGCGGCGAGACGATTTCGAGCACCTGGTTCCTGGTCGCCGCGCTGTGCACGTACGCGCTCGGCTACCGCTTCTACTCCGCGTTTCTGGCCTCGCGCGCGCTCATGCTCGACGACTCGCGCATCACGCCCGCGCACCGCTTCGCGGACGGCAAGGACTTCGTGCCGACCAATCGCTGGGTGGTGTTCGGCCACCACTTCGCCGCGATCGCGGGACCCGGCCCGCTGGTCGGACCGATCCTCGCCGCGCAGTTCGGCTACCTGCCCGGCACACTCTACATTCTGATCGGCGTCGTGCTCGGCGGGGCGGTGCAGGACTTCACGATCCTGGTCGGCTCGCTGCGCCGAGACGGCAAGAGCCTCGGTCAGATGGTGCGCGAGGAGATCGGGCCGGTCGGCGGCGTGGCGGCGCTGATCGGCGTGCTCGCGATCATGATCATCCTGATCGGCGTGCTCGGGCTGGTGGTCGTGAACGCGATGTTCGGCAGTCCGTGGTCGGCGTTCACCGTCGGCGCGACCATTCCGATCGCGCTCTTGATGGGCGTGTACATGGTGCACGTGCGGACCGGCCAGGTGCTCGAGGCGTCGCTGATCGGTGTCAGCCTGGTTCTGCTCGCGGTGATCGGCGGTCACTACGTGAACGAACACGAAGTGCTGCGCACCTACTTCGATCTCGACAAACGAACGCTGGCGCTCTCGATCATCGGCTACGGCTTCGTCGCCAGCGTCCTGCCGGTCTGGCTCCTGCTCGCACCGCGCGACTACCTGTCGGCGTTCATCAAGATCGGTACGGTGGCGCTGCTCGCCGCCGGCCTGCTCTGGGTGCGGCCGGACGTGCAGCTGCCGGCGATCACGAAGTTCATCGACGGCACCGGGCCGGTGTTCGCGGGCAAGGTGTTCCCGTTCTGCTTCATCACGATCGCGTGCGGGGCAATGTCGGGCTTCCACGCGCTGATCTCGAGCGGCACCACGCCAAAGCTTCTGGACCGCGAGAGCGACGCGCGCTTCATCGGCTACGGCGCGATGCTGATGGAGAGCTTCGTCGCGATCATGGCGCTGCTCTCTGCGGCCGTGATGAACCCCGGCGTCTACTTCGCGATCAACTCTCCCGCCGCGCTGATCGGCAGCGACGTCGCGAGCGCGGCCGCAACCATCAGCGGCTGGGGCTTCGCGCTCGATCCAGCCGCGTTCGACGCGCTCACCAAGAGCGTCGGCGAGACCACGCTGCTCTCGCGCACGGGCGGGGCGCCGAGTCTGGCCGTGGGCATGGCGGAGATCTTCTCGCGCGCGCTCGGCGGCGAGGCGATGAAGGCGCTCTGGTACCACTTCGCGATCATGTTCGAGGCGCTCTTCATCCTGACCACGCTCGACGCCGGCACGCGCGTCGGCCGCTTCATGATCCAGGACATGCTCGGCAACCTGTGGGAGCCGCTCGGCCGCACCTCGTCGCTGCCGGCGAACCTGCTCGCGTCGGCGCTGATCGTCTCGGGCTGGGGCTACTTCCTGTACCAGGGCGTGATCGATCCGCTGGGCGGGATCAATTCGCTGTGGCCGCTATTCGGGATCGCGAACCAACTGCTCGCGGCGACCGCGCTCGCGCTCGCCACCACGCTGTTCGTGAAATCGGCGCGGCCGGTGTTCGCGTTCGCGACCGCGACCCCGCTCGCCTGGCTGTTGACGGTGACCATGACCGCGGGCTGGCAGAAGATCCTCGACCCCGATCGCCGGATCGGCTTCCTCGCGCAGGCCGATCACTTCGCGGGCCAGCTCGCGCAGGGTCTGGTTCCGCCCGAGAAGCTCGTCGAGGTGCAGACGATGATCTGGAACGCGCGCCTGGACGCCGCGATCACAGGTCTGTTCATGACGCTGGTCGCGATCGTCGTGCTCGACGCCATGCGCGTGTGGTGGAGGACGCTGCGCGGGCCGGGCGCATCGCCGCAGATCGCGCGCGAGGCGGTCGAGGCATGACGGCCGTTCGCTCGTTCCTCGCCGCGCTGCAATCCTTCTTGCGCGGCTTCATCGGCGCGACGCAGCTCGGGCCCGATCCGCGCCGCACGCTTTGCGAGCACGGCGAGCGGCGGGGTCGGTGTTGCTAGAGAGGCCGGTCGAGATCGCGTGGTTCGCGGCGCTCTGCGACGACGACTACGAGTATCTCGGTGTGCCGGATGTGAAGCTCGTGAGCTCGCTCGAACACTGCCGCGAAATCGTGCTGCGCGCCGAGGCCGGCGGGTACGACAACATCCTGCTGCCCTCCGGCTACGAACTCGGCATCGATCCGATCGCGTTCGCCGGCGCCGTCGCGCCTCTGCTCGAGCGCCTGCGCCTGCTCGTCGCCGTGCGCTGCGGCGAGCTGTGGCCGCCGCAGCTCGCGCGCCAGGTCGCCACGCTCGACCGGATGCTCGGCGG
Source organism: Deltaproteobacteria bacterium (assembly GCA_031396695.1). GTDB lineage: Bacteria > Myxococcota_A > UBA9160 > SZUA-336 > SZUA-336 > VGRW01. Next base: position 24,256 of record JANNLG010000014.1, read on the forward strand.
ACGGCTCACCATCAACGTCATCTCGAGCGATCTGCCCGGAGCGCCGCTCGAGTCGGCGCAGCGCTACGCGCGCACGCTCGAGGTCATGCAGATCCTGCGCGCCCTGCTCGACGGGCAGACCATCGCTCACGCGGGCGAGCACTACGAACTCGAGATCGCGCCGCCGCGGCTGCGCACGGTTTCGGGCCGTTGCCCGCCGCTCTACTTCGGCGGCCTGTCGGAGGCCGCCAAGGACGTCGCCGCGCGGGCGGCGGACGTCTACCTGATGTGGCCCGACCTGTTGCCCGGTGTCGCGAGCCTGCTCGACGAGATGCGCGCCCGCGCCGCGAACTACGGGCGCAGCTTGCGCTTTGGCTACCGCGTGCACGTGATCGTGCGCGAGAGCGAGCGCGAAGCGCGCGCGGCCGCGAGCCGGCTGCTCTCCCGACTCGATCCCGTGGTGGGCGAAGCCATCCGCCGCAGGTCACTCGACCACGCCTCGCAGGGCGTGCGCCGGCAGGCCGAGATCCGCAGCCTCGCCGACGACGACGGCTTCGCCGAGCAGTCGCTCTGGACCGGGATCGGCCGCGCGCGCAGCGGCTGCGGCGCCGCGATCGTCGGCGACCCTGACCAGGTGCTCGCCAAGCTCGAGGCCTATGCCGCGCTGGGCATCGATGCGTTCATCCTGTCCGGGTATCCGCACCTAGCCGAGTGCGATCTCTTCGCGCGCTACGTGCTGCCGCGCCTCGCGCACCGTCCGCTCTTCTAGCGCGGCTCGCGCTGCCAGCGCTCGTACAGGTCGGCGACCAGGCCGTCGATCGGCGCGCGGTGGGTTTCGACGTCCAGGATCTGAGTTTGCGCGGCGGCCTGCTCGAGTAGCGCGGAGAGTTGCACGCGGGTCGCGTCGTACACGTACTCGTGTCGGCCGTTCTCGCCGCCGGTCCGTTCGGCGCCGACGAGCTCGGGCACCGCGCCGTTCGGTGTCTCGAGCAAGAGCACGCGGCGGTCGCTCACCTGGCGGCGCAGGCTCGCGAAGTCGCCGTCGAACGCGATGTTGCCGCGGTGCAGCATGACGATCCGGCCGGCGAGCTGCTCGAGCTCGTCCATGTCGTGACTGGTGACGACCACAGTCAGTGAGCGCTCGCGATTCGCCTCGCGCACGAAGCGCAGGATGTTCCTTCGCGCCAGCACGTCCAGGCCGAGCGTGGGCTCGTCGAGGAACAGCACCTCCGGCTCATGCAGCAGCGCCATGGCCAGATCCGCGCGCATGCGCTGGCCGAGCGAGAGCTCGCGCGCGAGCGCGTTCATGAACTCGTCGAGCCCGAGCAGCTCGCGCACCAGACCGAGCATTCGCTCGTAGCGCTCGCGCGGGATGTTCCAGACCACGCGCTTCCAGTCGAAGCTCGCGGCCACGGGATGATCCCACCAGAGCTCCGTGCGCTGGCCGAACACGACGCCGATCCGGCCGACGTAGCGCACGCGCTCGCGCACCGGGTCCATGCCGAGTACGCGCACGCTGCCCGAGTCGGGCGCGAGCAGACTCGCGAGCAGCTTGATGGTGGTGCTCTTGCCCGCGCCGTTCGGTCCCGCGTAGGCGACGATCTCGCCGCGTCGCACCTCCAGACTCACGCCGCGCAGCGCTTCGATCTTCACGATCTGCGGCCGGAACAGATTTCGGAACACGTCGCCCGCCCGAGCAGAGCGCTGCCTCTGCCGGTAGACCTTCCAGACTCGATCGAGACTAACGGCGATGTCCATGGGCCAAGTACCGAGTGGAGCCTGTGCGTGCGTAGTGGCGGAGCCCGAGCCGGAACACGACGACCGCGAGCGACGCGAACACGAGCGCGGCGAGCGGAGTCCATAGCAGGCCCCAGCTCGAATCGTCGAGCCCGAGCAGCACGCGGCTCGGCAGCCAGGCGAGGAAGCCCGCAGGCACGACCGTGAGCAGCAGCACGGCGAGTCCACCGCCGACGCCGTCGAGCGGAAACGGCTTCAGCTGCTCGAGCAAGCGCATGGTCGTGGAGTTGATCTCCTCCGCGCCGCGCGGCGCGATGAACGCGAGGCTTCCCCACAGATACGCGAACGACAGCATGATCGCGCCCGCCGACACGACGTAGAGCGCGAACAGCGCGAGCCAGCCGACGCTGATCGGAAGCTCGAGCGAGCGCGCCGAGAGCACGAGCACCGCCGTCCCGCCGAGCAGCGTGCCCGAGCACGAGAACGGCATGAAGCCGTCGCTCGCGATCGAGACCCAGAGCGGCTGCGGGATCAGCAGCATGTGATCGAGCTGCCCGCGGCCGATGCGCCGGCTCGGGCAGTACATGTTCGCGTTGAACGCGAAGTCGACCGCGCCGCGCACGAACAGCGCCAGGCCGAGCAGGAACGCGATCTGCGCCGTGCTCCACACGCCGATTCCGTCGAAGCGCTCGGCCAGCAGGAATGCCCAGACCGCGGAGCCGAGCGCGAGCAGGAGATCCGCGAAGTACCAGGAGAACGCGACCTTCGCCCCGCGCGCGATCCAGAGCAGGTCCATGCGCGCGTACAGTCCCCAGAGCCGAGGCAGGCGCGCGAGCTCGGCGCGGAGTTCAGCCGCCAAAGCCGACCACCTTCTCGCGGTTCGCGCGCCACAGCCAACCCGCGAGCGGCCAGAGCACGCACGCCCACGCCACCTGCAGCGCGATCAAGCGCGGCGCCTCGCCGATGCCGGTGTAGATCGCGAGCGGAGCCCACGCGAGCGACGCGAACGGCAGCCACTCGAGCACCGAGCCGAGTCCCCAGGGCAGGAGCGCCAGCGGAATCACCGCGCCCGACAGCACGACCGCCACCGCTTGCGAGACCCACTGCATCAGCCAGACCGGCTGCTCGAGCGCGACCGTGAGCGCGGCGACGATGAAATCGAACGCGAGCCCGACGCAGATCGCGAGCGACAAGCTCGCGGCGAAGAGCAGCGCCGACGTGCCGCTCGCGGGCTGCGGATCGACACCGAACAGCGACGCCGCCAGCAGCAGCGGCAGCGAGAACAGCGCGAAGTTGACGAGCCAGCCGCCCAGCATCTCCGACGCGAACTGCGGCACGAGCAGCATGGGCCGCAGGAAGTGCTGCGCGATCGAGCCCTGCCAGAACGCGTTCGCGATCGTGGTCCGCACCGAGAGCTGATCGCCGAAGACCTCCGCGAGCAGCGCGTAGGTCAGCACCGTGCCGAGCGCGACCGGCGACGCTGCGCCCTCCGCGCCGAGCACGACCCGCCAGAGCGCGAGCAGAACCGCCACGCGCAGCAGGCGGAGCAGATAGTCGAGCAGAAAGACGGGGCTCTCCAGCACCGAGCCGAGCGCCGCGAGCCGAGCGGTCGCGATTACCTGCCGGAGCGCGAGCACCACGACTAGCGGCCGAGCAGTGCGGCGCGCAGCCAGCGCCAGAGCGCGGCCGGAGTCGGAGAGCGCCGGTACATCGCACCGCGCACGCGCCGGAGCTGCGCGCCGCGCTTCTTCTCGCACAGGCCTTGGTACAGGCGATCGGCCTCGGCGCGTCCGCCCGACTTCGAGAGCAGCCGCGCGAGCTCGAGCGTCGCGTCGAGGTGCCACGGCTCGATCCGCACCGCTCCGCGCAACAGCCGGATCGCGAGCGGCCGCTGCTTGCGCCGGCGGAAGTGCTTGCGGCCGTCGAACAGCACGGCGATCGCGTCGGCGCGCCGCGATCGCGCCAGATACAGACCCGAAATCGTCTCCCGAAGCTCGAGCGAGCGCGGCAGGTACAGGACCGCCTGTGTGTAGACCGCGAGCGCCTTCTCGGGGAAGCCCTGCATCTCGTACTGCTTGCCCGCGGCGCTCCATTTCTCGCCGGCCTCCGCGAGCTGGCGCGTCTCGGCCAGCAGCGCGGCGAGCTTGGCGAGGATCACGGGATTGCCGGGCTCCTGCGCGAGCACGCGCCGGTACTCGGCGATCGCCTGCTTGCGCTTGCCGCGGCCGAGCGCTTTGGCAGCGCGCGCCAACGAGTCGGCGCGGTCGTAGGCGCGTCTGCCGAACAGCGCCACGGGAACTCAGCCCCCGCCGAGCGGCAGCGCGCCGCCCCGCAGCAGCGCGAGCACGCGCTCGATGTCGCGGTCCTGGCGCCGGTCGTCGTAGAGCATCGGCACCTCCTTGCGCACGGCCTGGAGCAGCGCTCGGCCGCGGCCACGCGCGCGCTCGCGCCCGCGCAGCTCGAGCGCCTGACAGCCGGCCAGCAGCTGGATCGCCGCCACCGTCTCGGCCAGCTCGACGATGCGCAACGCGTCGCGCGCCGCGATCGTGGCGAGGCTGACCTTGTCCTGATTGTGCGATTCGGTGCTGCGGCTGAAGGCCGAGGCTGGCATGGAGAGCTTCTGCGCCTCGGCCGTGAGCGCCGACGCCGCGATCTGCATGGCCTTGAAGCCGCTGTGCGCGAAGCGCCGCTCGCCCTGCACCGCGATCAGATTCGCGGGCAGGCCGTCGCTCGCCTGTGGCTGACACAAGAGCGCGAGCTGGCGGTCGAGCAGATCGGCCGTGCCTGCGACCGCGGACTTCAGCGCGTCGAGCGCGAAGCACACGTGGCCGCCGTAGAAGTTGCCGCCGTGCAGGACGTCGCCGGTTTCCGGATCGACCAGCGGATTGTCGTTCGCGCTGTTGAGCTCGACTTCGAGCACGCCGCGCGCGAGAAGCGCAGCGTCGAGCAGCACGCCGATCACCTGCGGCGCGCAGCGGATCGAGTAGCGGTCCTGCAGGCGTGCGGGTGTCGGACCGCTGCGTGCGGCGTCGTAGTCGAGATCGGCCGCGATGAACGCCGCCGCGCGGATCTGACCGGCATGCGGCTTCCAGGCCGCGATGCGCGCGTCGAAATGCCCGGGATTGCCGTTCGTGACGTCGCTCGCGATCGCGGTGGTCGCGCAGGCGAGCCGCGCGAGTCGCGTTGCGCGCTCGAGCGCGAGGCAGCCGAGCGCCGTCATCACGCTGGTCCCGTTCACGATCGCGAGCGCCTCCTTCGCGCCGAGCTCGAGCGGCGCGATGCCGAGCGCGTCGTGCGCAACGGCGGCGCTTTGCTCGCGCCCGCGCAGCGTCGCCTCGCGTTCGCCAGCGACGAGCGCCGCGAGATACGAGAGCGGCGCCAGATCACCGCTCGCGCCGACGGAGCCCCGGGCGGGGATGCGGGGCAGCAGTCGCGCGTTCAGCAGCTCGCAGAGTCGCTCGATCACCTCGGCGCGCACGCCCGAGTGCCCCGCCGCTAGCGAGATCGCGCGCGCCGCGACGACCGCCGCCGCCTCGACCTCGTCCAGGATGCGGCCAGTCCCGACGCCGAGCGAGCCGATCAGATTGCGCGCGAGCTCGTCGCGGTGCTCGGCCGGCACGGCGTCGACCACGGCGGAGCCGACACCGGTCGTGACACCGTAGACCGGGAGCTCGCGGTCGACGCGCCGCTCGATCGCCGCGCAGCCTGCGGCGAGCCGCGCGCGGTAGCTGGGATCGTCCCACAGCACCGCCCTGCATTCGCCGCGCGCGAGCTGGAGCAGCTCGTCGATGCCGACGGCCGCGCGGCCGATCTCGAGCTCACGCGGCATCGTCTTCAGTCGCCACGCACTTCTGCGTAGGCCCAGTCGAGCCAGGGCAGAAGCGCGGCGACGTCGTCGCGTTCGACGGTGGCGCCGCACCAGATGCGCAGCCCCGGGGGCGCGTCGCGATAGCTCGCGATGTCGAGCGCGACGCCCTCTTTCTCGACGATCGCGACCAGCTTCTTCACGGCGTCGGCGCGCTCGGGCGCGGGAAGCTGCTCGAACCACGGGTCGACGACCTTCAGGCACACCGACGTGCACGAGCGCGTGGCCGGATCGCGCGCCAGGAAGTCGACCCAGTCCGTGCGCGAGACCCACGAAGCCACGGCTTCGAGATTTCCCTCGCTGCGCGCGATCAGCGCCTCGAGACCGCCCACGCGTTCCGCCCAGCCAAGCCCGTCGAGCGCGTCCTCGACGCACAGCATCGAGGGCGTGTTGATGGTCGCGCCGCCGAACAGCTCGAGGTCGAGCTTGCCCTTCTTGGTGAGCCGGAAGATCTTCGGCAGCGGCCGCGGCGGGGCGTAGCTCTCGAGCCGCGCGACCGCGCGCGGCGACAGCGCGAGCATGCCGTGCGCCGCCTCGCCGCCGAGCACCTTCTGCCAGCTCCACGTCACCACATCGAGCTTCGGCCAGGGCAGCCGCATCGCGAACACGGCCGAGGTCGCGTCGCAGATCGTGAGCCCGGCGCGCGTGGCCGGCAGCCAGGCGTCGTTCGGAACGCGCACGCCCGAGGTGGTGCCGTTCCAGGGAAAAACCACGTCGCGCGTGAAGTCGACCTGCGAAAGATCGGGGAGCTCGCCGTACGGCGCCGACAGCACGCGCGCGTCGAGGCCGAGCTGCTGAGTGGCGTCGGTCACCCACTCCTGGCCGAAGCTCTCCCAGGCGAGCACATCGACCGGCCGCTCACCGAGCAGGCTCCACATCGCCATCTCGACCGCGCCGGTGTCGGAGGCCGGCACGATCGCGAGCTTGTAGTCGGCGGGCATGCCGAGCAGCCGGTGGCTGCGATCGATCACGGCCGCGAGCCGTTCCTTCGGCAGCTTCGCGCGGTGCGAGCGGCCGAGCATGGCTCCCTTCAACGCGTCCAGCGACCAGCCGGGGCGCTTCACGCAGGGACCGGAGGAGAATTCGGGGCGACTCGGACGAACGCTCGGCTTGATCGGGGGCATCGTCGCCGCAGGCTACTGATTCGACCGGGGCCGCGCATCTGTGCTATCAGACGGCCGCCTGTAACCGGGAAGAGGGAGCCCCGCTAATGGACAAGTTCGTCCCGCGCTTCGTTTGGTTCACGTTTGCAGCCGCGCTCGTCGCGCTCTTCGGCGCCGATCCGGCCCTCGCCAGCGAAGCATCGCTGAAGCTGCCGAGCTTCGCGGAGCCGGCGTTCTTCGGCGGCACGACCAGCGGCGCCAGCATCCTCACCTGGGGTCTGCTCGTGTGCGCGCTCGGCATGGGTTTCGGGCTCTTCCAGTACATGCAGCTCAAGAACATGGCCGTCCATAAATCGATGCTCGAGATCTCCGAGCTCATCTATGCGACTTGCCAGCAGTATCTCGTCACGCAGGGCAAGTTCATCGCGATCCTGTGGCTGTTCATCGGCGCGGTCATGGTCCTGTACTTCGGGTTCCTGATCAAAGACGAGGAGATGACGGCCTTTCGCGTGGCCATCATCCTCGGCCTTTCGCGTGGCCATCATCCTCGGCTTCAGCCTGGTCGGGATCGCCGGCAGCTACGGGGTGGCCTGGTTCGGCATCCGCGTGAACACCTTCGCGAACTCGCGCACCGCCTTCGCGAGCCTCCGCGGCAAGCCCTTCCCGACCTACCAGATCCCCCTCCAGGCCGGCATGTCGATCGGCATGGTGCTGATCTCGGTCGAGCTCCTGATCATGCTCGCGATCCTGCTCTTCGTGCCCGGCAGCTTCGCCGGCCCCTGCTTCATCGGCTTCGCGATCGGCGAGTCGCTCGGCGCCGCGGCGCTGCGCATCGCGGGCGGCATCTTCACCAAGATCGCCGACATCGGCATCTTCACCAAGATCGCCGACATCGGCTCCGATCTGATGAAGATCGTCTTCAAGATCAAGGAAGACGACGCGCGCAACCCGGGCGTGATCGCGGACTGCACCGGTGACAACGCCGGCGACTCGGTCGGCCCCTCGGCGGACGGCTTCGAGACCTACGGCGTCACCGGCGTCGCGCTCATCACCTTCATCCTCCTCGCGATCAACGAGGCGGTCGCCGGCCCCGGCTACCAGAGCGTCCAGATTCAGCTGCTGGTCTGGATCTTCGTCATGCGCGTCCTGATGATCATCACCTCGGGCGCCTCCTACTTCATCAACGAGGCGATGGCGAAGGCCAAGTACGGCAACGCCGAGACGATGAACTT